>NZ_GL987988.1:143370-496125 GCF_000158195.2 Fusobacterium mortiferum ATCC 9817
AAATTTTAAATTTATGAGCGCTACCGCACAGAGGGCATTGATAAACAATGAAAGCTTTATCAATTGAACAAGCAAGAAATTTTTGAATAGTCTCTTCAATGTAAAGAAAATGATTATAGTAAAAATATTTTTTGACATGAGTTAAAAGATTTGATATATTAATATCAGAGAATATGTGTTTTAAAAGCATGTATATCTCCTTTTGTATATTTTGTTTGGCGACTATATTATACAAAAAAAGAGAGCTGAGTAAAGCATTTTTTTAATGCTACTCAGCTTTTTTTATTTTAAAAAAAATGTTATAATAGAAAAAATATTTAAAAAATTTTAGAGGGATAGGTATGAGGATAGCAATAGTAGGAGCTGCAGATTCGGTAGATAAAATATACAATATATTAGAAAAAAAATATATAGATATAGAATTTGTATTAAAAAAAGAGGATAAAATAGAAAAAATCCATGAAGTACTGGAAGAGATAAAAGATGAAGTTGATGGAATATATTTAACAGGAATAGGAGTGTATTACTCACTAGTTAATAATAGTAAATTTGATTTAGAAAAACCAGTAGTATATACAAGGCGTGGAAGTATAGGTTTAATAAAAAGCTTTTGGGAATTAAAAGAAGAAAAAAATAATATATTAAATCTAAAATTAGGAATAGATGTAGTGGAAGAAGAAATTCTATTAAATGTTCTAAAAGAGTTTGATATAAAGTTAGAAAAAATTTTTTATCAAAAATATGAAATGTTAAAAAAAGAGGAAGAATACCTAGAGGAATATTTAAAAGCTTATAAAAATGGAGAGATAAATTGTGTGTTTACAGCTTTTGGATATATTTATAATGTATTAAAAGAAAAGAAAATACCAGTGTATAGAATCCAAGCAACTAATATAGAGATTGAAAATGAATTTAAGGCTTTATTAAATAGAATAGAATTAGTAAATAATAGAAAAGGAAAAATAGGAATAGAAATAATAAAATTAGAATCTTTAAATATGAATTTAGATAATAATTTAGAAAATAAAATGAAAATAGAGAAAAAATTATTAGAATATGCTAAAGAATTAGAAGGAAATATTCAAACTTCTGATAAAAAAGAATATATTATTATATCAAATATAGAGGTATTGAAAAATACCGAGAATTTAAAAAGGATTTTTAGCTTACAAAATGAACTTGAATTATTAGAGGAAAAGATAGTAGTTGGAATAGGTGAAGGGAATACAATATTTCAAGCTGAAAAAAATGCTAGAATTTCATTAAAATTAAGTTTAAATAAAAATGGAAAAATATTTTACTCAAATGGAGAAAAGATAAAAGGACCATTATATAGCTCAAAAGAGTTAGAGTATAAAAAAGTATCAAGTAAAAGAATGAAAAAGATAGCTGATGAGATTGGAATAAATTCAAGCTATTTAGAAAAAATAAAAGGGATAATGTGTAAAAAGAAAAAAGATGAATTTACAAGCTCTGAAATAGCAGAAATTTTAAATATTACCCAACGAAGTACAAATAGAATTTTAAAAAAAATAATAGAGAAAGATTATGCTGAAAGCGTACAAGTAGAAAATTCAGTAGGGGTAGGGAGACCAAAAAGAATTATAAAATTTAAAATAAATTAGGAATAAAGGACAATTTTATAAAAAATTGTCCTTTATTTTTTAAAGTACACCTTTTTGATACTGTTTTATTTTTAAAAAAAAAGTAGAAAAATAGAATAAAAATATTGACTTTTTATAAAAAAACTGATATATATATATTTATATAATAAAGGTCCTAATAAGGACAAAAAATTAAGGAGGAAAGTTATGGAAAGTTTAGGACACATGGAGTATGCAAATCATCCAATAATGTGGATAGCTGCTCTAATTGGAATTTCAGTAGTTTTAATTCAATCAGCTTTAATAATAATGAAATCATTGAAAGCTGCAAAAGAAATGGGAATGGATGATGAAAGAGTAAAAAAAGGAATAAGAACAAGTGCTATATCTAGTATAGGACCAGCTTTAGGAGTAGTAGGAAGTTTGTTGGCGTTATTAGTAACAATGGGTTCTCCAGTTTCAGCTTTTAGATTAAGTGTTATAGGAGGATCAAACTTTGAAGCTATGGCTGCTAACTTTGGAGCACAAGCTTTAGGTTCAGAATTATCAACAAATATGACACCAGTTGTTTTTACAAATGCTTTATGGACAATGGCATTAGGTTCATTAGGATGGATAATTTTTGTTTTTCTATTTGCTCATAAGATGGATAAAGTAAATGGATTATTAACTAATGGAAGAAAAGCTTTATTACCTGCTGTGGGATTAGGAGCTATGCTAGGGTCTTTTGCTTATTTTAATATAGGAAATTATTTAAAAGTAACTACAAATCCGGAAGTAACAGTTTCTGCAATATCAGGATTGGTAATAATGATTGTATGTCTTAAAATTGGAGAAAAAATTTCTTGGATAAAGGAATGGGCTTTAACAATAGCAATGTTTGGTGGGGCTATTATAGCTACTTTAACAATTTAGGAAAGGTGATAATAAAATGAGTTTTGATAAGTATATAGATGAAGTAACAAAAATAGGAAGAGTAACTATGATATTAGGTGTACTAGTAAGTATACTACCACCAATTATCATGACATTTGTATTTGGTTTTAATCCAGGATTAGGACCTATTATAGCAGGAGCAATATCTCAAATTTCTGTTTCAGGAGCATTTTATTTTAGTGAACCAATAAGTTATTATCCAATTGTTGGAAGAGCAGGGTTATATATGGGATTCTTATCTGGAAATCTTGTAAATATGAGAATACCTGCAGCTATTTCAGCTGTTGAGAGTTCTGGTTATGAAACAGGAACAGATGAAGGAAATATAATGGGAACAATAGGAATAGGAGTATCAATTTGGGTAGGAATCTTTTTCTTAATGTTAGCAGTTTTAGCGGGGCAAACTTTATTATCAAGATTACCACAATCATTTATGACAGTTTTAAGTTTAATAATTCCAGCTTTATTTGGAGGAGTATTTGCTCAATTTGCTATTAAATCTCCAAAAACAGGTATTTTTGCTTTAGTAGTATCATTTATTATGACAAAAGTTGTAGCATTGATTCCTGGAAATCCATCTTTTATTGTAACATTAGTATCAGTTTTTTCAACAATTGCATTTGCAAAAAAAGTTATGGATAAACAAAAGTAAATAAGGAAGTGTTAGAATGCAAAAAGAAAGAATGGTTGAGAACCTAATAGAAATGATAAAAATCTATTCCCCTTCTAAAAAAGAGGGAGAATTTGCTAAATATTTAGTTAAAGAATTAGAAAAATTAGGTGCGAAGTTATACTTAGATGAAGGTTTTAAGAAATATAATGGAAATTCGCCTACTATAATAGCTAAAATAAAGGGAAATTTAGAAGGAGAAGGAGTAACATTAGCTGCTCATTTAGATGTAGTAGAACCTTGTGAAAATATAACTCCAATATTAGAAAATGGTATTTTAAGAACAGATGGTACAACAACTTTAGGTGGAGACGATAAAGCAGGAATAGCAAGTATTATTGAGACTATCAAAGTTTTAAAAGAGGAGAATAGATCTCATAAAGATATTTTTATAGTTTTAACTCCTTGTGAAGAACAAGGTATGTTAGGAGCAAAAAATATTTCTTGGAATTTAATACCTAAAGATATGATACCAGCTAAAAATATGATAGTTGTAGATAATGCTGGAAGAGCAGGACTTATAGCTCATACAGCACCAAGTAAATATGATGTAGTAATTAAATTCAAAGGAAAAAAAGCACATGCTGGAATAGAACCAGAGAAAGGGATAAATGCTATTAATTTAGCAGCTTTAGCTATTTCAAAAATGAAAATGGGAAGAATAGATGAATTAACAACTTCAAATATAGGAGTAATAAATTCAAATTTTCCAACTAATGTAGTAGCAGATGAATGTATAGTAAAAGCTGAAGTAAGAAGTCATTCTGAAGAAAAAATACTAGAAGTAATAGAAGAATATAAAGATTGTTGTGATGAAGCAGTAAATATAATGCAAGGAGAATACGAAATCTGTTATGAATGTGATTATCCTACATTAAAACCAAAAGATAATTTAAAATTTGCAAAAGAGTTTTCAGAAATATATGAAGGGTTAGGAGTAAAATCAGAATTGAAAGTTATAGGTGGAGGTTCTGATAGTAATATATTTGCTAAGAATGGGTATAACTCAATAATTATTGGAGTTGGGATGTATGACGTCCATACTGTTAATGAAACTTTAGAATTAGAAGAGTTATATAAAACAACAAAAGCTCTTATTAATTATATCTCAAAATAGAAGAATAGGAGAAAAAAATGACAAGAGAAGAATTAAAAGAGAGAGTAATAAAAGCAATAGAAGAAAATAAAGATAGTATTATAGAAGTAGGAAGAAAAATTTATCATAATCCAGAATTTGGATACAAAGAGTTTGAAACTACTAAAACAGTAAGAGAATTTTTTAAAAATGAATTAGGATTAGAAACTGAAGATAAAATAGCATATACAGGATGTAGAGCTAGAGTAAATGAGGAAAAGGAAGGACCAAAAGTAGCAGTTTTAGGTGAGTTAGATGGAATATCTTGTAAAGATCATTGTGATGCTAATTCAATAGGAGCTTCTCATACTTGTGGACATAATGTACAGATAGCTGGAATGTTAGGTGCTGCAGTAGGATTAATAAAATCAGGAGTATATAAAGAATTAGATGGAAAGATAGATTTTATAGCAACACCAGCTGAAGAATTTGTAGAATTAGCTTATAGAAACCAATTAAGAAAAGATGGATATATAAAATATTTTGGTGGGAAGCAAGAACTTATAAGAAAAGGTGCTTTTGATGATGTTGATATGGCTATGATGTTTCATGTATTAGATACAGGAGATAAAAAAGTATTAACAGCTCCAGAAAGTAACGGATTTATAGGAAAAGAAGTTAAATTTATAGGAAAGGAAGCTCATGCAGGTTCGGCTCCATATGAGGGGATAAATGCCTTAAATGCAGCTATGTTGGCAATAAATAATGTACATGCTCAAAGAGAAACATTTAAAGAAGCAGATAGAGTAAGATTTCATCCAATTATTACAAAAGGTGGAGATATAGTAAATGTTGTTCCAGCAGATGTAAGAATGGAATCTTATGTAAGAGCAAGAACAATAGAGAGTATGATAGATGCAAATATGAAAGTAAATAGAGCACTTATGGCAGGAGCTATGGCAGTAGGGGCAGAGATTGAGATAACAGAGATACCAGGATATTTACCAATTTTAAAACATGATAGCATGGAGAAAGTTTTAAGAGGAAATTTAGAGTATATGGGACTTACTTCGGAAGATATTATAGAAGGTGGAGATTTTACAGGTTCATTTGATTTTGGAGATGTATCTCATATTATGCCCACTTTACATCCAATGTTTGGAGGAGTAAAAGGAGCTCTTCATACAAGAGAATATCAAATAGTAGATGAAGAATATGCTTATTTAGCTCCAGCAAAAGCTATGGCTTTAACAGTAGTAGATTTATTATTTGATAATGCTGAAAAAGGAAAAGAAATCTTGAAAAACTTTATTCCTATAATGACAAAAGAAGAGTACTTAAAATTTATGGACTCAAATGACAAAGTAATAAAAGCTTAAGTATAGGAAGTTATTTTGAAGACTATGAGTATTATATTATTCATAGTCTTTTTATATTTCAGTAACATATGTTACTGATTTTTTTTATATTATATAGTATAATGTATATGAAAATAGGAAAGATTAATGGAGGAGATTATGAGATATATAGATGAGAGTATGACAATATTAGAGATATGTGAAAAATATCCAGAGAGTATAGAATTTTTAGAGTCAAAGGGATTTAAAAATTTAAGTAATGAAACTATGAAAAATATGTTAGGAAAGCTGAGCTTAAAAAATGCTTTACTTACTAAGAAAGTAAATGTTGAAACTTTTATAGAGATATTAAATGAGTATGTAACTCAAAATAGAGAGAGTACAGATATTACTATGAAAAAAAATAATATAGTAGATGAAGAGATAACAGTTATGGGACTTTTACCTTGCCCAATAAGAATACCATTATTAGAAGGATTTACAAAATTTTTAGAAGAAAATCCAGATATAAAGGTAAAATATGAGTTAAAAGCTGCATCAGCTGGACTTGATTGGTTAAAAGATGATGTAATAAAGGCTAATCATCCTGAGAAATTAGCAGATATATTTATATCAGCAGGATTTGACTTATTTTTTGAAGAAAGTCTTATGGGAAAATTCAAAAAAGAACATATATTTAAAGATATAACAGGGATAGAAAAGTATAATAAGGATTTTCAAAATGATGAGATATCTCTAAAGGACCCAGATGGAGATTACTCTATGTTAGGAGTAGTACCAGCTGTATTTTTAGTAAATAAGAATATGCTTGGAGATAGAGAGATGCCAAAATCTTGGGCAGACTTATTAAAACCAGAATTTAGAAAATCTGTAAGTTTACCAATATCAGATTTTGATTTATTCAATTCTATCTTAATAAATATTAATAAAAACTATGGAGAAGAGGGAGTAGTAAATTTAGGAAGAGCGTTGTTAGAAAATTTACATCCATCTCAAATGGTAAAATCAGATAAAATGAAGACTAATACCCCAACAGTTACTATTATGCCATATTTCTTTACAAAGATGATAAAAGCTGATGGACCAATGGTACCAGTATGGCCAAATGATGGTGCTGCAATTTCTCCAATATTTATGCTTACTAAAAAGGATAAAGCTGAAAAGATAAAAAAACTTGTAGATTATTTAGCAGGAGAAGAGGTAGGAACAGTATTTTCTCATCAAGGATTATTTCCTACTGTAAATCCAAATGTAGATAATAGAATAGAAGGAAAGAAATTTATGTGGTGTGGTTGGGATTATATTCATAATAATAATATTGGTAAAATACTAGAGAAGACAAAAGAGATATTTTTTAGAGCAAGTGAGGAGGAATAAGATGAATTTAGTAACAATATCAGGACCACCATCATCTGGAAAAACTTCCTTGATAATAAAGACAATAGAGAGTTTTAAACAAAGGGGAATTAAAGTAGGAGTAGTAAAATTTGATTGCTTATATACTGATGATGATAAATTATATGAAAAAATAGGAGTCCCAGTCAGAAAGGGATTATCAGGTTCTCTATGTCCAGACCATTATTTTGTAAGTAATATTGAAGAGGTAGTAAAATGGGGACTAGAAGAAAATTTAGATATACTTATTACGGAGAGTGCTGGGTTATGTAATAGGTGTTCTCCATATATTAAGGATATAAAAGCTGTATGTGTAATAGATAATCTAAGTGGTGTAAATACTCCTAAAAAAATAGGACCAATGTTAAAGAGTGCTGATATAGTAGTAATAACAAAAGGGGATATAGTATCTCAAGCAGAGAGAGAGGTTTTTTCATCAAGAGTAATGTCTGTAAATCCTAAGGCTACTATTATGCATGTAAATGGACTTAATGGACAGGGGGCTTATGAGTTTGGAACTCTTATCTATGATGAAGATGATAGGTTGGAAAGTTTAAAAGGAAAAAGTTTAAGATTCTCTATGCCATCGGCTCTATGTTCTTACTGTTTAGGGGAGACTAGAATTGGGGAAGAGCATCAAATGGGAAATGTTAGAAAGATAGATTTAAGCTCTTCTTGTAAAGGAGGAAGTTGTGGTAAGTAAAAAATTTTTATTGAAAAGTAATTTAAAAAATATTGTTGAAAAATATCCTTTTATAGAAGAATTTTTAAAAGATAACCAGATAGAGATAGAGTTAAATAAAAATATAGAAGAGATTTTAAATAGTTATGATGAAGTTGTTTTAGAAGAAAAATCATTAGATAGAGAGAAATTTATAGAAAATTTAGTTGAATTTGTTAATCAAATGGTAGAGATATTAGGAATAGAAGATAATAGTATAGAGGAGATGACAATTTTAGCTGGAATAAATAAATTTGGAGAAAAAGAGGAGTTTAAAGAATTTACTATTCATAAAGGGGAGATAATCTCAATAGTGGGTCCTACTGGAAGTGGAAAAAGTAGATTATTAGCAGATATAGAATGGGGAGCTCAAGGAGATACACCAACAAAAAGAACCATATTAGTGAATGGAAAACCTCTTGATAAAAAAAGTAGATTTTCATCGAGCAATAAATTAGTAGCTCAACTTTCACAAAATATGAACTTTGTAATGGATTTAACTGTTTATGAATTTTTAGAGTTACATGCTAAGAGTAGAATGGTTGAGAATGAAGAAGAAGTAATTAGAAGAATTTTTGAAAAAGCTAATGAATTAGCTGGAGAGAAATTTAAAATAGATACTCCAATTACAAGTTTAAGTGGTGGACAATCAAGAGCGCTTATGATAGCAGATACAGCAATATTAAGTACCTCTCCAATAGTTCTTATAGATGAGATAGAAAACGCGGGGATAGATAGAAAAAAAGCTTTAGACTTACTTGTAGGAGAGGAAAAAATAGTTTTAATGGCTACACATGACCCTTTACTTGCTCTTATGGGAGATAAGAGAATAGTTATAAATAATGGTGGTATTTATAAAATTATGAATATTACTGAAGAAGAGAGAGGAATATTAGAGGATTTAACAAAACTTGATAATATTATCCAAGGAATGAGAAATAAACTTAGATATGGAGAAAAATTAGAATTAAAAATTTAAAATAAGAAGAAAAGAGCTGTTGCAATATAGTTGTAACAGTTCTTTTTATATAGGGATATATAATATTAAAAAATCAAAATTGTAAAGAAAAAACACTTGACAGTTTTTGGAAAATTTTATATAATATGCTGGTGATATAATGGAATTAGATGAGTTTTTAGAAGTTTCAACCCTATTAGATTATTATAGAAATCTGTTAAGCGATAAGCAAAAAGAGTATTTAATCAATCACTTTGAAGAGGATTTATCTCTTTCGGAGATAGCTAAAAATAATGGCGTGAGTAGACAGGCGGTATATGATAATATAAAAAGAGGAATAAAACAACTGAGAGAATATGAAGAGAAGCTAGGATTTCATGAAAGAGAAAGAAGAGTATATAATGAACTCTTAAGCTTGAAAGAGGATTTCAAGAAAGAAAGACTAGATGAGATAATAGAAAAGCTATTTTAGTTGAGGTGTAGTATGTTAGATAATTTAGGTTCTAGATTTCAAGAAATTTTTAAAAAAGTTAGAGGTCATGGAAAACTAAGTGAAAGTAATATAAAAGATGCTCTTAAAGAGGTAAAAATGTCCCTTTTAGAAGCGGATGTTAACTATAAAGTTGTAAAAGATTTTACAGCAAAGATTCAAGAAAAAGCTATTGGAACTGATGTATTAAAAGGAATAAATCCAGGGCAACAGTTTATAAAAATAGTAAATGATGAATTGGTAGAACTTTTAGGTGGAACTAATGCTAGACTTACTAAGGGAGTAAGAAATCCTACTGTACTTATGCTTGCAGGATTGCAAGGAGCAGGAAAAACTACTTTTGCTGCTAAACTTGGTAACTACTTAAAAAAACAAGGTGAAAAAGTTCTTATGGTAGGAGCTGACGTATATAGGCCAGCAGCTATCAAACAATTACAAGTTTTAGGAGAACAAACAGGAATAGAAGTTTATTCAGAAGAAAATCATCAGGATGCTGTTGGAATTTGTGAAAGAGGACTTGCCAAGGCTAAAGAGTTAGGTTCTACTTATATGATAATAGATACAGCAGGAAGACTTCATATAGATGAAAAGCTTATGGATGAGTTAAAAGAGATAAAGAGATTAACTAGACCACAAGAGATACTATTAGTAGTAGATGCTATGATAGGACAAGATGCTGTAAATTTAGCAGAGTCATTTAATAATGTGTTAAATATAGATGGAGTAGTACTTACAAAATTAGATGGAGATACTAGAGGAGGAGCTGCTCTTTCAATAAAAGCAGTTGTAGGAAAACCTATAAAATTTGTAGGAGTTGGAGAGAAAATTGATGATATAGAGCTTTTCCATCCAGAAAGACTTGTTTCAAGAATATTAGGAATGGGAGATGTTGTATCATTAGTTGAAAAAGCACAAAGTGCAATAGATGAAGAAGATGCAAAGTCACTAGAAGAAAAAATCAGAACTCAAAAATTTGATTTAGATGATTTCTTAAAACAACTACAAAATATTAAAAAACTTGGTTCGTTAGGAAGTATTTTAAAAATGATACCAGGTATGGGACAGATTGGAGATTTAGCTCCTGCTGAAAAAGAGATGAAAAAGGTAGAAGCGATAATTCAATCTATGACTAAAGAGGAAAGAAAGAAACCTGAAATATTAAAAGCTAGCAGAAAGCAAAGAATTGCTAAAGGAAGTGGAACAGAGGTAGCAGATATAAATAGACTTTTAAAGCAATTTGAGCAAATGAAAGCTATGATGAAAATGTTCAGTGGTGGAAAAATACCTTCATTACCATCATTTGGTGGATTTAAAGGTGGAAAGGGTGGAAAATTTCCATTCTAAAAATTAATAAATAATTTAAAGATTAAAATATAAATAATAAAAGGAGACGTGAAATTTATGTTAAAATTAAGATTAACTAGATTAGGAGACAAAAAAAGACCTTCTTATAGAGTTGTAGCTATGGAAGCATTATCAAAAAGAGATGGTAAAGCAGTTGCTTATTTAGGAAACTACTTCCCATTAGAAGATTCTAGAGTAGTATTAAAAGAGGAAGAAATAGTAAAATTCTTATTAAATGGAGCTCAACCAACTAGAACTGTAAAATCAATTTTAGTTAAAGCTGGAGTATGGGCAAAGTTCGAAGAAGCTAAAAAAAGATAATTGATTAAAAGTTTAAAAAATTATATTTATTAAAGATAAACAATCATTAAATTTGATTTAATGATTGTTTTATTTTTTAATATATTAAAAAATAAAATATACTAAGGATCAACTTTTAATAGTCAATCCTTAGTGAATAAAGTGAATGGGAAATTTTAGTTTTTTAAATAATAAGAAGAAAAAATATAATCTTAGTTATAATTTTTTGATGTATTTCTAGTTTTAATTATGAAATTAGTTATTTTTAAAAGTTTATCTATATTTTTTTCAAAAAACATTTGATAACTGTGACAAAATCTATTTTTATATTCATTATTCTTATCTAAATTTTTATGACGTCTACATCCACCACGGCAAATTTTAAAATATGGACACATTTTACAACTACTATGTATAGTTAGAGAAGAGTGTAAAAAATCTTGTTCAACTTTAGTGTTAAAAAGATTTGTATATGATGAATTGTTGATATTTCCTAATTTATATTCATCTAAAACATAAAAGTCACAAGGATAAATACTTCCATCAGCTTCAATAATAGCATTTATATTACAATGTCCAACCATATCACAAGCTTCTGGCTGTTCTCCTAAAATAATCTTTATTATATTATCAAAATATCTCACACTTATTCTCTTTCCACTCATTATATCTTGATACCACAATTCAAAAGTATCATTTAAAAAATTACCATAATCCTCTGCTGTAAGAGTAAAATCTTTTTTTTCTGTATCATAAAGAGCATCTAGACATGGAATAAATTGGAAATATCTAAATCCATTATTTTTATAAAAATTATAAATGAGTTTTCCATTTTGAGCAGTGAGTTTATTTATAACAGTTAAAATATTAAATTCTACTCCTTCTTTTTTTAAAAGTTTTATATTTTTAGAAATTTGAGAAAAAGTTCCATTATTTTTTTTATCCAATCTAAAGGTATCATGAATATCTTTATTTCCATCTAAAGATATTCCTATTAGATAGTTATATTTTTTAAAAAAAGTAACCCATTTTTTATTTATTAGTGTTCCGTTAGTTTGAAGAGCAAAAGTGACATGAATTTTTTTAGTATTATATTTTTCTACAAAAAAATGAAATTTTTCAAAATATTCTATTCCAGCTGTTGTAGGTTCTCCTCCTTGAAAAGCAAAATTAACTTGATATTCTACTTCCTCAAAGACTTTTTTTACCATATTTTCAAGTGTTTCATCATCCATTATTCCATAATTTTTAATTTCTCTATTGTCAGCCACATCATAATAAAAACAATATTTACATTGTAAATTGCAAGTACTAGAGGCTGGTTTTATTAATAAATTAAGATTTTTCATCATAACCTCCACAATAAAAATATATTAATAAAATAGCATATAATTTATGTTTAATCAAGAAATAAGAGTATTATTCTATAAATAATCCTTTAAATTAACTTTTTTTATTATTACAATTTAATTTTAAAATTTCTTTAGTCAGAAGTTCTTGTGTAATAAGAGAAATAAAACTATTTTCTACTAATGGGTTATTAAGAGAATTTATAAAAATATTTCCTTTTTTTTCTTCATCTAAAATATTATCAACAGAAGTTATTACCTGCCTTAAAAATATGATTATTTTTCCATAGGAGATAATCCCAAATTTAGGAATATTACTTTCATTTATAAGGCTTAGCATAAGAATAGTAAAAAAATTTTTTTTAAATAAAGTAATAAAATTGCTATCAGAATAATTTAATGTAATTTCTTCAAAAAAATCATAATTTTTAAAATCTTGAATAACTTCTTTTTGGCAAGTTTTTAAAATCTCAGAAGCTTGAAGAAATTTTTTTAATAATAGTTTAGTAGACATTTTTCCTCCTAAGTTATTAGTATTAACATATTCATTATAGTATAGAAAAGTTAAAATTAGTATAAAAAAGTAAAATTAACGAAATCTTAACTATTTACTATTAAAATAATGTTGAGGTGATTTTATGTATAACTTTATTCTAAAATTAGATATGACAATAACAAAACTGATAGGAAATAATTATGTGAGTATATTTTATAATTATTTAGATAAAGAAAAAGTAGATATTTTTTTCCAAAATATTACTAAATTAGGAGAGGGATATTTTGAAATTATTTTGACATTGTTTTTTATTTATATGATAAAAAATACTAAACAAAAAAAATATTATTTTTTTATAAAAGGAAATATATATACATTTTTGAGTTCAGGAATAGTGGTTTCAATTTTAAAGAGAATAATAGGAAGAGAAAGACCATATGTTAGTTTCTCTCCAGATAGATTTTATGGATTAAAATATTTATATGAACATAATTTATTGTGGAATTCTAGTTATCATTCTTTTCCATCAGGACATACAATAACTATATTTACAACAATTTGGTTTTTGAGTTTTAATTTAAAAAATAAAATTGTAAAATTGATCTTATTTTTTATAGGAGGAATGGTTGGAATTAGTAGAATATACCTTTCATATCATTGGACTTCAGATGTATTATTTAGTATTTTTTTATCTTATATTATTGCAAAGATAGTAAATCAAAAATTATCTCAAAAGAAAACTTTTAAATTATTTAAATTTTTATCTTATAAATGTTAAAATAATATAAGAGGTGAAGAAATGAAGAATATTTTAATTATAGAAGATGATTTAAGAATAAGAAGAATTTTACAATTGGAGTTAGAACATGAAGGGTATTTAGTAAGTTTAGCTAAAGATGGAAAGGAGGGATTAGAAAAGGCTAAATTAATAAGATATGATTTAATTTTATTAGACTTGATGTTACCTGAAATTTCAGGAGAGGAAGTTTGTAAGGAGTTAAGAAAAAATTCAGATGTACCTATAATAGTATTAACTGCAAAAGAAAATATTAGAAGCAAAGTTGAGCTATTAGATATGGGTGCTGATGATTATATAACTAAACCTTTTAATATAGAGGAACTTTTTGCTAGAATGAGAGTTGCTTTAAGAAATAAGAAAGATTATCAAGAACTTAATCAATTAAAATATGAAGATTTAGTTTTAGATATTATTAAAAAAGAGCTAATTATAGAAAAAAGAAAAGTATCTCTAACTAAAACTGAATATAGATTGCTGGAACTATTTATTTTAAATAGAGAGATAACTATTTCAAGAGAAAAGATTATAACAGAAATATGGGGATATGATTTTGAAGGAGAAGAGAAGATAGTCGACGTATATTTAAATTCTCTGAGAAAAAAGATAGAAGCTCCAAATAAAAAATATATACAAAATATTAGAGGATTTGGATATATGTTAAAGCTTAAAAGAGGAGATTCTTATGAAAAAGATATCTAAAATGCTTTTAAAAAGCTATATGATTTTAATTTTAATTTTTACTTTTTCAGGTATAGTGATTTTTATAACTGTTGAAGCATATATAAAGAGAAGTTCTGCTGATGATTTATATGCTATTGATAGTTTTTTACAGTACGAAACAAAAGAGTTTAAGGAAAAGTTAGAGAGTGGTAGAAAAATAAATGATATAATTGATTCTGCTTTAGATGAAGCTCCTAAAATATTAGGGAGTTCTATTATTTTTGAATTAAATGGACAAATATTATCAAAAAGTTATTCAGAAAATGAGTTAAAACAAGTAGAGAATGAAGATTATTATGATATTGTGAAAGAGTGTGGTTATTATAATCTTCAATATTTAAAAAGAAAAATAAATATAAAGGAATATCCTAATTTAGAAGTATATATTATAAAAAATTTAAAAGCTGAAAAAAGATTGATGTTAAATATTATTGGTTTATCTACATTAATTTTAATTTTTACAACTTTATTAGCTTATTTTATTTCAAAAAGATTTTATAATAGATTTACATCCTCTTTGAATGAACTTCAGAGATTAACTAATGAGATAAATTTAGAAAGTTTGGATACAAATTTTAAAGAAAACGAATACTATGAATTTCAACAAGTTATTATTTCGTATAATAATATGTTAAAAAGACTAAAAGAACAGACACAAAAGCAGATAGATTTTGTAAATAATGCTTCCCATGAGTTAAAAACTCCAATTTTTGTAATAAGTGGATATGTAGATCTGATAAAAAGATGGGGATATTCAAATAAAGAGTTAGTAGAGGAAAGTTTAGATGCAATAGGGGAAGAAAGTAAAAATATGGCTAATTTAGTAAATAAATTATTATTTTTAGCTAAGGATGAAGAGAATTATATAAATGAAGAAGAGATTAATTTAAAAGATTTAATAATAAATATAGTTAAAGGTTTAAAAAATTTGTATCCATTTCAAGAGATAGAAATAATTATTTCTGAAGAATATACTATAATTTCAGAT
Organism: Fusobacterium mortiferum ATCC 9817; assembly: GCF_000158195.2. Lineage (NCBI taxonomy): Bacteria > Fusobacteriati > Fusobacteriota > Fusobacteriia > Fusobacteriales > Fusobacteriaceae > Fusobacterium > Fusobacterium mortiferum. Next base: position 158,574 of record NZ_GL987988.1, read on the forward strand.
AATTTTTTACTAAAACAACTATTAATAAATTTAATAGAGAATGCTGTAAAATATGGAAATAAGAAAAAAGTAACAATTATTTTAAAAAAAGATAAAAATATCACAATTGAAATAATTGACAGAGGAAAAGGAATTAGTGAAGAAAATTTAAATAAGATTTTTGAAAAATTTTATAGAGAAGATAAAGCAAGAAGTAGGGAAGAAGGAAGCCATGGATTAGGACTTTCTATTGTAAAGAAGATAGCAAATATACTAAATATTAATATAGAGATTGAAAGTAAGATAGGGATAGGAAGTACAGTAAAAATTATGTTTAAAAAATAATATTTAAAAAAGAAGCTATTGTAAATTTTAAATTACATAGTTTCTTTTTTTTATTTAAACTGAATTTAGTTATTGGATTTTAAACATTGACTAAAAATATGAGATAGAATATACTATTTTTATGAGCATATAAAATATATGGAGTAAAGGAATGAAAGGAAAAGTGAAAAAATATATTAGAAAAAGAGCGTGGTTTGGATTAACAATATTGCTTTTTTTTTATGGTTTTATCTGTAGTTTCATTAATTATAGTTAGAGGAAAAATTTTAGATAATGTACAATTAATGGGAGAAGAAGTAGCAGAACATTTGTTAGTAAAAGAAAATGAAAAAATAGAAAATTATGATATGTTTGTTAGAACTGCAAGTATATGGTTGGATGATCAAATTAAAAAGAATAGAACCGAAAAAGAGTTAAGAGAATGGATGAAAAATTATACTGATTATATTAATCAAGAACTAAATACAAAGAAAGTAGAAGTATATGCAGCTATAAATAAGAAAATAATAGGTGCAACTTATTGGGAAGGGGATGAAACTTTTGATGTAGATAAAGCTGAATGGTATAATTTAGCTATTCTAGCTAATGGAAATGTTATATATACAGATATCTATCGAGATGTTAGAACAGGTGAAATAGGATTTACAGTAGCCAAAAAAATAAATGAAAAGAATGATATTTTAGCTGTTGATATATATTTAGATGAGTTATCAGAGAAAGAGGAGATTAGTGAATTACCTGTAGGAAGTTCTTATTATCTTTGTGATGTAAAAGGAAATATAATTTATAGTATACATGAAAATAAAAATAGTGAAGCAGAGATAAAAGTATATATTCAAAAAGTATTAGAAGAAATTTTAGAAGGGAAACATGATGTTGCTGATTCTTTTACTATTGATATGCAAGGTAAAAAAAGAGGAGTTTATTATTCACTGTCTAAAAATGGATGGATATCTGTACTTACTATACCTTATAGTACTCTTTTAAGTGAAGTAAAAGAATTATACCATTTTTATATAGGTATTTTTATTCTTTTTGTAATAGTAGGGATAATAGTCTATTATAGAGATATATGTTTAAATAAAAAAATAGAGGAAACAAATGAGGCTGTAAGAATTTTAGGAAATTCATATTATGCAATTTATCGTATTGATTTTAAAAAAGAAAAATATTTTATGTTAAAAGGTTCCGGATATATGAAGGAATTATTGTCTCAAGTGGGAAATTATCAAGTGTTTTTAGATATATTACTTGATGTAATAGAATTAGAAGCAAGAGAAGAATTTCAAAAGGTATTTTCAATAGAAAGCATAAGAGATTTAGTAAAAAGAAGAATTAGAGATTTTGGTGGAGATTTTAAGAGAAAATTTGGAAATGAATATAGATGGGTAAATGTAAGAGTACTTTATGATGAATCTTTAAGTATTAATGAAGTTATTTTATGTTTTAAAGAGATTAATGATGAAAAAAAACAACAATTAGAACATATTGAATTATTAAAAGATTCATTGAATACTATGGAGAAAAATATGGAATCAAGAAATATATTTTTTTCAAATATGTCACATGATATGAGAACTCCTTTAAATGGAATAATAGGATTATCTGAATTAGCAAAATCCCATATAAATAATCCAAATGAAGTGGCAAGGTATTTAGAAAAAATTAATAGTTCAAGTAAACAATTATTAAACTTAATAAACGATATTTTAGATTTATCAAAAGCTGATTTTGGAAAATATGAATTAAATAGAGAAGAATTTTTATTGAAAGAAAGCATAGAAGAAAGTTTAATATTATTTGAAGTTGATGCTAAAAAAATGCAAAAAGATTTTGAAGTAATATATAAGATTAAACATAATCATGTTATAGGAGATTTTAATAAGATACGTCAAATTTTAAATAATATTATTTCTAATGCTTTTAAATATACAAGAGTTGGAGATAAAATAAGTTTAACAATAGAAGAGATAAAAAGAGATATATATTCTAATTTTCGTTTTGAAATAAAAGATACTGGTTTTGGAATGACTAAGGAGTTTTTGGAGAGGGTATTTCTTCCTTTTGAAAGAGAAACAAGAAAAAAAGAAATGAAAGAAGAGATAATAGAAGAAAAAAATTAGAAGATATAGATTTATGTGGGAAAAAATATTACTTGTAGAAGATAATGAATTGAATTGTGAAATAGCTCATGATTTATTAACTCTTACTAAAGCACAAGTAATAGTAGCAAATAATGGAGAAGAAGCAGTAAAAATTTTTAAAAATTCTAAGATAGGAGAAATAAATCTTATATTAATGGATATTCAGATGCCAATTATGGATGGATATATGGCAACTAAGGTTATAAGAGAATTAGAAAGAGAGGATTCTAAAAATATAGAGATTATAGCAATGTCTGCCAATACTTTTTTGGATGATATTCAAAAGGCTAAAAACTGTGGAATGAATGACCATATTCCCAAGCCAATTGATATAAAAAAACTAATGAATATTTTAAAAAAATATAATTAAAAATAGGGAGCTATTATGATACAAAATCATTTTAGCTCCCTTTATTCTGCAAAAATTTAAAAAACTATTGACAAAAAATGAAAAATGTTATATATTTACATTATAAGAATTAGCACTCTTGATAAATGAGTGCTAACAAAAAGGTGATAAAGATGTCTATAACAGAGAGAGAAAAACTCGTATTAAATGCTATAGTAAACTATTATCTTAATTTTGGTGATACTATAGGATCTAGGACATTGGTAAAAAAATATGGAATTGACCTTTCGTCAGCAACTATCAGAAATGTAATGGCTGATTTGGAAGATATGGGATTTATAGCTAAGACTCATACATCTTCTGGAAGAATACCTACTGATAAAGGATATAAATATTATCTTGATGAACTTTTAAAAGTTGAAAAACTTACAAAGCAGGAGAGAGAAAATATAGAATTAGCCTATGAAAATCGTGTAAATGAGTTAGATATGTTATTACAACAAACTTCTACACTACTTTCAAAATTGACTACTTATGCAGGAATCGCTATGGAACCAGCAGTAATGATAGAGAGAGTAAAAAAAATAGAGTTGGTCCATATAGATAATCTTATGATAGTAGCTATAATTGTTTTAGAAAATAGATCTGTAAGGACTAAAAAGTTAATTTTGAAAGAACCTATTACTAAAGAGGAATTACAAGAATTAGCTGAAGAGATAAATGAAAGATTGAAGTTAGAGGAATTGACTCAAACAGATATAGAGGATTACATAATAGGAAAGAAAAAACTTATTCCTAAAGTGGCACAGCATTATGAAGAGGATGGAAAACTATTTATTAATAATGTACCAAGTATATTTAGAGATAAACATGTTAATGAGGTTTCAGAAGCTCTAGAACTTTTCAATCAAAGAAAAGATATCAGAGGAATATTTGAACATATAATAAATACAAGAAATACTACTGATGGTAGAGTAGAGGTAGTATTTGGAGATGAGTTAGGAATAAGAGGTCTAGAGGATTATAGTTTTGTGTATTCAACTTATAGTATAGGAGATTCACAAGGAGTAATTGGAGTAATAGGACCTAAGAGAATGGCTTACTCTAAGACAATGGGACTTATAAAATATGTAACTCAAGAGGTTAATAAAGTAATAAATCAAAATCAGATTGAGAGAAAGGAAGAAATCGATGAAAGATAAGATAAAAGAGATGTTTGGGAAAAAAGAAGAAGAGAAAAAAGAGTGTGGATGTGGACCAGAATGTGAGTGCTCTTGTAAAGATGAAGATACAAAAGTAGAAGAGACAAAGCAAGAAGGTATATTAGCAAAAAAAGATGAAGAAATTGGAAAATTACAAGCAGAAGTAGAAGATTGGAAACAATCATATCTAAGGAAACAAGCTGAATTTCAAAACTTTACAAAAAGAAAAGAAAAAGAGATGGAAGAGCTTAGAAAATTTGCTTCTGAAAAGATAATAACTAAACTATTAGATGGATTAGACAACTTAGAAAGAGCAATAACAGCTTCTTCTGCTACAAAAGATTTTGATGGACTGGTAAAAGGTGTGGATATGATACTAGGACAATTAAAAGGAATTATGGAGTCTGAAGGAGTAGAGGAAATAAAGGCTGAGGGGAAATATGACCCAGTATTCCACCATGCTGTAATGGTAGAGGATAATCCAGAATTTGAAGATGACCACATTGTATTAGAGCTTCAAAAAGGATATACAATGAAAGGTAAAGTAATCAGACCATCAATGGTTAAAGTTTGTAAAAGAGGATAATTAATAATATAGTAAATAAAAATTTTTATATAAATTGAAGAGTATTTTAGGAGGTTTTAAAAATGAGTAAAATAATTGGTATTGACTTAGGAACAACAAACTCTTGTGTGGCAATAATGGAAGGAGGTAACGTAACAGTTATCCCTAACGCTGAAGGAGCAAGAACTACTCCATCAGTAGTAAACGTAAAAGAAAATGGAGAGATTATAGTAGGAGAGATAGCAAAAAGACAAGCTATTACAAATCCAACTTCAACTGTAAGTTCAATCAAAACTCATATGGGTTCTGACTACAAAGTAGAAATCTTTGGAAAAAAATATACTCCACAAGAAATTTCTGCTATGACACTTAAAAAACTTAAAAAAGATGCTGAAGCTTATTTAGGAGAAGAGATTAAAGAAGCAGTAATTACTGTACCAGCTTACTTTACAGACTCTCAAAGACAAGCAACTAAAGACGCTGGAGCAATTGCTGGATTAGATGTAAAAAGAATTATCAATGAACCAACTGCAGCAGCACTAGCTTATGGACTAGAAAAGAAAAAAGAGGAAAAAGTTCTAGTATTTGACCTTGGAGGGGGAACTTTTGACGTATCTGTACTTGAAATAGCTGATGGAGTAATCGAAGTTATAGCAACTGCAGGAAACAACCACTTAGGAGGAGACGATTTCGACGCTGAAATCATCAATTGGTTAACTTCTGAATTTAAAAAAGAAACAGGAATAGATTTATCAAATGATAAAATGGCTTACCAAAGATTAAAAGATGCAGCTGAAAAAGCTAAAAAAGAGTTATCATCAATGATGGAAACTTCAATCTCTTTACCATTCATCACTATGGATGCAACAGGACCTAAACACTTAGAGATGAAATTAACAAGAGCTAAATTTAATGATTTAACTAGACACCTAGTTGAAGCAACTCAAGGACCTACAAAAACAGCTTTATCAGATGCTAAATTAAATCCATCTGAAATTGATGAAGTATTATTAGTAGGAGGATCTACAAGAATACCAGCAGTTCAAGAGTGGGTAGAATCATTCTTTGGTAAAAAACCAAATAAAGGAATCAACCCAGATGAAGTTGTTGCCGCTGGAGCAGCTATTCAAGGTGGAGTATTAATGGGAGACGTTAAAGATGTATTATTACTAGACGTAACTCCATTATCATTAGGAATTGAAACTCTTGGAGGAGTATTCACTAAGATGATAGAGAAAAATACAACTATCCCAGTTAAAAAATCTCAAGTATTCTCAACAGCAGTAGATAACCAACCAGCTGTTACAATCAATGTATTACAAGGAGAAAGAGCAAAAGCTTCTGATAACCATAAATTAGGAGAATTTAACCTAGAAGGAATTCCAGCAGCACCTAGAGGAATCCCTCAAATCGAAGTAACATTTGATATTGACGCAAACGGAATTGTACACGTATCAGCTAAAGATTTAGGAACTGGAAAACAAAATACAGTAACTATCTCTGGTTCAACTAACCTATCTAAAGAAGATATCGAAAGAATGACTAAAGAAGCTGAAGCTAATGAAGCTGAAGATAGAAAATTCAAAGAGTTAGTAGAAACTAGAAACAAAGCAGATATGTTAATCTCTTCTACTGAAAAATCATTAAAAGAGTATGGAGATAAAGCTTCTGAGCAAGAGAAAAAAGATATCGAAGCAGCTATCGAAGAGCTTAAAAAAGTAAAAGATGGAGAAGATAAAGAAGCTATAGATAAAGCTATGGAGCACTTATCTCAAGTAGCTCATAAATTTGCTGAAGAAATCTATAAAGAAGCTCAAGCAAAAGCACAAGCTGGACAACAAGCAGGAGCTCAAGAAAATAAAAAAGCAGATGACGATGTAGCTGAAGCTGAAGTAGTAGATTAATAAAAATATAAAAATAGAGTTCTAACATAAAAGATAGAAGGGGAGATGGGGTTATACCCCTCTTCCCTTATCTTAAATTATAGGGAGGATAGGAGATAAAATGGAATTAAGATTAAATAATGGATTATTAGAAGTCAGATTAGAAAGTTTTGGAGCAGAATTAGTAGGACTTAGAGATTTAGAAAATAATAGAGAGTATATGTGGCAAAAGGACTCAAAATTCTGGGCTAAATGTTCTCCTATATTATTTCCTTTTGTTGGAGCTATAAAGGATAATAGATATTTTTATGCTGGAAAAGAATATCAGATAACTACAAAACATGGATTTGCTAGAGATTATGAATTTAAAGTAAGTTCTCAAGATGATACAAGCATTGAATTTTTATTTGAAAGTAATGAAGAAACATTAAAAATTTATCCTTTTAATTTTAAACTTTATTTAAAGTATATCTTAAATGGAAAAAAATTAAGAATGGAGTATAGAGTTGAAAATTTAGGAGATAAAAAGATGTATTTCTCTTTAGGAGCTCACCCAGCATTTGCCACTCCTGTAGGAGAAAATATTGATTATTCAGATTATTATATAGAGTTTGAAAAGGAAGAGAGTGGTGAAGTAAAAGTTTTAAATGGAGCTTTAATAAATTCTAAAAAAGTAGAGAAAGTTTTTGAAGGAAAGAAACTTGTATTAACAAAGGATAGATTTAAAAATGATGCTCTAATAATAGAGAATCCAAACTCTTATAAAGTAAATTTAAAAAATGATAAGACTAAATACAATGTTAACTTCACTTATGAAGGATTTAAATATATAGCTTTCTGGAATATGGTAGGATCAGAATATGTATGTTTAGAACCTTGGTGTGGTATATCTGATTATGATAATTGCAGTGGAAATATTGAAGAGAAAAATGGAATAGAAACTCTTGAAGCGAAAGAGAAATTTATAAGAAAAATAGAAATAGAAATTCTTTAATTTTAAAATTTATGATATAATAAATGGGAATGTGTAGAGATTTTTAGAGAAGGAGAGAATATTAAATGGCAGAAAAAAGAGATTATTATGAAGTTCTAGGAATATCTAAAGGGGCTTCAGAAGATGAGATAAAAAAAGCATATAGAAAAGCAGCCATGAAATACCACCCTGATAAATTTAGTAATGCAAGTGATAAAGAAAAAAAAGAAGCTGAAGAAAAATTTAAAGAGGTAAATGAAGCTTATCAAATTTTATCAGATGCACAAAAGAGAGCTCAGTATGATCAATTTGGACATGCAGCCTTTGAGCAAGGAGCTGGTGGATTCGGAGGAGGATTCAATGGCTTTGGTGGAGGAGCTGGAGGCTTTGAAGATATATTCAGTTCATTCTTTGGTGGAGGAGGTTCTGGATTTGGTGGATTCGGAGGAGGATTTGGTGGTTCTTCGAGAAGAAGCTATGTAGAGCCTGGAAGAGATTTAAGATATCAAGTAGAATTAACTCTTGAAGAGGTAGCAACTGGAGTAGAAAAAACTTTAAAATATAAAAGAAATGGAAAATGTAAGAGCTGTGATGGAACAGGAGCAGAGTCTGGAAGCTCTATGAAAACTTGTCCAAAGTGTAATGGTAGAGGTTATGTAGAGGTAACTCAAAGAACTATATTAGGAAATATGGTAAGTCAAATGGAATGTGATGAGTGCCATGGAAAAGGAAAAGTACCTGAGAAGAAATGTAAATCTTGTGGTGGAACAGGAATAGCTAGAGAAACAGTAGAGAAAAAAGTAAAAATTCCAGCAGGGGTAGAAACAGGACAAAAATTAAGATTAGAAGGTATGGGAGAAGCTAGTGAAACTGGTGGACCAAATGGAGATTTATATGTAATAATAAGAGTAAAAGAGCATGCTATCTTTGAAAGAGATGAGATGGATATCATGTGCGAAATACCAATTAAATTTACTACTGCAGCACTAGGTGGAGAAGTAGAAGTACCTACTTTAAAAGGTAAAAAAACTATAAAAATCCCAGCAGGAACTCAAACAGGTAAGAGCTTTAGAATGAGAGGAGAAGGATTACCTGCTCTAAGAGGTTCTATAGTAGGAGATGAAATAGTAAAAGTAGTAGTAGAAACTCCAATAGACTTAAATGAAGAACAACAAAAATTATTGAGAGCTTTTGAAGATAGTTTAAAAGAAAAAAATTATAAAAAGCATAAAACATGGTTAGATAAAGTTAAATCATTTTTTAAATAGTTTGAAAAATAGATTGTTTTGTGGTATACTAAGGAGAAGAAAATTTTTGTCAGAGGGGGATAAATAATGGAACAACTATTAGGAAAATACGGTGGGATGATACTTACTTTTGCTATATGGATAGCAGTATTTTATTTCCTATTAATATTACCAAATAAGAAAAAACAAAAGAAACAGCAAGAGATGTTAGACTCTATAAAAGAGGGGTCTGAAGTTATAACTGTTGGTGGAATAAAAGGAACAGTAGTGGCAGTATTAGGAGATTATGTAGAAGTAAGAGTAGATAAAGGAGTAAAAATTACTTTTAGAAAATCTGCTATATCAACAGTATTACAATAATATAAAAAAGTTTTAGGAGGGTTTAAGGAAACAATTTCCTACCCTCTTTTTTCTTAATATGTTGGTTATCTTTAAGTTAATAGTAGCCTAAATATTTATAAGAGATGGAGAGGTTAATGAAAAGAGTTTTAATATTATTTCTAATTATTGGAAGTATTTGTTTTGGAGGAACGATTAGTTCTGTCAGTGAAAAGGGAAGTAAACTCTCTTTTATATTTACTGGAAGTAATAAGTCAGCCTATCAGATAAACTATGATTCATATAATAGACTTATATTTATAGAGTTTCCAGGAAGTAATCTTTCAACTAAGATAAATGATAAAAACTATACTTCAAAGTATGTAGAGGATTTTTCTACAGTGAATTATGGAAATTCAGTAGGTTTTTTTATAAAATTAAATAAAAATATATCCTATTCAACATCCTTTAGTGGAAATGACTTTGTATTTTATTTTAATGATAAAAGTACTAAGAAGCAATATACTATAGCTATTGATGCTGGACATGGAGGAAAGGATCCTGGAGCTATAGGATATAAGAAATATTATGAAAAAACAATTGCTCTTTCAGTGGCTAGATATTTAAGAGATGAGTTAAAAAAAGATTTTAACGTGGTTATGACTAGAGATAGTGATGTATTTGTGACTTTAGGAGAAAGACCAAGAATAGCTAATAGGGCCAAGGCAGATATGTTTATAAGTATACATGTAAACTCAGCTGTGAAAAATACTCTTACTGGGACAGAGGTATTCTATTTTTCTAAAAAATCTTCCCCTTATGCTGAGAGAATAGCTGCTTTTGAAAACAGTGTTGGGGATAAATATGGAGAAAAAACTAATAATATAGTACAGATAATGGGAGAACTAGCTTATAAGAAAAATCAAGAGATATCAATAGGTTTTGCTAAAAAGACATCCTCAGCATTAGCTAAAGCTATGGGAATGAAAGATAGAGGAATACATGGAGCAAATTTTGCTGTACTGAGAGGATTTAATGGTCCTGGAGTATTAATAGAATTAGGATTTATAAATAATAGTGATGATATAAAAAAATTAACAAGTTCAACTTCTCAAAAGAAAATGGCTCAAGAGATAGCTAAAATGGTAAGAGAAAATTTTTATTAGAAAGAGGTGTGGCTTTTGAATAAAAAATTAATAGCAGTTGTTTGTATAATTTGGGGAATAGTTATAGTAAGTGGTGTAATGTTTTTTCAAATGAGAAGCTCTTCAAAAAAGATAAATATAATAGAGATAACTAATAAAGAAAAAGTAGTTACTGAAGAAGGAAAAGTAGAAAAAATAAATTTCTATGTAGTTTCAGATAATGTAGATAAGTTATTAAGAAAAGAAAAGGAGATTCCACTCTATATAAAACCAAAGGATAAAATAAGAAAAATTGTTCAAGTAAGTATGGAAAATTTATGGGAGAGTAAGATTTTAAAAACTTCTCAAATAGAGATAGGAAATATCTTTATAAAAGGTGATATGCTCTATATAGATGTAGATGCTAATATGTTGGAGCTAAAAGTAGAGAATAGAAAAAATTTGTTAGCAATATACTCTATAGTAAATAGTGTTACAGAGATAGGAAATATCAGAAAAATAAAGTTTTTAATAGATGGTAAAGAGGAAACAGGAAGTTTCTCAAAAATTTATACAAGAAATACAAATATTTAATGTGTGATGGAAAATAAACAGATTAATTTTATTAGAGAGAATATCTAAATATGATATAATGTAGAAAAGGATTTAGATATAAATAATCTGGATTATTTTCCATTTTTTTAAGGAGGGAAAATGTTAGAAAAATTGAGAGAGATGGTTAAAGAAAGAGTAACTGAGAAAAGATATATACATACTTTAGGAGTAGAGGAAAAAGCTGTGGAGCTAGCTAAAAAATATGGTGTGAATGAAGAAAAAGCTAGAGTAGCAGCAATTTTACATGATATAGCTAAAAGTGTAGAAGTTGGAAAATTAGAAGAGGTGTGTAGAAAATATTTTGCAGATGAATTAACTGAAGAAGATATAAAGATAACTGAAATATTACATGGATTTGTAGGCTATATAATAGTAAAAGAAGAGTTAAAAATAGAAGATAAAGAGATTTTAGAAGCTATAAAATATCATACAATAGGCAAAAAAGGATTATCTAAGCTTAGTAGAATAATATATATAGCTGATGGAATAGAAAAAAATAGAGATTATCCAAATGTAAAAAAAATAAGAGAGATAGTTGATAAGGATTTAGATGAGGGGATTATCTATGAGATTGATAAGAAGATAGAATATTTAGAGAGTATTGGTGGAAAAATACATAGAAATACTTTAGAGATGAGAGATTGGTTAAAAAGCTTGAGGAGGTAAATTATGAAAATAGAAAAAGAGTTAGAGAAATTAAAAGATATATTTAAAAATACAAAGGGAAAAGGTTTAAAACTTGATGAGATAACTAAGATGTTAGGATGGTCTCCAAAATTTAAAAAGGAGAATAGAGAGATAATAGAGAAATGGGTAAGTGATGGTGAGCTTATCAAAAATAATAGAGGAAAGTATAATCTTCCAGAAACACAAGGATATATTAAAGGAGTATTTAGTATAATAAGGGATAGATTTGCTTTTGTAGATACTGAAGATGAGGGGATATTTATTCCAAAGAGTGGATTTAATGGAGCTCTTGATGGAGATACAGTTTTTGTAAGACTTACAGCAGGTATGAAGGGAGACAGAAAAAAAGAGGGAGAAGTAGTAAGAGTAATAAGCAGAGATAAGGATATAGTTATAGGAATATTCCAAAAAAATAAGAACTTTGGTTTTGTAACTCCTACCCATTCTTTTGGAAGAGATATCTATATTCCATCTATAAGAATGAAAAATGCCGAAAATAATCAGTTGGTAGTGGTAAGAATAACTTTCTGGGGAGATAATGAGAGAAAACCAGAGGGAGAAATAGTAGAGATACTTGGAAATCCATATGATACTAAAAATATGATAGAGGCATTGATTATTAGAGAAGGAATGTCTGAAACTTTTCCACCTGAAGCAATGGCAGAGGCTAGAAGAATACCTATGGAGATAGGGAAAAAAGAGTTAGAGGGAAGAAAGGATTTAAGACATCTACCTATTATAACAATAGATGGCGATGATGCTAAGGACTTAGATGACGCTGTCTATGTAGAAAAATTAAAAAATGGAAACTATAAATTGATTGTAAGTATAGCTGATGTATCCCACTATATTCCTGAAGGGTCAGTATTAGATAGAGAGGCATATAAGAGAGGAAACTCTGTATATTTAGTAGATAGAGTACTACCTATGTTCCCTAAAGAGATTTCTAATGGTATCTGCTCTTTAAATCCTAATGAGGACAAACTTACTTTTACTTGCGAGATGGAAATAGATAAAAAAGGAAAGGTTGTAGACTCTGATACATATAAATCAGTTATAAAGACAGCATATAGAATGACATATAATAATGTCAATAAGATGATAGCTGGAGATGAGGAAACTTTAAAAACTTATGCTCCTATAAAAGATATGGTAATGGATATGTTAGAACTTTCTAAAATAATTAGAGAGGTAAAATATAAAAGAGGAAGTATAGATTTTGATATTCCAGAGATAAAACTTGTATTAGATGAAAAGGGAAAAGTTGAATATATTAAGAGTAGAGATAGAGGAGAATCTGAAAGAATAATAGAGGATTTTATGATAGCTGCCAATGAAACAGTGGCAGAAAAACTTTTCTGGTTAGAGATACCATCTGTATATAGAACTCATGAAAAGCCAGATATGGAAAGAATAAAAAATCTGAATGAAACTTTAGCAAAGTTTAAATATAGAATACACTCTTTAGAAGAAATACACCCTAAACAGTTTCAAAAAATAATAGAAGATTCTAAAGAGAGGGGAATTAATCTATTAGTTCATAAGATGATACTAATGGCATTGAAACAAGCTAAGTATACAGTAGAAAATTATGGACACTTTGGACTTGCATCTGGATACTATACACATTTTACATCTCCAATAAGAAGATATGCAGATTTAACTGTGCATAGAATTTTAAATTCGGTATTACATGGTTATCCAAATAAGAAAACTATTATAAAAAATATGGAGGAGTTACCTGTAACTTGTGCTCATATTTCTAAAACAGAGAGAGCTGCTATGAAAGTAGAAGACGAAAGCGTAAAAATTAAACTTGTGGAATATATGATGGATAAAGTTGGAGAAGAGTATGATGCTACAATTGTTGGATTTAGTAATAAGAGAGTATTCTTTGAAACTGAGGATCATGTAGAGTGTTTCTGGGATGTAGTTTCTGCTAAACATTACTATGAGTTTGATGATAGAGAGTATGTGATGAGAGATACGGATACTGGCAAATTTTATAGTATAGGAGATAAGTATAAAGTTACTTTAGTAAGAGCTAGTCTATCAGAGTTAGAAATTGAGGTTACACCTAATTTTGTAATGGATGAGGGATTAATTTTAAAATAAAAAGGGAGAATAAAATGAAGTTAAAACAATTATTAATGAATGAAGGAAAAAATATTGTTAGTATGATAATAGAGAGTAAAGAGATGACTTACTCAAGTTCTAATATATCAAAAATAGATTTGATTCCAGTAGAAGTAGGAAATTATACTTTAGTTTTAAATGAGATTGTCTTTGACTTTACTGATGAAGAGGCAGAAAAAGATGGAAATTTAAAAAATGGAGTATACTATTTTGATTTGGGAAAAGCTAAGATAGAAGTAGTTTTAAGATAGATTTTAAAATAATTTAGATTAGATAAAGAATAGAAAAAGAAGAAAATTTTACTTTAATAATCATTCTATAAGTATTAATGATTAGAGGTGAAATAATCTTCTTTTTTTATAAAAATATTATATTTTTATAAGTTATTTAGATAATCATAGTATTCAGATAAAGGTAATTTATAAAATTCTTCTTCTTCCTTTTCAATAAGTTCAAAAAGCTTAAATAAAAAATTATGATAGATATTTTTTTGATTTGTACAAAAACAAATAATTAATTTACATTTCTTATTTTTAAAAATAATAGGTTCTTTTAATTTTAAGAAACTAAATTTTGTATCAAAAACATTATTTTTATTTGAACAATGTGGAAAAATTGTATGTTCTCCAATATAAATATTAGTATTTTTGGGAGTTGTACTTGTTTTTATTAATGAAGTTATATAGGAATTATCAACATATTTATATTCAAATAATGGAGAAGCACAAATTTTAATAGCTTCCTCAATTGAGTCAACTTTATCAATTTCATTAATTAAAAATGGTTCAATAAATTTTTCTATATGTTTAAGTGGTTTTTCATAAAAAAATGAAGAATACTTATCTTTAATTAAAGTCTTTAATTTTTCTATTTCTAACTTATCACAAATTTTTTTTAGTTCAGCTATAAATTCCTCTGTATTAATCATAGAAATATCAAAAGAAAAGTTTTTTAATATTTCAATATCAGTTTTTGTTAAAATAGGACTTACTTTTACTATTGGAATTTTATCATCTCTTTCTTCTAAATCAATAGTTGTTATTATTAAATCTGGAATTTTATTTAAATTATTTTGATATTCTTGTAATGAGTATGTTTGAATATTATTTATCTTAAATAATTCCTTTAATCTCATTTTTAGAAAACTAGATGTACTTATTCCAAAGTTACAAACAATTGCAATATTTTTAATAGTTTTATTTTTTTCAATTCTTTGAATAGCTCTTTCAAAAAGAAGCACAACAAATGCAATCTCATCTTCAGAAATTTTTATACTTGTATTTTTTTCAAAACCAATAAATATATTTTTACAAATTTCAAAAGAGTTGTTATAGTTATGTTTGATTTCTCTTAAAATAGAGTTACCTAAATTAATATTTTTTAAAGCTCTGTATAACAATGGTTTTAAATGATTTAATAACTCTTGATGTAAGATTTTATCCTCTGTTAAATTAATCTTTTTTAAATTTGAAAAGTCTAAAATAATTTTATATATTTCCATTTCAATATTTAACCAATTTTTAAAAATTCCTAAAGGATTATTTTTGTTATAAGATATTCCTATTAAAAAATCACAAAGCCAAAGTTTGTAGTCGATATTTAGTTCTGGAAGTATATTATTTATAATTTTAAATTCAGATGAAGATTTAAAAAAATTTATATTACTCTTATATTTTAGATTTGGTTGATAGTAATTTAAAATACAAGTAAAAATTATAAATAGATTAAGAGCTTCATCAGAAATAAAATTATTCTCTTGAATTGCATTAATAAGACTATAGTCTATTTTAAATAACTCATTTATATTTAGTTTTTTAAAAAAATATTGGTAGAAAAAAGTTTTTTTTCTAGGTTTGAAATTATTATTTTTAAAAATTATATATTTATTTAAAAATGAGACTAAAAAAAAGCAAAAATCAATATCGTTATACTTAAAATAGTAGTCAGATGTTTCACTTTGAAGTAAATATATTTTACTTTCTTTGAGTTGTTCTTGTAATAATTTTATATCATTTTTAAGAGTTGGTTTTGAAATATCTAATTTTTTACTAAATAAAGATATGTTTATATTTTCTTTGAAGATTAAAGAATGAAGCATAAATAATGCTATTCTTTCTGAAGTTGAAAAAGAATAATAAATCTTATCTATATCATTAAATATTTTTTCATAAGAGATATTTATACCAGACCAAGATATATTTTGTTTATTTATAATAATTTGATATTCCTCTTTTAAGTCAAAATTTAGTTCTTCTATTTGGTATCTAATATTTCTCTCTGATGTATTTAAAAATATAGATAATTCAGATAAAGTATTTAATTTTTCTAATGAAAGAAGTAATTCAAAGTGTTTTTTATTTAAGCTCATATCAATTCTCCTTATTAAAAAGTAATACTTATGATTTATTATATCATTTTTTAAAATATTTGGTTAATAAAATATATTTCATAAAAAAATGAAAAAAATTATTCATAAAAATTAGAAAAAATATTTTTCGTTATATTTTGAAACAAATATGGTCTTGAAAAAATAAAAAAAGATGCTAAAATTTGACTATAAGAAAGTTGATGAGGTGAAAATATGAACAAAATACTTAAGGAGCAAAATATTTTTTTAGATGTTGAATCAAGATCAAAAGATGAATTGATTGAAACTTTAGCAGAGAAATTAGATAAGATGGGAAAATTATTTGACAAGAATATCTTTATTGAAGATATCTATAAAAGAGAGGCAGAAGGAATTACAGGGATTGAAAATGGATTAGCTTTACCTCATGGAAAATCATCTGGAGTCAAAGAAACAACAATTCTAGTAGCTAAATTAAAAACACCAATTGAGTGGGAAACTTTAGATGATTCTTTAGTTGATTTAGTAGTTTTATTTGCTGTGAAATTAGAGGATAAGAATGATGTGCATTTAAAATTATTATCAAGAATTGCTGGAAATCTTTCAGAAGAAGAAAATATTTTAAAAATAAAAGAATTAACAAATAAAGAAGAAATAATAAAAATTTTAGAAGAGGAGTGGTAATTATGAAAATAGTTGGAGTTTGTGCATGTACAGCAGGATTAGCTCATACTTTTATGGCTCAAAAAAAATTATTAACAGTAGGAAAGGAGAGAGGGCATATAGTAAATTTTGAAACACAAGGGTCAATGGGAATAGAAAATGAATTAACAGCAGAAGAGATAAAGAATGCAGATTTTGTAATTTTAGCTACTGATATAAAAATCGGAACAGAAAGATTTAAAGGAAAAAAAGTTATAAAAGTTCCAACTAATGTTGCAATAAAAGGAACTGTAAAATTATATGAAAAACTAGAAGAAAGTGTTTAAAATTAAGTATTTTGGAGGGTTAGAGTATGAAAAATTTACAAATTAAAAAGCATTTGTTGACAGGAATTTCTTTTATGTTACCATTAGTAGTTTCAGCAGGATTATGCATAGCAATAGGACAAATAATTCCTAGATTTGGAATAGAAACAAAAGTAAGTGATGTGCTTGTAAATTTAGGAGTTTATGGGATGAATCTATTAGTTCCAGTTTTCTGTGCTTCAATAGCATATTCTATAGCTGATAAGCCAGGAATAGCACCAGGATTAGTATTAGGATATTTAGCAAATGAAATAAAGGCAGGGTTTTTAGGAGGAATTTTATTTGGATTTGTAGTAGGATTTGTTGTACTTTGGTTAAAGAAAAATTTAAAAGTACCAAAGTCTATGGAAGGATTAGTACCAGTAATGTTGTTACCTTTATTAGCTATAATTGTATGTGGATTAGGAGCATATTTTATTGTAGGAATACCAATTGTGGCTTTACAAAGCTTCTTATTAGATTTTTTAACAAATTTAGATGGAAAGGGGAAATTTTTAACTGGAGCTATTTTAGGAGGAATGGTTGGATTCGATTTTGGAGGACCAGTCAATAAAACAGCATCAATCTTTGTAGATGGATTAATTTTGAATGGAATTTATGGACCAGAGGCTGTAAAAGTTATGGTTGCCATGGTTCCACCATTAGGTTTAGGATTATCTGTACTTTTAACAAAATATAAATATACTAAAGCTGAAATAGAGGGGGCAAAAGTTGCTTTTCCAATGGGATTATGCATGATAACAGAAGGAGTTATACCTATTGCAGCAAGAGATCCTTTTAGAGTAATAGCAGCAAGTACAATAAGTGGAATGGTAGCTGGAGGGCTTTCAATGCTGTGGGATGTAGGTTCAAGCATTCCATCTGGAGGAGTCTTCATTATTCCGTTTGTTCAAAATCCCTTAGGGTTTACAGCAGCTTTGATAATAGGAAGTTGCATAATGGCAGCGATTCTTTCAATAACTAAAAAGGTTCCTAGTCTAGAAGAAGAAGGGGAACTTATAATGGAAGAAGATATGAATTTAGATGATTTTGAGATAGAAAATTTATAATGAAATGAAAAAGTAATTTTATAAAAATATTATTATATGGAGGTAAAAATATGTTATTAAACATGAAAGAACTATTAAAAGTAGCACAAGAAGGGAAATTTGCAGTAGGAGCTTACAATATAGGAAGTGCTGAACTATTAAAAGTAGCAATAGAGGAATGTGAAACAAATAACTCTCCAGTAATTTTAGCAATTCATCCTTCTGAACTTGAATATTTGACAGATGAATTTGTAGAGTATGCTAAGGAAAGAGCAATGAGAAGTCCAGTTCCAGTAGTTATTCATTTAGATCATGGAGGAACAAAAGAACAAATTTTAAGAGCAATAAGATGCGGATTTACATCTGTGATGATTGATGCTTCACACTGTTCATTTGAAGAAAATGTAAAAATCACAAAGGAAATAGTAGAAATTGCAAAACCTTTAAATGTTTCAGTTGAAGCAGAATTAGGAACAATTGGAAATTTAGGTGAATCACATGAAGGTGGAGCAAGTGAAATAATATATACAAACCCTAAAAAGGCAAAAGAACTTGTTGAAAGAACAGGAATAGATACATTAGCTGTTGCAATAGGAACATCTCATGGATTATATCCTAAATGGATGACACCAAAATTAAATTTAGAATTATTAAAAGAAATTAGAGAAAAAGTAGGAATACCATTAGTTTTACATGGAGGATCTGCAAATCCAGATGCTGAAATTTCTGAATCAGTAGAATTAGGAATTTGTAAAATAAATATTTCAAGTGATATTAAAAGTGTATTCTTTAAAACTGTAAGAGAAACTTTAAAAGAAAATGAAAAAGTTATGGAACCACATGAGATTTTTGCTAAAGCTATTGTAGAAGCTAAAAAAGTTGTTAAACATAAATTAGAATTATTTAACTGTATAGACAAAGCAAAAATGTATTAATAAATTGGAGTTATTATGAGAATAGGAGCGATAGAAGCTGGAGGAACAAAATTTATTTGTGGTGTAGGTAATGAAAAAGGAGAGATTTTTGAAAAGGTGAGTTTTCCTACTGAAACACCAGAGATAACTTTGGCAAAGGTTGTAGAATTTTTTAAAGATAAAAATATAGAAAGACTTGGGATAGGATTTTTTGGACCAATTGATGTTAATCCAAAATCTAAAACTTATGGATATATAACTAAGACTCCAAAATTAGCTTGGACTGATTGTGACATAGTAGGATATCTAAAAAAATATTTTGATATACCTATGTTCTTTGATACAGATGTTAATGGAGCAGCTTTAGGAGAGGCTACTTGGGGAGCAGCTAAAGGATTAGAAAACTGTCTATATATTACAATAGGAACAGGAATTGGTGGAGGAGCAGTAGTTTCTGGAAAATTAGTACATGGTATGTTGCACCCAGAGATGGGGCATATCTTAGTAAAAAGACATCCTGAGGATACATATGAAGGAAAGTGTCCATTCCATAAAGATTGTTTTGAGGGAATGGCAGCAGGACCAGCAATAGAAGCAAGATGGGGAGTAAAAGGTCATGAGTTACCTGTGGATCATAAAGCTTGGGATATAGAAGCTTACTATATAGCTCAAGGAGTAGTGAATTTTATATTAACTCTGTCTCCAGAAAAGATAATCTTAGGAGGAGGAGTAATGAAACAATCACAACTTTTTCCTAAGATAAGAAAAGAAGTAAAGAGGTTACTAAAGGGGTATATACAAACAAAAGAAATATTAGAGGATATAGGTAACTATATAGTTTATCCAGATTTAGGAGATAATGCTGGATTGTTAGGAGCTTTAGTTTTAACTTTAAAATAGTATAATTTATTTAATTTTTCCTCTCTCTGCTTTTATGGAGAGAGGAAAATTTTTATTTAATTTTAATTTTATTTTTCTACTCCTCTTTTTCTAAAATAATTTTATTTTTATATCAAATAGCTATTATCTAAAATATCATATCTATAAAAATTTTAATATTTAGCCTGAAAATAGGTTTTCTATTTTATCTATCTTATTGACAGTAGATGTAGCTTAAATCTGGAGTTTTTTTTGTTTTAATTATACTAATGTTGAAAGAATATAAGGAATAGTCCTAATATAATAAATATTTAAATACTCTTAAATGTGGGATATTCTAAAACCTCATATATTTAAATTTTAAGGAGATTTTTAGTAGCTTTATATATTTTAATATTAGTGTACATTAAATATTATTACAAAAAAATGAAGATAAAATTATTTTATAAGGAAAAGATAACAGCTTTAATGTTATTCTTTTATAATTTTATATAATTGAGAATATAAATAAAATATTTATTTAAGTAAAAGGCGGACATCTAAAAAAAGAATAAAACTATTAAAAAATATTAGAGAAATATATATTAGAATTTTTAGTAAATATTTACAAATGAAAAACAATAATTATTTCAAGTAAAACAACAAAAAACTTTACAAATACCACGGAAATGTGGTATTTTTTATTATATAAACTTTTAGGAGGTCAAATATGAAAAAAAAGTGGCTAGATTATTTAATTGTGTATATAGGTTGTGTAATACAAGCTTTTTCAATAGTATGTATCTTGAAGCCAAATAATTTAACGGTAGGAGGAATAACAGGGCTATCCCTAACAATAGGAAAGCTATTAAACTTTAATTATACCTATATTTATTATGCTATTTGTTTAGGAATATTAGTATGTGCCTATATTTTTCTTGGAAAAAGAGAAGTTAAAAAAATAGTTTTACTTTCTACTACATATCCCTTAATTTTGATTTTTATGAATAAAATACAATTTAATTTTTTATATGATACTCCAGATAAATTATTGATTTGTATATACTATGGAATATTTATGGGTGTAGGAACAGGATTAGTATTAAAGAGAGGATTTTCTCAAGGAAGTTCAGACACAGTAGCAAAAATATTACATAAAAAAATATTTAATTTTATGGGGTTGAGTCAAGTATTATTAGGAATAGATATAACAATATTATTAATTTCAAGTTTTGTTTTTGGAAGGACAGCAGTATTGTATGCTATTATTATGCAGATGGTATATAGTAAGACTATAAATACAGTTTTATTTGGTTTTGGAGCTTCTATGGTAAAGGTAGTGATTATAAGTGATCAAATAGTAAAAATTTCTAATTTTATGAGTAATACTATACATAGAGGTTATAGTATAGGACATGTAGTTGGTGGAAAAAGTAAAATAAGAAGAGAGAAAATAATATCAGTTTGTTCTTTAAGGGAGGCTATGTTGATTAAAGATTTTGTTACTAAAATAGATGAAGATGCTTTTATAAATATAGTTCCAACAATAGGAGCATGGGGTAAGGAAGATGGACTCCAAAATTTAAAAGAAAAATAAAACAACATAAAACAAATAAAAACCACAAAAAACTCTTGATTTTTTTGTTGCTATATGATAAAGTGTATATATAAAATATAAAAATAGAACAAAAGGAGAGAAGAAATGACAAAAAATGCAACTTTTAAAAAGTGGTTTACCTTTGTGGTATTGGTTATAGGTGGAGGAACAGTATTTAAATTATCCTCATTAAAGGATGCTTTCTATGTACCTATGCAAGAGTTTATGGGACTTACTCATACACAAATAGGAGCAGCATTATCGGTATATGGTCTAGTACAAACAATAGGAAACTTTGCTTCAATATATTTAGCAGATAGATTTTCTAAGAGAATAATGATTTCAGGTTCATTAGTAGGTATAGGATTAATAGGGGTATATATTTCAACTTTCCCACCATATTATGGAATTTTATTAGCTTGGGGATTATTATCAGTATTTGGAGAGGTTTTATATTGGCCAGTATTATTAAAAGCAGTTAGATTATTAGGAGATGAAACGGAGCAAGGAAGATTATTTGGATTTTTAGAAGCTGGAAGAGGGGTAGTTGATACAATAATAGCTTTCTCAGCATTAGGAATATTTGCAATGTTAGGAAAAGGTTCTGGAGCATTAAGAGGGGCAATACTATTTTATTCAGCAGCAGTTATAGTAACAGGAATAATTTCTTATATTTTAGTAGAAGATGATAAAGTTATAGCTAAAGATGGAGAAAAAGTAAATAAAAATAAATTAGCTTTAGATGGAGTTATTCAAGCTATTAAGATGCCAGAAATTTGGGTAGTATCATTGACAATTGCATCAATTTATTCAGTATATTGTGGACTTACATACTTTATACCTTTCCTAAAAGATATTTATGGAATGCCTGTAACTTTAGTAGGAGCTTACGGAATAATAAACCAATATGGATTAAAAATGGTAGGTGGACCTGTAGGGGGAATGTTAGTTGATAAGAAATTTAAATCAGCAACAAAATTCCTAAGAGCAGCTTTAGTAGTGGCATTAGTAGCAATGATAGGATTTATAATGTTACCTCATGAAAGTATGAATGTATATGCTGGAATGGTTTGTACATTAGGATTTGGAGCGATTATTTTCAGTATGAGAGCCGTTTTCTTTGCACCAGTAGATGAGATTAAAGTTCCAAGAAATATAAGTGGAGCTGCTATGTCAATAGCTTGTATTTTAGGATATTGTCCACAAATGTTTGCATTTACTTTATATGGAAGTATGTTAGATAAATATCCAGGATTAGCAGGGTATAAGATGGTATTTACAACAATGGCGGGATTTGCTGTGGTAGGTATAGTTATAACAACATTATTGTTAAAAATGATTAAAAGAAAACAAGAAGAAGTTGCTTAGTTTGGAGGAAAAATGTTAAAGTTAGGTTTAGAAACAGAAAGTTTACATCTATGGTTACAACATAAGAGAATGGATATATTTGGATTTATAGAAAAAGCTCATGAATTAGGATTAGATGGAGTACAGATCAATGTAATAAAAGATTATGGATTAGATGAAAAATGGGGAGCATTAGAGAGTGCTTCAGATGAACATCTAAATAAAATAAAAGAGTTATTAAGAAAATATGGGATGTATATAGAATTAGATATGAGAAATCTTGATTATGATAGATTAGTTGAAGTTTTAGAGGTAGCTAATAAATTAGGAGCTGAAGTAGTTAGGTCATACATTCCAATAAAACCAGCAAAAAATATTGAAACTTCATCTGGAGCAGAGGGAGCTTACGATTTTGCAAAAGTTCGTTGTGATTTTGATGAAAACTCTTATGTTGAAGGGATAGAAAAGGTAAGAAAAATAATACCTCTTCTTGAAAAATATAGAATAAAATTGGCATTAGAAAATCATGAATATGAAACTTCAGAGGAATTAGTAAGAGTAATAAAAGAAATAAACTCCCAATGGGTAGGGTTACTTTATGATTTTGGAAACTCAATGATGGCTTGGGAAGAACCTGTAAAAGCTGCAGAAAATATGGCACCTTATACTTATTCTACTCATTTTAAAGATCATATTATAATAGAGGAACCTAATGATAAATATGGTTATGTAGTATGTGGAGTACCAGCAGGAACAGGAAATATAGATTTAAAAACTTGTTTTAATATTATGATGAAAAAATCAAGTTTGACAAGAATAAATGTAGAATCTTGTTATCCATATTGTGCTCAATTTAAGAGAAGTCCAGGAGCTGGAGGAGTCTTTAAGGTGGGAGAAGGAGCTTTTCAAGTAGAAAAACATCTATATAATTATGATATAATAAAACCATCTCAATACTATTATCCTCATGAGATATCACAGGATATGTTGGAAAAGTTATTAGATGATCAGATGAAAGGCTTAGAAGTAACAGTAAAATATTTAAAAAAATTAAGAGATGAATATATGAAAGAAAATTTATAACTTGTAAAAGGGCTCATAAAATTATATACTAAATATAGTTTTATGAGCTTTTTTCAAAATAGATTGAAAGGAGAAAAATATGCAGGGGCTGGAAAATATACTAGAAAAAATATCTGGAATAATTTGGGGAAATTATCTGATTATTACATTGATAGGAGTAGGACTATTTTTTACAATTTTAACAAAAGGTATACAAATAAAAGGTTTTCCTTTAGCTGTTAGAGAATTAATTAACTCTTTAAAAGGAGAGAAAGAAGTAAAAGGAGAAGGAACACTTTCATCTTTTCAAGCTTTGTGTACAGCACTTAGTAGTTGTGTTGGAAATGGTAATATAGTAGGGGTAGCTACTGCAATAGCTAGTGGAGGACCAGGAGCTGTATTTTGGATGTGGGCTGCTGGAATAGTAGGAATGGCAACTAAGTATGCTGAAATAGTTTTAGGAATGATATATAGAGAAAAAGCTGAAGATGGAACTTATGTAGGTGGACCTATGTACTATATATCTAAAGGATTAAAATTGAAAAAAATAGCCTTTATCTTTGCCTTACTTATGTTTTTACAAATAAGTGGTGGGGCTTTAATACAGTCAAATGCTGTAGCAATAGTAATGAGTGATATTTTTAAAGTAAAACCTATATTTTCTGGAATACTTATGGGAGGAGTAATTCTAAGTGTGGTTGTAGGTGGAGTACAAAGATTAGGAAAAGTAACAGAGAGACTTTTACCAGTAATGGCGTTAATATATTTTTTTGGGGGGTTAGTTGTAATAATTTCTAATATAAATCATATACCTTATGCTATAATGAATATAGTGAGTTGTGCTTTTAGAGTTGAAGCAGTAGGTGGAGGAGTATTAGGACATACTATAAAAGAAGCAATGAGATTTGGAGTAGCAAGAGGATTATATTCTAATGAGGCTGGAGAGGGAAGTGCACCAGTATTACACTCGGCTGCTATAACAGACCATCCAGCAAGGCAAGGTTTGTATGGTCTATTGGAAGTCTTTATAGATACTGTTGTAATTTGTTCTTTGACTTCTTTTATTGTATTAACTTCAGGAGTAACAGAAACAGATATTTCACCAGCTATTTATGTAATGACAGCTTTTGGGAATATACACATACTATTTAGATATTTAATTGGTATAAGTATGGTACTTTTTGCTTTTTCAACTGTTCTATCGCAATGGTATTTTGGGAATGTAACTCTAACTTATATGTTTAATGTAAAAGTAGCAGAAAAGTTTAAATATGTTTTTATTTGTTTAGCTCTTTTAGGTTCATTGAGTAGTTTAAAAATAGTATGGTTAATTCAAGATATAGTTTTGGGATTGATGATAATTCCAAACTTATTAGCTCTATTATTATTAAATAAAGATGTAAAAAAAGCAACAGAGGATTTTTTTATAATGATAAAGAATGAAAGGAAAGAAAAATGTTAGCAAATGATAGACAAGAGAAGATATTAGAGATAATAGAAAGAGATGGAAGTATAAAAACGTCACAATTAGTGGAAATTTTTGATGTTTCATTAGAAACAATAAGAAGAGATTTTGAAGTTTTAGAGAAACAAGGATATTTAGAAAAAGTATATGGAGGAGCTATTTTAAAAAATAAGGAAACAAAAGCTTTAAATTATTCTTCACGTGAGAAAAAAAATGTAGAAGAGAAAAAAGAGGTTGGAAGATTAGCAATAAACTTAATAGAGGATGGAGATACTATTGCTTTAAATGCTAGTACAACTAACTTAGAAATTGCTAGATTGATTAAGGAAAAATTTTCTCATCTTACAGTAATAACTAACTCTTTAATGATTGCAAACGAATTAGCTGAAATTTCAGGAATTAATTTAATTTTAGCTGGAGGAATGTATAATAAAAATGAATTTGCTTTTTTAGGAGAGGTAACAGCTAAATTTTTTCAAAATTTTTCCGTAGATAAAGCTTTTATATGTGTTGGTGGAATTTCATTAAAGAGAGGATTAACTGATTACCTAATGGATGAGATATTAGTAGAAAAAAAGATGATAGATATAGCAGAAAAAGTTTATATCTTAGCTGATTCAACTAAAATAGAATCAAATTCATTGATAAAGTTGAGTGACTTGCAAGAAAATATGGAAATAGTAACAGATTCAAAACTATCAGAAGAGATAAAAAAAGAGTATATAAATAGAGGAATAAAAGTAAGAAATTAAAATACTAAAGGGATTGTTGTAAAATTTTAAACTACAATTATCCCTTTATTTTTTTGATTATAAAACTATTTTTTATTTGAAAAATATAGAAAAAACTGGTAAAATGATAAGATGAGTTATTTTGTCAAAAATCAAAAAAGACTGAAAAAATGTTATTAATAGGAGGAAAAATTGTGAAAAAAGCTTCAATCATAACTTATGGTTGTCAAATGAATGTAAATGAAAGTGCAAAAATAAAAAAAATGTTCCAAAATATGGGATATGAAATTACTGATAATATAGAAGAATCGGATGTTACATTTTTAAATACATGTACAGTAAGAGAGGGAGCAGCAACTCAAATATATGGGAAATTAGGAGAGTTGAAGCATATAAAAGAAAATAAAGGAATGATAATAGGGGTAACTGGATGTTTCGCTCAAGAACAAGGAATAGAGCTTGTAAAAAAATTCCCTCAAATAGATATAGTTATGGGAAACCAAAATATAGGAAGAATACCACAAGCTATAGATGATATAGAGCATGGAGTAGATAAACATCTTGTTTTTACAGATTGTGAAGATGATTTACCACCTAGATTAGATGCTGACTTTGATTCTAAAAAAACTGCTTCTATATCTATAACTTATGGATGTAATAACTTTTGTGCTTATTGTATAGTACCATATGTAAGAGGTAGAGAAAGATCTGTTCCTATGACAGAGATTTTACATGATGTGAGACAATATGTAGAAAAAGGTTATAAAGAGATAATTTTACTTGGACAAAATGTAAACTCTTATGGAAAAGAGTTTAAAAATGGAGATAACTTTGCAAGATTATTAGAGGAAATCTGTAAGGTAGAGGGAGATTTTATAGTAAGATTTGTTTCTCCACACCCTAGAGATTTTACTGATGAGGTAATAGATGTAATTGCTAAAAATGAAAAAATTGCAAGATCATTACATCTTCCACTACAAGCTGGTTCATCTACAATATTAAAAGCTATGAATAGAGGATATACAAAAGAGCAATACATAGCTTTAGCTAATAAGATAAAAGAGAGAATACTAGGAGTTGCTCTTACAGCAGATGTTATAGTAGGATTCCCTGGAGAGACTGAAGAAGATTTCCAAGATACTTTAGATGTAGTAAGACAAATTCAATTTGAAAATAGTTTTATGTTTATGTATTCTATTAGAAAGGGAACAAAGGCAGCTACTATGGAAAATCAAATAGATGAGGCTGTAAAAAAAGATAGACTTCAAAGATTAATAGATGTACAAACTGCTTGTTCATTAGCAGAGAGTAAAACATATGTAGGTAAAACATTTAGAGTATTAGTAGAGGGAGAGAGTAAAAAAAATAAAGAAGTACTAAGTGGAAGAACTTCTACTAATAAGATAGTTTTATTTAAAGGAGATAAAGCTTTAGAAGGAACATTTGTAAATGTAAAAATAAATGATTGTAAAACTTGGACATTATATGGAGAAATTGTAGAGTAAGAAGAGGTTAATATCGAGGTGGATATGGACAGATTGGATAAGTTTCTTTTAAAGGAACTTTTAGAGATAGGAAAGCAATTGGGCTTGGCAATAAAAGCAGGAATAAAGAAAAATGAATTAAAAGAGCTTATAGAAAAGGATATAGAAAGTAAAGAGAATACTGATATAGCATGGGGAACTTTAGAAGTTTTACCAGATGGATATGGTTTTTTAAGAGGAACAAGTGTAGAAAAAGATATATATGTTTCAGCTTCACAAGTAAGAAAATTTAAGCTTAGAACTGAGGATAGAGTAGTTGGTGAAGTAAGAGAACCTTCTGGAGATGAAAAAAATTATGCTCTTAAAAAAGTTTTATTAGTTAATGATGGAACATTAGAAGCAGCTGAAGCAAGAGTACCTTTTGAGGAGCTTATTCCAGCATATCCAACAGAAAAATTTATATTAGAAACTGATAGTAAAAATATTTCTGGAAGAATAATTGATTTGATAGCTCCAATAGGTAGAGGACAGAGAGCTTTAATTATTGCTCCACCTAAAGCTGGAAAGACTATGTTAATTAGTAATCTTGCTAACTCAATAATGAAGACTAGCAAGGATGCTGAGGTATGGATACTTTTAATAGATGAAAGACCAGAAGAGGTTACAGATATAAAAGAAAATGTAATAGGGGCTCAAGTATTTGCTTCGACTTTTGATGAAGATCCTAAAAACCATATTAAGGTAACAGAAAGCATATTAGAAAGAGCTAAAAGAAAAGTAGAAAATGGAGAAAATATAGTTATTCTTATGGACTCTTTAACAAGACTTGCTAGAGCTTATAATATAGTAATTCCTTCTAGTGGTAAGCTGATATCAGGAGGTATAGATCCAACAGCTCTTTATTATCCTAAAAACTTTTTTGGAACAGCAAGGAATATTAGAGGGGGAGGAAGCCTGACAATAATTGCCACTGTATTAGTGGATACTGGAAGTAAGATGGATGATATAATTTATGAGGAATTTAAATCAACAGGAAATTGTGATATACATTTAGATAGAAATTTAGCTGAATTAAGATTGTTTCCAGCAATAGATATTCAACGTTCTGGAACTAGAAAAGAGGAGTTGTTAATTCCTAAAAAAGAATTAGAATCAATTTGGAAAATAAGAAGACATCTTGCAAAATTTGATAAAGCTGAAAGTTTAAAAAGATTAGTTGATACATTGAAAAGTACTCAAAGCAATAAAAGTATGCTAGAACAGTTTGAAAAAGGAGTAGGGGATGAAAAATAAGATAGGTTTACTTATAATATTGATTATAACTTTTTATATAGGTATATTAGTAGGAACTCCTTTTAAAACTGAAGTTGTAGATTTAAAACAATTTACTGATTACTATGAAGAGGGAGAGGCAGAAAATGGTGGTTGGGAAGTTCAAGCAGATAACTTCTATACTTTTACTAGAGAATACTCTTTAGTGGGAGAAGAGGGAGGAGGAGTTGAAGAGTTACCTAAAATAGACGAAGATGCTATTCCTGAAAAGAAAATATATATAGTTCAAAAGGGAGATACTCTATCAGAAATAGCTGAGACTCATGGTATGGGACTTAGCGTTCTTATGGCTAATAATCCTGGAGTTTCTGCAAATAACTTAAAAATTGGACAAAAACTTACTGTACTTACAGGAAATGGAATTTTTTATAAAGTAGGTAAGGGAGATTCTTTAAATAAGATCGCTGAACTATTTAAAGTAGAGATAGAGGATATTAAAAAGATAAACAAACTAGATTCTAATGTAGTTCAAATAGGAGAGGTACTATATATTAAAAATCCTAATGTAAATAAGTATTTAGGAATGAGAAGTCCTAATGCTGATAATAGAAGTAACCTTGGTTTTATTATGCCTATAAAATATACTGGAATAACAAGTCCACAAGGGAATAGATTCCATCCAGTTTTAAAAAGATATATATATCATGCTGGTGTGGATTTAAGAGCACATTTTATTCCTCTTTATGCTTCTAAAGAGGGAAAAGTAACTTTTGCTGGAACTATGAATGGATATGGGAAAATAATAATTATTCAACATAGTGGTGGATATGAAACTAGATATGGACATTTAGATAAGATAGGAGTAAGAAAAGGACAGTATGTAAAAACTGGAGAACTAATTGGAAAAACTGGACAAAGTGGAAGAGTTACAGGACCACATCTTCATTTTGAGTTAAGAAAAAATGGAAAAGCTTTAAATCCAATGAAATATATGCCAAAATCAAAATAGAGAGGGATAGTTATGAGTAGAGTAGTAAAAGTGGGAAACCTTTTAATAGGTGGTGGAAATCCAATAGTCATACAATCTATGACTAATACTACAACAAGTGATGTAGAAGCAACAGTTAATCAAATAAAAAAATTGGAAGCTGCTGGTTGCCAAATGGTAAGAATGACAATAAATAATGAAGAAGCAGCCAAAGCCATAGGAGAGATAAAGAAAAGAGTAGATGTTCCATTATGTGCTGATATTCATTTCGATTATAAATTGGCTCTTTTAGCAATAGAAAATGGGATAGATAAACTTAGAATCAATCCAGGAAATATAGGTTCTGATGAAAATATTAAAGCTGTTGTAGAGAAGGCAAAAGAGAAAAATATTCCTATAAGAATAGGAGTAAACTCTGGTTCTATTGAAAAACATATACTTGAAAAATATGGAAAACCAACTGCTGATGGAATGGTAGAGAGTGCTATGTATCATATAAATCTATTAGAGAAAAATGGATTTAATGATATAGTAGTGTCATTAAAGGCAAGTAATGTTAAGATGATGGTAGAGGCTTATAGAAAAATAAGTAAGCTTATAGATTATCCATTACATCTTGGAGTGACAGAGGCTGGAACTGCTTTCCAAGGGACAGTAAAATCTGCAATAGGAATAGGGGCATTATTAGTAGATGGAATAGGAGATACAATTAGAGTTTCTCTTACAGAAGATCCAGTAGAAGAGATAAAGGTTGCTAAAGAGATATTGAAAGTTTTGGGACTGATAGAGGCAGGAGTGGAAATAGTATCTTGCCCTACTTGTGGAAGAACAGAGATAGATTTAATAGGACTTGCTAAAAAAGTTGAAAAAGAGTTTGAAAATGAAAATAGAAAAATAAAAATAGCTGTAATGGGTTGTATAGTAAATGGACCTGGAGAAGCTAGAGAAGCTGACTATGGAGTTGCTGGAGGAAAAGGAGTAGGAGTTCTTTTTAAGAAAGGACAGATAGTAAAAAAAGTAGATGAGTCTGAAATATTAATTGAGTTAAAAAAATTAATAATGGAGGATGAGAAAAATGAGAGTATGGAGAGTAGTAATTAGTCTATTTTTTATTCTTTTATCAGCTTGTACTTCTATTAGGAGTAATGAGGAAATTTCATTAGAAAGAGTAGAAGGAAGAAAAAAATTTGTAGTAAACTATGATAGAGGAAGATATAATACTGTAAAATTAGATAATATAGTTATTGATTCAGGAAGAGAGTATTATGTAAAAGAGGGAGAGTATACTCTTTCATATATAGAAGAAGCTTTTATAAATGGATATGTAGGAGTTTCTTGGAAAGGTAGTAAAGGAAGAGCTGGAGATAGTGATAGAAAGATACCAACAAGAAAAGCTATAAAAGTATTAGAAGATATGGAAATAAATCTAGAAAATCATACTGTTCAAATAAATTTTTCTGGAACAATCAATTCTGATAAGAAATTTTAGACTTTTTTAAAAAAAATGGCGTCTAAATAATATAAAAAAATGTGAGGTTAAAAACTGATGGACTTTGATGAGATTTTCGAGGAGTATTTTGATAGGATATATTACAAAGTTTTAGGGGTAGTAAAAAATCCTGAAGATGCTGAAGACATATCTCAGGAAGTTTTTATGAGTGTTTATAGAAATTTGAAGAGTTTTCGTTCAGAGAGTAATATATATACTTGGATATACAAGATTGCTATCAATAAAATTTATGATTTCTTTAGAAAAAGAAAGGTAGAGTTAGATATAAATGAGGAGATATTGATGTTAGAAGATAATACTAATATTGAAACTCCAATCTTTTTAGAGGAGAAATTAAAATTAATCTCTCCTAAGGAAAGAGAAATTGTAATTTTAAAAGATATATATGGATATAAGTTAAAAGAGATAGCAGATATGAAAAATATAAATATCTCTACAATAAAATCTATATATTATAAGGCAATCAAGGATATGGGAGGAAATTGATATGTTATCACCAAAAGATAGGGTAAAAGCTAATATATACAAAGAGTTATTTGAACAGGAGAAAAGAAAAAATAAAAGAAAATCGCTTTTTTCTATTTCATTATTTTTTCTAGGAGTCTTTACAAGTTCTACTTATCAAATGGTAGTTAGAGAAACACCAATAGAGTCAACATTAAATTATGCTATAAATACAAGTATACCTAAAATAAATACTAAGAAAAATGATTTATCAATGGAACATTTTTTTAGTTCAAACTTTTTTGATGATAAAAAAATAGAGATAGATACAGATGAATTATTTGGATTAGATACACAAATATAGTGGGGGACATCAATGAGAAAAGTTATTTATTTTTTTACTACACTACTATTTTCGACTGTGATATTTGCTTCTGAAGGATTAGGAATAGTTTCAGATGAAGATTTTTTAAAAGTGGGAGTAACTCCAGAAAATATAGAAAAAGCTAAACTTATGGTAAATAGAGTTAGTACAAATTATAAAATGTTAGTACTAGAAAAAAAGCAGCTTGAATTAGAAGTTAATAAATATGTCTTAGAAAATCCAGAAGCTAATCTTGAAAAAATAGATATTTTATTTGATAAAATAGGAGCAATAGAGGCAAATATTTTAAAAGATAGAATTAGAAGTCAGATAGAGATGCAAAAATATATCACTCAAGAGCAGTATATAAAAGCTAGGGATATAGCAATAAGAAGATTAAATACTCCAAAATAAAATAAGAGGTAGTTGTAAAATTTTACAATTACCTCTTTTAATTTTAGTCTGTAATTTCAATTTTAATATTTAAATTTTTCAGATCTTCAAAAAAATTAGGATAAGATTTAGAGATAGCCTCAGCTCCTTCAATAATGAGCGGAGAATCTAGTAGAGTAGCAAATATAGCAAGACTCATAACTATTCTATGGTCTTTGTGTCCAAATACTTCATTACAACTAATATATTTAGAATTTCCTTTAATATAGATATTACTTTCATCTGAAGAGATTTGAACTCCTAATTTTTTTAATTCATTTTCCATTGCCTCTATTCTATCACTCTCTTTATATCTCAATCTTTGGGCGTTATAGATTTTAAACTCCCCATCTCCATAGGCAGATAATACAGTAAGAATAGGACCAAGATCTGGACAGTTTTCTAAATTTATATTATAAGCTTTAGGAAGTCCTCTAAAAATTTTATATCCATTTTCTAATTCTTCTATTTTTATTCCACAATTTTTTAAGATTTCAATAATCTCTCTATCTCCTTGTTTTGAATTAATATCTAATCCTTCACAGGTTAAATCATTGTTTATAGCTCCAAGTACAGCAAAAAAACCTAACTGAGAAAAATCTCCTTCCACTTTGTAATCAGTAGCAATATATTTTTGATTTCCCTTAATTGTTAGAGTTAAGTCATCTAAAAATAAAACTTCTATTCCAAATTTTTTTAACATATCAATAGTTAAATCAATATAAGATTTAGACTCAAAAGGAGGAATAATTTTTATAATAGAATCTTCAGTGAGAAGTGGAAGAGTGAAAAGTAATCCACTTATAAATTGAGAGCTGATATTTCCATTAATAATATATTCTCCAGATTTTAATTTTCCATCTATCTCTATTTTATTGTTATCTTGGTAATAAAAAAGATTTTGTTTTTTAAAAATCTCTTCATAGATTTTTTGAGGGCGTTGTAATAATCTATTTTTTCCTCTAAATTCTATCTTTTTATCTGTAAGAGAAAAAATAGGAATAAAAAATCTCAGTGTAGAACCAGATTCATTACAATCTATGATACTATTTGTCAATTGAGAAAAATTTTTTATTCCCTCAACAATTAAGCTATCTTTTTCTTTGGAAATTTTTGCTCCTAACTTTTTCATTCCCTCAATAGTAGCAATAATATCATCAGAGTAGGCTATATTTTCAAGTTTACTTTTTCCTTGAGCAAGGGAAGCACAGATAATAGATCTGTGAGCCATACTTTTTGAAGGTGGGAGATTGACTTTTCCAAAACATTTAGATGGATATATTTTAACTTTCATATATAACTCCTTAAAAATTTTATTTATAATATTTTACAACTTTTTTTTGAAAATGAATAGATTTAGAATTTGAAAAAAGAATAATTTAAAATATAAAGTTTGACTGATTTTAAAAAAGATGGTATAATTTATAAGTCGTTTATGTCTAAAAAAATGGTATAAAACATATTAGGGGAAGATATAAACAGATTTAAAGGAGTGAGAAAAATTTATAAGACGAAAGATATTGTTTTAACTGGATTTGCGTTATTTGCTATGCTATTTGGTGCTGGAAATTTAATATTTCCACCAACAGTTGGTTATATAGTAGGAGACAATTGGAAATTGGCTGCTTTTGGATTTTGTATTACAGGAATAGGATTTCCATTGATGGGAATAATAGCTTCTGGATTTGCAGGAACAGAGTTAGATCATTTTTCAGATAGAGTATCACCTCTATTTAGTAGAATTTTTAATACAGCTTTAATCTTGGCAATAGGACCATGTTTAGCTATTCCAAGGACAGGAGCTACAGCTTTTGAAGTAATGATGACTCCATATGTAGGAACAGATAGCTCAATAGCTAAGTATATTTTCTTAGTGATCTATTTTGGAGTAGTTTTACTTTTCTCTTTGAGAGAGAGTGCTGTAATAGATAGAATAGGAAAAATTTTGACACCAATTCTTTTAATAGTATTAGCTATTATAATTTTTAAAGGGGTATCTAGTCCTATAGGAGATTTAGTAACAACAGGGACAACAAATAATTTTAGATATGGATTTTATAATGGATATCAAACAATGGATACTCTTGCAGCTATTATTTTTGCAAGTATAATTTTAAAAACTATAACTGGAAAGAATAAAGATTTAGGAAGAAAAGAGCAATTATCTTTCTTGTTAAAAGCTAGTGCAATAGCTGTTTGTGGGTTAGCAATAGTATATGGAGGACTTTTATATATAGGGGCAACTTCTACATCAGTATTAGAAAATAAAGGAACAACTCAGCTTTTAAATGCTATTGTAGCTGAGCTTTTAGGAAAAAGTGGAAATATGCTTTTAGGAATATGTGTTGCTGGAGCTTGCCTTACAACTGCAATAGGTCTTACTGCTACAGTTGGAGATTATTTTAGTTCAGTATTTAAGACAAAATATGAAAAAATTGTAATAATAAATGTAATAGTAAGTTTAATATTTGCTGGATTTGGAGTGGACTTAATAGTTCAAGTAGCAGCACCAATATTAGTTTTTATCTATCCAATAGCTATAGTTTTAATTATTTTAAATTTATTCAAGGGATATATACAAGATAGAGGAATTTTTATCGGTTGTGTAGTTGGAGCAGGACTTATAGGGGCTATAGAAACTCTACAAATGTTAAATGCTTGTCCAGAAGGAATATATAAGCTTTATTTAGAATTACCTTTCCAAGATTATGGATTAGCTTGGATATTACCAAGTATAGTAGTTGGAATTATATTTAGAGTGGTAGAGAAGATAAAAAAATAAAATAATATATAAAATAGGAGAGTAGTTACAATTTAAGAAGTTGTAACCCTCTCTTTTTATATTTTTTTACAAAATATTTTTGATTATGATATAATATAATGTATATAGAAAAGATAGGAGTAAAATAATGGATATAAAAGAAACATTAACAGTATATGCTAATGAAAATGATAAAGGAAAAAGAATAGATAAATTTCTAAATGAGTTGATAGATGATGCTACAAGGTCATATGTTCAAAAAATAATTGATAATGGTTTGGTAGAGATACAAGGAAAGAAAATAACTAAGAGTGGAAATAAATTAAAAGGAACAGAAATAATAGTAGTAAATATACCTGAAGATGAGGTATTAGATTTAACTCCTGAAGATATACCATTAGATATTATTTATGAAGATAGTGATATAGTAGTTATAAATAAAGCTCCAAATCTAGTGGTACATCCAGCTCATGGAAATTATAGTGGTACACTTGTAAATGCTCTTTTATACCATATAAAAGATTTATCTACAATAAATGGAGTGATAAGACCGGGAATAGTTCATAGATTAGATAAGGATACAAGTGGTGTAATAGTAGTGGCTAAAAATGATGAAGCTCATGGAAAGCTTTCAGAGATGTTTAAAGAAAAAACTTTGGAAAAAATTTATGTATGTATAGCTAAAGGAATATTTAAAGAGAAAAGTGGAAGAATTAAAACTCTTATAGGTAGAGATAGTAGAGATAGAAAAAAAATGGCAGTTGTAAATGAAAATGGAAAGATAGCTATTTCAAATTATGAAGTAATTGATGAGGGGAAAAATCACTCTTTAGTAAAAGTAAGAATAGAAACAGGGAGAACTCATCAGATAAGGGTACATATGAAGCATTTAAATCATCCAATAATGGGGGATACTACTTATGGAAATGGGAATGATGGTGCAGATAGACAGATGCTACATGCGTATAGATTAAAATTTATACATCCTACAAAAAATACTGAGATGACAGTTATAGCTCCACTGCCTGAAGATTTTAAAAGGGCAGCAAAACATGTAGGAGTTGATATATCAAAAATAGAAAGTGAGATAAAAAATGGAAAATAATTTACTTTATCAATTTGATTTGGAAAAGGGAAAAGAGATAATAGGAGTAGATGAAGCTGGAAGAGGACCTCTTGCTGGGAGTGTTGTAGCAGCTGCTGTGAAATTAAAAAGATATTCAGAAGAACTTCAAGAGATAAATGATTCAAAAAAACTTACTGAGAAAAAAAGAGAAAAGCTTTTTGATATAATTATGGAAAACTTTGAAGTAGGGATAGGTATAGCTTCTGTACAAGAGATAGATGAATTAAATATATTAAATGCTACATTTTTAGCCATGAGAAGAGCGATAGAGGAATTAGATAAAAAAACTAATACAGATGTATTAGTACTTGTAGATGGAAATTTTAAAATAAGAGAGTATATTGGGAAACAGGAGCCAATAATAAAAGGTGATGCAAAAAGTCTATCAATAGCGGCAGCCTCTATAATTGCAAAGGTTACAAGGGATAGGCAATTAGTAGAAGAGGGGAAAAAATATCCAGAATACCACTTTGAAAAACATAAGGGCTATGGAACAAAAGCTCATAGAGAGGCTCTTTTACAATATGGAGTTACACCTATCCATAGAAAAACTTTTTTAACAAAGATACTAGGAGAAAATGAAAAATAATAGAGAGATAGGAGATAAGTATGAAGAAAAAGCTGTAAAACTACTTATCTCTCGTGGATATAAAATACTAGAAAGAAATTATAGAGTGAAAGCTGGAGAGATAGATATAATTGCAAAATTTGAAGATACTATTGTATTTGTAGAAGTAAAGTATAGAAAAACTTTAAAATATGGATATGGATTAGAAGCAGTAGATTATAGAAAAATCAGAAGGATATACAATGCTGCTAAAGTATATCTAACGCTGAATAAAAAATTATCATCTAAAATCAGATTTGATTGTATAAGTTTTTTAGGGGAGAAAATATCTTGGACAAAAAATTTAACATGGGGTGATGAAATTGGATTTTAAATGTGTAAAATGTGGGTGTGATAAATACCAAGTAAAAACAACAGTTATTCCAGAAAAAAGCCCTGGTTTAAAACTAGAGTTTGGAACTTATTATATAAAAACTTGCCTTAATTGTGGATATACAGAGATGTACTCTGCAAAGATAGTAAATATGGAAAAAGATGATAAGAAGAAACTTTGTCCAGAGTATTAAAAATTTAGTCTTTTCTCGAAGATGTCCAATATGTAAAAAAATTTCCCAAGAAAATAATTATATTTGCAACGAGTGTTACTATTTATTGAAGAAAAAAGGTAAGATAAAAAATATTGAAAATTATTACTATCTGTACTATTATAATGAAGAGATAAAAAGGTTAATAGCAGATTTTAAATTAGAAAATAGGAGAGGACTAGGAAAAGAGATAGCTTACCTTATAAAAGTTCCTCTTAAAAATCTCTTATTAGAAAAGAAAATAGATGTAATTTTACCTGTACCAATAAGTAAAGAGAGAGAAAAAGAGAGAGGTTTCAATCAGGTAGAGGAGTTACTTGATAATTGTAAGATAGAGTATCAAAGAATAAGAAGAGAAAAAAATACAAAGCATATGTATGAGTTGCTTGATAGTAAAAGTAGAAAAGAGAATATATACAATGCTTTTAAAAATGAGAAGTTAAATATTGAAGGGAAAAATATATTGATAGTTGATGATATTGTAACTACTGGAAGTACAATAAGAGAGATGATAAAGGAGATAGAAAAATTAGGAACTCCAAAGGAAATATATATTTTTTCTTTGGCGGTTTCAAAAATTTTTAAACCATAGATTAGGAGAGAAAATGGAATTATATGTAGATAATAAAAAGGTGGAGCTAAAGCAAAAAAGATTTAAAAGCTTTGGTAGAATGATTAATGAAATCACAAAACAGTTAACTCAAGATAATAAGGTACCATATAAATTCTATATAAATGGTGAAAAGTTGAGAGATAACTCTGTTGTAGATTTGAAAGATTTAAGATTGTTAGAGGTTATTACTAAAACAGAGGGAGAGATGCTATTAGATTCTATATTGAGAGCTAAAGAGCAGATAGATCTATTTTTCTCAATCTTTGATTATGAGGGAGAAGAACCAGAAAATGTAGGAAGAGCAGCTGTGATGGTAAGTGAGATAGAGATAGTAGAAAGAGGTATTTTTTTAAGATGGTTCTATAATCTATTATTACTTATGAAAGCTAGTGGAGATTTAGATTTTGTATATAGTGATTTTGAAGATTATATAGCTGAATTTGAACAAGAGATGGAACAAGCTGAAAAAGCTTATGATGCTCAAGATTATGAAACATTTATGGAGATATTAGAATTTTCCATAGGTGACTTATTAAAAGATTTCTATGAAAATACTGAAAATTACTATAGTGATATTTTAGAAGAGGAAAATCGTAAAAGATTGCTCAATTAATAGTTATTTACTGACCAATGTAATATTTGAAAATTGACAATCTCTATGATAATATGTAAGATGAGAATAATATAATGATAATGGAGGGACTATAATGAGAACAAATGTAATAGCTGGAAACTGGAAAATGAATAAAACAAATGCAGAAGCAGTAGAGATGCTTACTGAATTAAAAGGATTAGTAAAAGATGTAGAGGGAGTAAAAATAGTAATAGGAGCTCCATTTACAGCTCTATCTGATGCTGTAAAAGCAGTAGAAGGAAGTAACGTAGAGATAGCTGCAGAAAACGTATATCCAAAATCATCTGGAGCTTACACTGGGGAAGTTTCTCCTACAATGTTAAAAGCAATAGGAGTAAAATATATAATCTTAGGACACTCAGAAAGAAGAGAATACTTCAAAGAGTCAAATGAGTTCATCAATGAGAAAGTAAAAGCTGTATTAGCAGCTGGAATGACTCCTATCTTATGTGTTGGAGAAAAATTAGAAGATAGAGAAGCTGGAAGAACTGCTGAAGTAAATGAAACTCAAGTAAGAGAAGGATTAAAAGATATAACTGCTGAAGAAGCTAAAAATATAATTATAGCTTATGAACCAGTATGGGCAATAGGAACAGGAAAAACTGCTACTCCAGAGATGGCACAAGAGACTCATAAAGAGATAAGAGAAGTATTAAAATCTATGTTTGGAACAGTAGCTAATGAAATGGTAATCCAATATGGAGGATCAATGAAACCTGAAAATGCTGCTGAATTATTAGCTCAAGCTGATATAGATGGTGGATTAATTGGAGGAGCTTCATTAGAGGCAGCTTCATTTGCTAAAATAGTTTTAGCTGCAAAGTAGTCAAATTTTAGGAGGAATAAAAATAATGAAAAAACCAGTAATGTTAATGATATTAGATGGTTGGGGAATAAATAAAAATCCAGAGCAAAAAAATGCAATAACTGCTGCTAACCCTGAGACATTCAATAGACTTATGAAAGAGTATCCTCATTCTGAATTACAAGCTTCAGGAGAGGCAGTGGGATTACCTGATGGACAAATGGGTAACTCAGAAGTAGGACACTTAAATATAGGTTCTGGAAGAATAATATATCAACCATTAGTAGAGATTTCAAAAGATATCAGAGAGGGAACAATATATGAAAATCCTGTGTTAAAAGAGGCTTTTGAATATGCTGTTGCTAATGGAAAAAATGTTCATTTTGGGGGACTTTTATCAAACGGAGGGGTACACTCTCATATAGAACACCTATTTGGGCTTTTAGCTATGGCTAAAAAGTATGGAGTAAAAGCCTATGTACATGCTTTCTTAGATGGAAGAGATACAGCTCCACAATCAGCTAAAGGATTTGTAGAAGAGCTAGAAGCTAAGATGAAAGAGATAGGAGAGGGAACAATAGCTACTCTTTCTGGAAGATACTATGCTATGGACAGAGATAAGAACTGGGATAGAGTAAAACTTGCCTATGATGCTATGGTTTTAGGATTAGGAAATAAAGCTAACTCAGCAGTAGAAGCAGTAGAAGCTTCTTATGCAGAAGGAAAAACAGATGAGTTTGTTGTACCAACTGTTGTAGATGCTAATGGACTTGTAAAAGCTGGAGATGTATTTATTAACTTCAACTTTAGACCAGATAGAGCAAGAGAAATTACAAGAGCTTTAAATGATAAAGAGTTTACAGGATTTGAAAGAGAATACTTAGGAGTAAAATATTATTGTATGCGTCAATATGATTCTACAATAGATGCTCCAGTTGTATATGAAGATAAAGATATTACAAATACATTTGGAGAAGTTTTAGCAAAAGCTGGAATGAAACAATTAAGAACTGCTGAAACTGAAAAATATGCCCATGTAACTTTCTTCTTCAATGGAGGAAAAGAGGAGCAATTTGCTGGAGAGGATAGAAAATTAGTTGCATCACCAAAAGTAGCAACTTATGATTTACAACCAGAGATGTCAGCTTGTGGAGTAACAGAAGGGCTAATGGAAGCTTTAAACTCTGGAGAGTATGATGTAATTATAGTAAACTATGCTAACCCAGATATGGTAGGACATACAGGAGTATTTGATGCTGCTGTAGCTGCAGTACAAAAAGTAGATAGATGTATAGCTAAAGTTTCTGAAAAAGTTTTAGAACTTGGAGGAACACTACTTATAACTGCTGACCATGGAAATGTAGAGTTAATGGAAGATCCTGAAACTCACATTCCTTTCACAGCTCATACTACAAATAATGTACCATTTATCTTAGTTTCTAATGAGTACAAAAATGCTAAATTAGAAGATGGAAAATTATCTGATATAGCTCCAACTATGTTAGATATCTTAGGACTTGCTAAGCCAGAAGAGATGAATGGAAAATCTTTATTAGTAAAATAATAATTTAAATAAAAAAGCTTTCTTGGGAATTTTCCACAGAAAGCTTTTTGTTTTTATTATTTATTTTTCTTTCTATCTAGCCTATTGATTATTTTGTCATTGATTGAAAGAGCTATGAAAACTAGTGTAAAGATGAATAATAATCCTTGATACCAAAGTAGAGGTATAACATCTAATGGTGATACAGCTCCTGCTGTAAATCCTAAAAGGATTAGCATTTGAGCCCCGTAAGGGATAAGTCCTTGGAATATACAAGAGAAGATATCTAGTATAGCAGCACTTTCTCTTAAATCAACATCATATTTTTCACAGATTTTTTTAGCTATAGAACCATTTATAATGATAGCAACTGTATTGTTAGCAACTGCCATATCAGTTACAGCAACTAGGAATCCAACTCCAACTTTAGCTGTTTTAGGACCGATTATAAATTTTTGAATTTGTTCAATAAGCCATTGAACACCACCAGCTTTAGTAGTCATAGTAGCAAGTCCACCAGTAAGTAAAGATAATAAGAAAATTTCATTCATTCCCATAAATCCATTGTATATCTCTTTCGAAAATGTTAAGAAAGTAAAATCTCCATATATAAAACCTATAACTCCTGATAAGATTATTCCAGATGTCAATACTACGAAAACATTTATACCTACAATAGCTAATACAAGAACAGCTATATAAGGAAGAACTTTTAAGAAATTATATGAAAGAACTTCTACATCAGGAATACTTTCTGGACGTCCAAAAAGCAAAAGTAATATAACAGTTACTATAGCAGCAGGAGCAGCGATGTATAAGTTAACTCTAAATTTATCTCTCATCTCTACTCCTTGAGTTTTTGTAGCAGCAATAGTAGTATCTGAAATAACAGAAAGATTATCTCCAAACATAGAACCACCCATAACTGCTGCTAATATAAGAGGCATAGGTACTCCACTTTTTTCAGCAAGTCCAACGGCAATAGGAGTAATAGCTACAATAGAACCTACAGAAGCACCAGTAGCAGTTGAGATAAAAGCAGCTATTATAAATAAACCAGCAGCTATATAATGAGCTGGAATATAAGTAAGTCCGAAATTAACAGTTGCATCTACTCCACCCATAGCTTTTGAAACAGTGGCAAAAGCTCCAGCTAAAAGATAGATTATACACATAGTAATAATGTCTTGATGACCGCAACCTTCAAGGAAACTATTAAATTTTTCATTTATAGTCCCTTTAAACATAATAAAGGC
This sequence comes from Fusobacterium mortiferum ATCC 9817, assembly GCF_000158195.2. Lineage (NCBI taxonomy): Bacteria > Fusobacteriati > Fusobacteriota > Fusobacteriia > Fusobacteriales > Fusobacteriaceae > Fusobacterium > Fusobacterium mortiferum. The sequence goes on from NZ_GL987988.1 coordinate 200,902, forward strand.
AACTATTATTCCTACAAAGATAGCAACTGGAGAAGGAAGCTGATAGAAAGCCATCTCTACTCCTTGAGATTGTAAAAATATTCCTGTTCCTAAATAGATGATAACAAAGATTAACAGAGGTATTAAACCAGTAAAACTAGATTTTTTATTTTCCATATTTTCCTCCTAATAATTTTAAGTTATGTTGTTTACCCTATATAATAAGTGTAATTTATTTATACAAAAAAATCAAGTATAGTATTATTTTTAGTGTCTTAAGACACTTTGTTTCTAAGAGTGTTGACTTTGCAAAAAAAATAAATTACACTTTTATCAAGAAGAATAAAGAGCGAAAGATTAAGATAAATTTAGGGAGGTTATTAATTATGAAAAAAGGTATAGGAACTATGAGTATTCATACAGGGAATCATAAAAATCCATTTGGAGCTTTAGCAGTACCAATTTATCAAACTTCAACATTTGTATTTGATTCAGCTGAGCAAGGTGGAAAGAGATTCGCACTAGAAGAGGAAGGATATATTTATTCAAGATTAGGAAACCCTACAACTGCAGTATTTGAAGAGAAAATAGCAGCACTAGAGGGAGGAGAAGCAGCAGTTGCAACATCTTCAGGAATAGGAGCTATTACTTCTACTTTATGGACACTTTTAAAAGCTGGGGACCATGTAATAGCAGATAAAACTCTATATGGATGTACATTTGCTTACTTAAACCATGGTGTAGCAAAATTTGGTGTAGAGGTTGACTTTATAGATACTTCTGATTTAGAGCTAGTAAGAAAAACTATGAAATCTAATACAAGAGTAGTATATTTAGAGACTCCTGCTAACCCTAATATGAAAGTGGTAGATATTAAAGCAGTGGCAGAAATAGCACATACTAATCCAAATACTTTAGTAGTAGTAGATAATACATTTGCTACTCCATTCTGCCAAAGACCATTAGAACTTGGTTGTGATGTGGTTGTTCACTCAGTAACTAAATATTTAAATGGGCATGGGGATGTAATAGCAGGGGTAGTTATAAGTAAAAAAGAGATAATAGACCAAGTAAGACTTGTAGGTGTAAAAGATATGACTGGTTCTGTACTAGGACCTACTGAAGCTTTCTATATAATAAGAGGTATGAAAACTTTTGAACTAAGAATGAGAAGACACTGTGAAAACGCTATGAAAGTAGCTGAATATTTAGAGGCTCATGACAAGATTGAAAAAGTTTATTATCCAGGATTAAAATCTCATGATGGATATGAAGTAGCATCTAAGCAAATGGATGCATTTGGTGGAATACTAGCTTTTGAATTAAAAGGTGGATTTGAAGCTGGTAAAACATTACTTAATAATGTAAAAATGGCAGCTTTAGCAGTATCTTTAGGAGATGCTGAAACTCTTATTCAACATCCTGCTTCTATGACTCACTCTCCATATACTAAAGAGGAAAGATTAGCAGCTGGAATTACAGATGGTCTTGTAAGATTATCAGTAGGACTTGAAAATATAGAGGATATAATAGCAGACTTAGAATATGGATTAGCTCAAATAAAATAAGAAAAAATTAAAATAAATATTTCTTATTCCATAGTGTCCCTTATAAGAAAAAACCAAAAGCCAAGAGTGATGAAAGTCATTCTTGGCTTTTATAATATACATTTCTTTCTCTTTATCTTCTAAAAAAAATGTTATATAATTTAAATAGGGGGATATTAAAATTAAAAAAGAGGAAAAAATATGGAAAAGAAAGTAGGAAGTTATCTAGAATTATATGATATTTTGAAAAGTGAAATAATTTTAAAAAAGATGAAAGTGAATTCAAAATTTCCATCAATAAGGCAGATAAGTGGTAAGTATGGTTGTAATAGTAATACAGTATTGAGAGTATATAAGCTTTTAGAAGAAAATGGGTATATTTATTCTATCAAGGGAAAAGGTTCTTTTGTGAAAGCTAACTATGATATCTCTATTGATGAAAAGGTTTTTCCTTTGATTGAAAATTTTCGTTATGGTCAAAATGTAAAAAAATATTCAATAAATTTTTCTAATGGGACTCCATCTAAAAATCTATTTCCTGTGGATAGTTATAGAAAATATATAGAAAGAGCCTTCAATGAAAAGGGAAGTTACCTTTTAGGTTATCAAGATGTCCAAGGATTAGAGAGTTTAAGGGAGGCTATAGCTGAGTATATAGAAAAATATGATATTTTTGTAAACTCAGATGATATATTTATAACATCAGGAACTCAGCAATCGCTAGCTGTTATAATGAAAGCTTTTGGATACTCTCCTAAAAAAACTGTGGTAATATCTGATCCAAGTTATCCAAATGCTTTAAATTTTTTAGAGGATATGTGTAACGTTAGAACTATGGATTTACAAAAAGATGGTTGGGATATGTCAGAGTTTAAAGAGTTGTTACAAAAAGAGAAGGTTGATTTTGTATATGAAACTTTTAATTTTCAAAATCCTACTGGTGTAATCTGGAGTGAAAAAAAGAAAAAAGAGTTATTAGAATTGGCTAAAGATTATCATTTTTATATAATTGAAGATGATTGCTTTGCTGATTTTTCTTACAAGGACAGAGTTTCATCTTTGAAGAGTATGGATAGAGTAGGAGAGGAGAGAGTAATCTATTTAAAAACTTCTTCTAAGGTATTGATGCCAGGAATAAATAGTGCTTTTGTAATTCCACCTAAAAAATTTATGGATAAATTTATAATAGCTAAATATGGATTAGATCCTAATACCTCTGGATTAAATCAAAAGGTATTGGAATATTTTATAAAAGAAAAAGAGTTAGATAGACATATAAGAGAGATAAAGGGAATTTTAAAAGAGCAATTAAAAGTGATGTTAGAAGAGTTAAAAAAAATTCCTGATATTGAAGTTATGAATATTCCTAAGGGTGGTTTTTTTCTTTGGGTAAAACTGCCAGAACACATAGATGGAGAGTATTTTTATTATAAATGTAAGATGAATGGAGTATCTATTCTACCAGGAACTATCTTCTATAACAATAAAAAAGAGTGTAATAAAATTAGATTGAGCTTTTTAACTAATAATAAGGAGGAGATAGTAAAAGGTGTAGAGATAATGAAAAAAATAATTATTGACAAAATGGAATAATAAGACTATACTTAATTTATAGAGAATAAAAATATTTATCTTCAGGGCAGGGTGAGTGAAAACAATTCCCGACCGGTGGTTATAGTCCACGAGAGTTTGTAAAAACTCTGATTTGGTGAAATTCCAAAACCGACAGTAAAGTCTGGATGGAAGAAGAAAAGATATCTGCAAAGAAATCTTATACTTTTTTTATATGCCCAGAGAGAATCTGGGCTTTTTATTTGTCCTGAGAAATCAAGGAGGAAGAAAATGAAAGTATTACAAGGAAAATTTACAGGGAGAGAATTAAGAATAGGTATAGTAGCAGCTAGATTTAATGAGTTTATTACTTCTAAGCTTATAGGTGGAGCAGAAGATGCACTATTAAGACATGAAGTAGAAGCTGATAATATAGATTTAGCATGGGTACCTGGAGCTTTTGAAATTCCACTTGTAGCAAAAAGAATGGCAGAATCAGGAAAGTATGATGCAATTATTACTCTAGGAGCAGTAATAAAAGGATCAACTCCACACTTTGATTATGTGTGTGCAGAAGTATCAAAAGGAGTGGCAACAGTTAGCTTAAATAGCAATATCCCAGTAATATTTGGAGTATTAACTACAAATAGTATTGAGGAAGCTATTGAAAGAGCTGGTACTAAAGCTGGAAATAAAGGTTTTGATGCAGCAGTTACAGCTTTAGAAATGGTAAACTTACTAAAGGGGATGTAATTATGGATAAGAAGTACATGGCAAGAGCTCTTGAATTAGCAGCTCTTGGAGAGGGATCTGTAAATCCAAATCCTTTGGTAGGAGCTGTAGTGGTAAAAGATGGAGTAGTAGTAGGGGAGGGATATCATAAAAAATATGGTGGACCTCATGCAGAGGTATTTGCTTTAGAGATGGCTGGAGAAAAAGCTTATGGAGCAGACATCTATGTAACACTAGAGCCATGTTCACACTATGGAAAAACTCCACCATGTGCTAAGAAGATAATAGAGATGGGTATCAAGAGATGTATAGTTGCCTCTCTTGACCCTAATCCTTTAGTATCAGGAAGAGGAATAAAGATGCTCCAAGATGCTGGAATAGAAGTAGTTACTGGAGTAATGGAGAGAGAAGCTAAAGAACTCAATAGAGTTTTTATGAAATATATATCAGAAAAAAAATCTTATCTTTTTTTAAAGTGTGGAATTACACTTGATGGAAAGATAGCTACTAAAACAGGAAATTCTAAATGGATAACAAATGAGTTAGCTAGGGAGAAAGTACAGAGATTAAGAAATAGATATATGGGGATAATGGTAGGAATAAATACAGTATTAAAAGATGATCCTAGTTTAACAGCTAGAATAGAAAATGGAAGAGACCCATATAGAATAGTTATTGACCCTAAACTAGAGATACCACTAGAAAGTAAAATTGTAAATTTTGAAGATGGAAAGAGTGTTATTATCACTTCACAGGAGAATAGGGAGAGTGAAAAGATAAAGATACTAGAGGAAAAAAGAGTAAGAGTGGAATATTTAGAAGGGGATGAATTTGAAGTCTCTGAAATATTAAAGAAGACTGGAGAGCTAGGAATAGATGGAATAATTTTAGAAGGTGGAAGTTATCTTATCTCTAAGGCTTTTAAAGAGAATGCAATAGATGGTGGAGAGATATTTATAGCTCCCAAAATATTAGGAGATAGCGAAGCTATATCATTTGTAAGAGGATTTTCTGTTGAAAATATAGCAGATGGATTTGAATTAAAAAACGTAAAGATAAATAGCTATGGAAACAATGTATCTATGGAGTTTTACAAGTAGAGAGGAGTGAGTGCTATTTTTACAGGATTAGTAGAAGAGATGGGAGAAGTTATAGCTATTGAAAATGGTGAAAAATCTCTAAAACTTAAGATAAAATGTAAAAAAGTATTAGAGGGAGCAAAGTTAGGAGATAGTATAGCAACTAATGGAACTTGTCTTACAGCTACAGAGTTAGGAAATAATTTCTTTACTGCAGATTGTATGTATGAAACAGTAAAGAGAACTAACCTTAAAAGATTAAAGGTTGGAGATAGAGTAAATTTAGAAAAGTCAATAACTCTAGCTACTCCATTGGGAGGGCATCTAGTAACAGGGGATGTGGATTGTGAAGGAAAAGTAGTAGCAATTACTCCAGAGGGAATAGCTAAGATATATGAGATAGAGATAGATAGAAAATATATGAAATATATAGTTGAAAAGGGAAGAGTTACCCTTGATGGTGCTAGTCTTACTGTAATGAAGCTAGGAGATACTACTTTTGGAGTTTCTTTAATACCTCATACACAGGAGATGATAACTCTTGGAAAAAGAAGAGTTGGAGATTATATAAATGTAGAGACAGACTTGATAGGAAAATATATAGAGAGATTTATGAAATTTCAAGATGAGCCTTCTGAAAAAAAAGAGGGAATTACTATGGAGTTTCTTATGAAAAATGGATTTTAGAGGAGTGAAAAATAATGCTAGATAGAATAGAAGATGCTCTTGAAGATTTAAGGGCTGGAAAAGTAATAATAGTAGTAGATGATGAGGACAGAGAAAACGAAGGAGATTTTATTTGTGCTGCAGAGTTTGCTACTCCAGAAAATATTAATCTTATGGCAACAGTAGGAAAAGGATTAATCTGCATGCCTATGACAGAGGAATATGCTAAGAAATTGGCTCTACCTCCAATGTGTTATGACAATACTGATAATCATTGTACAGCTTTTACTGTATCAATAGATCATGTGGATACTACAACAGGAATATCTGCTTATGAGCGTTCGTTGACAGCTATGAAAGCTTTGGATGAAAATGTAAAGCCTTATGAATTTAGAAGACCAGGACATATGTTTCCATTAGTAGCTAAAAAAGGTGGAGTAATAGTAAGAAATGGACATACAGAAGCAACTGTAGATTTAATGAGATTAGCAGGATTAAAGGAAATGGGACTTTGTTGTGAAATCATGAAAGAAGATGGAACTATGGCTAGATTTGATGATTTACAATTACTTGCTAAAGAGTTGGATATGAAGATGATATCTATTGAGGATTTACAAAAATATATCAAGATGAATGAGCAACTTATGACTGTAAGTGTAAGAGCTAAGATGCCTACTGGCTCAGGAGTATTTGAGATAGTAGGATTTGAAAATAATCTAGATGGAAAAGAGCACATAGCTCTAGTAAAAGGAGATGTAGCTGGGAAAGAAGATGTTTTAGTGAGATTACACTCTGAGTGCTTTACAGGAGATATTTTAGGTTCATTAAGATGTGATTGTGGTTCTCAATTAAAAAGAGCTATGAGAAGAGTGGATGAAGAGGGAGAAGGAGTAGTTCTTTATCTAAGACAAGAGGGAAGAGGAATAGGACTTTTAAATAAATTGAAAGCTTATACACTTCAAGATCAGGGTGCAGATACAGTAGAGGCAAATGTAGCACTAGGATTTGATCCTGATATGAGAGATTATGCAGTAGCTGTTCAAATGTTAAAAGCTCTTGGAGTAAAATCTGTAAGAGTAATGACTAATAATCCTGCTAAGATAGAGGCTCTTGAGGATTATGGAATGAAAGTAACAGGAAGAGAAGCTATTGAGACAGGATTTAATGAGACTAATGAAAAGTATATGAAAACTAAAAAAGAAAAAATGAGACATATGCTAACAAAAATTTAAAAAGAACATAAAAGAGAGTGTTATAATTAAAGAACTAAAAAAATCAAGAGTGACTTTCGTTTAGAGATGAAAGTTATTCTTGATTTTTTATATTGAAGAATTTTAGTTTTAGATTTAAAAAATTGTAATATCTTTATATGCAAAATTCTATAAGGAAATATGAGGATTGTATATTTTTAATAAAAATGGTACAACTGAGATAAAAATATAGTAATGGAGGAGAGTATGAGTGAATATTGCTTAATGATAGATAAAAGAAAAAAATATTTAATAGGGGAAGGGGAAGTAACTAAAGAGATTTTAGAAGAGTTAGATAGAAATGGAAGAAAAATAGTAGAAAAATTAGAGGAAATTTTAGAAAAAGATGGATATTTAGAGTATAGAGATAATATTGTAGTAATAAAAGAGCTGTATGGAGATATTTTAAGTTTAGCTAAAGTCTATAAAACAGAGGGAACTATCTATTATAATGATGAGAGAATACTAGAGTTAATAAAGAATAGTTTAATTTTATTTGAAAAGGAATATTACAATATAGAATGTAGAGAGCATACTAATTGGTGGCAATGGGAGATAGGTATACCTCTAATTTTAAATAATATATTTTCACTTCTTTATAAAGAGCTACCAAGAGAGATAATATTAAAGAATCTTAAAACAAGTAGATATTTTCAGCCAGATGCAAGATATTCTGGAAATAATCCAGTGGCAATTCATCCAAGTGGAAATCCCTTAAGATTATCAAGTGGGGGGAATAGAACAGATACTGTAAAAATATCTTTTTTTAGAGGAATGATCTTAGGAGACGAGGAGGAGATAAAAAAATCTTTAGAAGCCTTAGAAGATGTATGGAAATATAAAGATGATGATATAGATGGAGAGAATGATGGTTTCTATAGGGATGGATCATTTATTCAACATGGATCAATTCCTTATGCTGGTGGTTATGGAGAGGTTTTGCTAACAGGATTAGGAGAGATTTTCTATAATATAAAGGATACAAAATTCTCTAAATATATCAAAGGATTAGAAAATTTGTATGAGATAATTTTTAATTCTTTTGAACCATTTTTCTATAATGGGAGATTTACAGATATGTTATCTGGAAGAGGGATAACTCGTGAAAATAATAGTGATAAAGTCATTGGACACAGAATATTAAATGATATTCTACTTATAAGTGGAGCTTTTGTTGGAGAACAAAGAGAGAAGATAGAAAATTTTGTAAAAAGAGAGGTTGAGAAATATGGAGGAGAAAGATATCTAGCGGAAGAAAAAAATCCATTTATGTATCAGCTGTTGAAAGAACTATTAGAAGAGGAGAAAAAAGTAGAGTATAGAAATAGTATAAAAGTAACTAATAGAATGAATAGAGTTATGAAAAGAGAGGAAGAGTTTGCTGTAGGAATAGCTATGCACTCTTATAATGTAGGAAACTATGAGACTATGAATGGAGAAAATCTAAGAGGTTGGTATACAGGCGATGGTGCTTATTATCTTTACGATAAAGATATAGATGGATATGATGAATATTGGAAAAATGTGGATATGTATTTTATTCCTGGAACTACTGAGATAAAAGGGAATATGGAAGGAGTAGATGCTCAAAGAAACTCTGAAACAAAATTTATAGAAATTAGAAAAGTAGGGGGAGTATCTTTAGATAGTACAGGAATAGCAATAATGGATTTTTTAAATTGGAATGAGAAGTTAAAAAGTAGAAAGATATGGTTTTTCTTACAAGGAAAGACAGTGTTTATAGAGGATAAAATAGAGAGTGATAGGGAGATATATACTACTCTGTTTAATAAAAAGTATTTAAAGTTACCAAAAATATTTTTAGATGGGAATATAAATGAAGAGGAGTTAATAGAAAAATCTGTTAAAGAGATAGTGATAGAAGAATGGAAATTAAAATTCTTTAGAGAAGAAAGAGTAAAAGTAGAGATAGAAGAGAGAGGAAAATATTATTTTGTTAAAATTTGGAAGGAGTATGAGAGAAAAGAGAAAGGAATAATTTGGGAATTAATAAATTTAAAAAGTGAAGTTATAGATGAAATATTAAAGTTAAAAATAGAAGAGGAGCTTTATCAACTTGAAACAGATAAATATATGTATAAAATATTGTGGAATAAGAATGATGTTTGTACTATTGAGAATAAAGCAGAGCATAGAAGTGGAAAAATGACAATAGAAAATTGAATATAAAAATAGAGTAGAAAAGTATAAGAGAAATATATAGAAATTAGTAGAAAAATGAAGATATAAAAATGAAGATTTACAATTATAATTTATTGTGAGATAATCAAGGCACAACAGAGGTAATATGGTTTAATGAAAAGTTTGTTTGAAAAATATTAAAATAAACTAAAAACATTAAAAATTATAGGAGGTAATTGGTTATGTTAAATAGTTTTAACATGGATTTCTTTTCTTTAAAAGGAAAAGTGGCAATAGTAACAGGAGGAAATACTGGACTAGGACAAGCTTATGTTGTAGCACTAGCTAAAGCAGGGGCAGATCTGTTTGTAGTAACTTACGATAGAGCTTGGGATGAAACAAGAGCTATGGTAGAGGCTGAAGGAAGAAGAATAGAGTTCTTCCAAGCAGATTTAACAGACAGAGCACAAATAGATAAAGTAATTTCAGCATGTGTAGAGACATATGGAAAAATAGATATATTAGTAAATAATGCAGGAACAATAAGAAGAGCTCCACTATTAGAGTACAAAGATGAAGATTGGAAAGCAGTAATGGATATCAACTTAAATTCAGTATACTTCTTAAGCCAAGCAGCAGCAAAAGTAATGGTAGCACAAGGTTCAGGAAAGATAATCAACATAGCATCAATGTTATCATTCCAAGGAGGAAAATTTGTACCACCTTACACAGCAAGTAAACATGGAGTAGCAGGAATAACAAAAGCATTTGCTAATGAATTAGCAGCACACAATATCCAAATCAATGCAATAGCACCAGGATATATCAAAACAGCAAATACAGCACCAATAAGAGCAGATGAAAAGAGAAATGCAGAGATACTAAGTAGAATACCAGCAGAGAGATGGGCAGATCCATTTGATTTAATGGGAGCAGTAGTATTCTTAGCAAGTAAAGCATCAGATTATGTAAATGGACACATCTTAGCAGTAGATGGTGGATGGTTAGTAAGATAATAATTACCAATTATAGAATAGAGAAGATATTAGGAGGAAATATAAATGAAATTAGATGTAAGATATGCAAATCACCCAGAGGATTCAAAACGTTATACAACTGAGGAGTTAAGAAAACATTATTTTATAGGAACAATATTTGAAGCTGATGAAGCAGCACTAACTTACTCTCATGTAGATAGAATAATAGCAGGAGGAATAATGCCTGTAACTAAAGAGGTAAGATTAGAGGGAAGTAAAGAGTTAGGATCTGAATACTTCTTAGAGAGAAGAGAATTAGGAGTAATCAACATAGGTGGAGCAGGAAAAATAATAGTAGATGGAGTAGAGTATAAAATGAATCCAAAAGATGGATTATATGTAGGAATGGGTTCAAAAGAGTTAGTATTTATCTCTGAAGATGCTAATAATCCAGCAAAATTCTATGTAAACTCAGCACCAGCACACATGACATATCCAATAGTAAAAATAGATATTGAGAAAGCTAACCCAGTAAAATTAGGAAGCTTAGCAACATCAAATGAGAGAACAATATATCAATATGTACACCCAGCAGTATGTAAATCTTGTCAATTACTAATGGGAATGACAGTATTAGAGCCAAATAACATGTGGAATACAATGCCTTGTCATACACATGAGAGAAGAATGGAAGTATACTTCTACTTCAACATGCAACCAGAAACAAGAGTATTCCATTTAATGGGAGAGCCACAAGAGACAAGACACATAGTAGTAGGAAATGAGCAAGGAGTAATATCACCATCTTGGTCAATTCACTCGGGAGTAGGAACAAGTAACTACACATTTATCTGGGGAATGGTAGGAGAGAACCAAACATTTACAGATATGGACCATGTAGCAATGGAAGATTTAAGATAATAAAATAGTTAATTACTAAGAAGGAGGGAACCTATTTTCACCCATACACCACTCTTTTCCCTCCTTTTATTAATTTTTATTTTTTAATGAATACTTAATGTTTTAAGTATTTATTAAAGGGTAAAAGATTGATATTTGATAAAAAAGTTGGAGGAAAATAATGGCAGAAGTAATATTAAAAAAAGTAGAAAAACAATATCCTAATGGGTTTAAAGCTGTACATGGGATAGATTTAGATATTAAAGACGGGGAGTTTATGGTTTTTGTTGGTCCATCTGGTTGTGCTAAATCTACTACTCTTAGAATGATAGCTGGTCTTGAAGAGATTACTGGTGGAGAGATTTGGATTGGAGATAAGTTAGTTAATGATTTACCACCAAAAGATAGAGGAATTGCAATGGTATTCCAAAACTATGCTCTGTATCCTCATATGACTGTATATGATAATATGGCATTTGGACTTAAGATGGCTAAAGTACCAAAAGATGAGATAGATAGAAGAGTTAGAGAAGCAGCAGAAAAATTAGAGATAACTCAATTATTAGATAGAAAACCAAAGGAGATGTCTGGAGGACAAAGACAAAGGGTAGCAGTTGGAAGAGCTATTGTAAGAAAACCAGATGTATTCCTATTTGATGAACCACTATCTAACCTAGATGCAAAATTAAGAGTATCAATGAGAGTAAAGATAACTCAACTACATAAGCAATTAAAAGCTGAGGGACAAACAGCTACAATGATATATGTAACACATGACCAAGTAGAAGCAATGACAATGGGAGATAGAATCTGTGTATTAAACTATGGAAAGATAATGCAAGTAGATACACCGTTAAATCTATATCATAAACCAGCAAATAAATTTGTTGCAGGATTTATAGGTTCACCAGCAATGAACTTTGTGGAGGGAGCAATAGAGGAAAATGAAAATGGAGTAATCTTCATGTTTGGACAAGGAAGATATGTAGTACTACCAGAGGATATGGGAGAAAAGGTAAAATCATATATAGGTAAAAAAGTAGTACTAGGAATAAGACCAGAGAATATAGGAAATAAGGTAACACACCCAGAGGGAGAGAAGATAAATTTCTTAAAAGGAGATGTAAGTATAGTAGAGCATATGGGAAATGAAGAGTATATCTACTTCAACATAGACGGAAATGAATTTACATCAAGAATAGAAGCAAGAAAGAGTGAAAATGTAAAATATGGAGAAGTAGGGGAGTTTTACTTCAACATAAAGAGAGCTCATATATTTGATATAGAAACTGAAGAGAATATCACTTTATAACTGGAGGTAGTATGAAAGTAAAATTTAATAGAGATCAAAAAATGTTATATTTAATACTACTACCATTTATAATATGGTATGCAGTATTTATGTTTAAGCCTATGTATGGAATGGTAATAGCTTTTAAAGATTATAGTTTGTTTAGAGGAATATCTGGAAGTGAGTGGGTAGGACTTAAGAACTTTAAAGATTTTTTAACAAGCCCAGAATTCTATGTTACTTTAAAAAATACATTGATGTTAAATGTATATAGCTTACTATTAGAATTTCCTTTTGCTATTTTATTAGCTTTAATGTTAAACGAGGTAAAGAACAAATATTTTAAAACAATAGTTCAAACAGCTTCGTTTATTCCTTACTTTATAGCAATAGTTGTAGCAACAGGGATAACAGTTAATATTTTATCTCCAAGTACTGGAGTAGTAAATGTTTTCTTAGAAAAATTAGGATTTGAAAGAGTATATTTTTTAGCTAAACCAGAATTTTTTAGAGGGATATTTACAGGACTTAATATGTGGAAGACAGCTGGATTTAATGCTGTAATATATTTAGCGGCACTAACAGCTGTAGATGAACAACTTTATGAAGCAGCAAAAATTGATGGAGCAAATAAATTTCAACAATTAAGACATATAACAATACCAGCAATAATTCCTACAATAGTTGTAATGTTAGTATTAAAAGTAGGAAGTATGCTAAATGTAGCTTTTGAAACAGTGTTATTACTTTATCAACCAGCAACATATGAAACAGCAGATGTAATTAGTACTTATGTATATAGAACAGGAATGTTGATGCAAGACTTTGGACTTGCAACAGCAGTTGGGTTATTCAATGCAGTAGTAGGGTTTATTTTAGTATATAGTGCAAATAGATGGAGTAAAAAAGTTACTCAATCGAGTTTATGGTAGGAGGAAAAAAGATGAAAATAAAAATGGGAACAGATGAAAAAATCTTTTATACAGTAAATTATATACTTCTTACTATATTCGCAATAATGTTTTTATATCCAATAGTTTATGTATTTTCAGCAGCAGTAAGCAATCCATATCTTGTAGAGACAGGATCAGTGGTACTTTTTCCAAAAGGATTTAATTTAAATTCTTTTAAAAGTGCTATGGAGTTAACAGGGATGTGGAGAGCTTATGGAAACTCAATATTTATAACAGCAGTGGGAACAGTAGTGAGCATGGTATTTACTATAAGTGGAGCCTATGTTTTATCAAAACCAGAGCTGAAATTTAGAAAGTTTTGGACATTTATGGTAATAGTAACTATGTGGTTTGATCCAGGAATGATACCTAAATATTTAAACTTTAGAGATTTAGGATTGATAGATAGTTACACAGGAGTAATTTTAGGATTTGCAATAAATACATTTAATGTTATAATTTTAAAGTCATTCTTTGAAGCAGTGCCAAAATCATTAGAAGAAGCAGCAAGAATAGATGGAGCTTCACAATTTCAAATAATGACAAAGATATATCTACCTCTATCAGTATCAGCATTGACAACAGTTTCTTTATTCTATGCTGTTTCAAGATGGAATGGATATTTCTGGACAATGGTACTTTTAATAGATGATAAGAAAGCACCATTACAAGTTTTCTTAAAAAAATTAATAGTAGAAAAGAACATGGCTGGAGAAGCAAGTCAAATGATAACAGCACAAAGTTTGACATCTCCACAGACAATCATATATGCTGTGATAGCTCTATCATTAATACCGATATTTATAGTATATCCATTTATACAAAAATTCTTTAGAAAAGGGGTTACATTAGGAGCGGTAAAAGAATAAGTTTAGGGAAAGAGTAGGAGGAACTATGTTAAAAAAAATATTATTAGGGGTAGTTGCAATATTAGCTCTTATAGGATGTGGAGAAGAAAAAGAGGAGAAAGTAACAGGACCAGTTAAAAAATTAGAAGGGTCAGTTATTACAGAAAAACATAAAGAATTTACAGTATTTGCAATATTTCAAGGAAAGGCTTTTGATTCTGAATTGCCAGTATTTAAAAAAGCTGAAGATATGACAAATGTAAAAATGGTAGGAGTAGCATCAAAAAATCAAAGTGATGAAGTACAAGCCTTTAACTTGATGTTATCATCAGGAAATTTACCAGATGTAATAGCTTATGAATTGACACCAGATTTAGAAAAATTAGGAATAGATGGAGGATTAATTCCGTTAGAAGATTTAATAAAGGAACATGCTCCAAATATTACAAAATTTTGGGAAGAGAATCCTCAATATAAAAAGGATGCTGTAGCAGTAGATGGACATATCTATATGATACCTAACTATAATGATGTTAAAAATTTAAGTTTAACTCAACAATACTATATAAGAAAAGATTGGTTAGAAAAATTAGGATTAGAAGAACCTAAAACAGTTGATGAGCTATATAATGTATTAGTAACATTTAGAGATAAAGACCCAAATGGAAATGGGAAAAAAGATGAAGTACCTATTTTTATTAGAGGAAATGTAGTAAGAAAGATATTACTACCATTAACAGATATATTTAAGGCACAAGCAGTGTGGTATGCAGATAATGGAACACCAAAATTTGGACCTGCAGAACCAGAATGGAAAGATGCTATGATAAATTTAGCAAAATGGTATAGAGAGGGATTAATAGACCAAGAGGTATTTACAAGAGGAATGACTTCAAGAGACTATATGTTAAGTAATGACTTAGGTGGATTTACTAATGACTGGCCAAGTGCTGGAACATATAATGAAAGTTTGTCAAAAACAATACCTGGTTTTGATTTTTCAGTAATGTTACCACCAGAGTATAAAGGAAATAATAAAACATTCTTTGCAAGACCTAACTATATGGGAGCTTGGGGAATTACAATAGCTGCTAAAGATCCAGTAACAATAGTTAAATACTTCGATTTCTGGTATTCAGAAGAGGGAAGAAGATTATGGAACTTTGGAATTGAGGGAGAAGATTATACAATAATTGATGGGAAACCTCAGTTTACTGATAAAATTTTAAAAGATCCTAATGGAAAAAATCCAGTAGCAGCGATTAGAGAAACTGGAGCTCAATATAGATTGGGAATGTTCCAAGATGCAGAGGCTGAAAAGCAAACATCTGGAGAAGCTGCATTAAAAGCAGTAGACCTATATGTAAAAAATAATGTAGTTGATCTACCAATGCCACAGTTAAAATATACAAAAGATGAGCTGAAAGAGTTCTTAAAAATAGAAGCTCAACTTCGTTCTGTGTCAGAAGAGATGGGACAAAAATGGATATTAGGTGTATCAGATGTAGAAAAAGATTGGGATAGCTATATAGAGAGATTAAATTCTTTAGGATTAAAGAGAGCTCAAGAAATCCAAAAAAATGCATATGATAGATTTATGAAAAATTAAAATTGTTAACCAATACCTCTTAATATAAAAGGATTACTGTATCTTAATGATATGGTAGTTCTTTTTAATTTAAAATAAATAGAAATTGCTTGTATAATTTTTGAAAAATAAAAGTTAAAATTATAGTGAACGTACCTGATAAAGTTCATAAAAATGCAGTTAGTCTGTGATTGAAAGATTTATTTAGGGAAAAATTTGGAGAAAAATAAAAAAAGAAATAGAAGAAAATGAAATAATAGGAAGAAAAAAAGTGTGATATGCCTATCAATAAAAATTGTGAGGGGGTATCACAAAAATCTGTGATGGATAATCAAAAAATGGTGGGGGTATCAATAAAAAATAGGGGAGGGTATTAAGAAAAAAATGATTTACCTATTAATAAAAAGACGAAGTATAATAATACAAGAAGAATAATACAAGATTATTATTACAAGAAGAATAAATATATTATATATACACATATACAAACTGAAAAAAGCTTTGGAAGTAGAATCTTTAACTTATTATGGTTAAAAAATATATAGAAAATTGAATATAGAAAGATAGAAAAATAATAATGCTGTTAAAAAATAAAAAAATAATTTATTTTAAAATTATTTTTGAAAATAAATATAATAAAATACTTTGCAGTATTCTCTCTTAATAAAAGAAAATGGAATATAGAATCATAATGATTTATTTTGTGAAGAAATTATGATAATATAAGAATGAAAAACAACATTCAGCTCTAAAATAATACATAATAATTAGAGGTGAGATATGAGTTAGGGAGGGAATATGCAGAAGAAAAAATTATTATTATTATCAGCAATAGTTTTATTGATGGGAACAAATAGTTATGGAAGATTATACCCTAAAGATGGAGAAGTAATTACCCAAGAGAATATAGAAAAACATTTGGGAGAAAAACCAGATAAGAATGGTGTAGCAACAATTGTAAGTATTGCTAAAAATGTGGGGGCTAGTGTTGATGAGAAAGTAAATTTAGAGTTGGTAAATTCTGAAGATGGAGTTCTAAAAAAAGTTATAAATATAGCAAGTGGGAGTTCTGATATTGCGACTACTAATAATGGAATTATAAAAGCTACTAATAATGGTGGAAAAGGAGTAGAGATAGTTTCTATTCAAAGTGGGAAGTTTGTAAATAATGGAACTATTGGTATTAATGGTACTGGTGGAAAAGGAATAAATATAACTGGAGCTAATGTAAAAACAGAAAATAATGGAACAATAGAAGTTAATGGGGGAGCAAGTGGAGTTGTTGTAAGTAATGATAGTGCTTCTTTTGTAAATAATGAAACTGGAAAAATAATAGCAACTGGTGAAAACTCAAAAGGAATAGAAATAACAAAAGGAACAGCAGAAAATAAAGGTATAATAGAAGCAAAAGATGGTGCTATCGGAGTTTATGTAAATGGAGGAAACTTAACAAATAGTGGTAAAATAATAGCTTCTGGAGTAAATACTGATGGAGTAAGAATAGAAAAAGGTAATTTTACAACAGATGAAAATAGTGTGATTGAAGTAAATGGAAGTGATAAATTAACTTCTGGTAAATCAGAAGCAAGTGGTGTAAAAGTAAATGGAACTTCTAACTTTGTAAATAATGGGATTATTAAGGTATCGGGAACTACTGATGGAGCATACTCTGGATATCAATCAAAAGGAATAAATATAAATAGTGCAACTGCTACTGCAGAAAATAAAGGAACTATTATTGTTGAAAGAAATGGAATAGGAGTAGGAACAAAAGGAACATTTACAAATAATGGTGGAATAAAAGTAAGTGGAAGTGGAATAGGAATAAATGTAATAGATAGTGGAAATGCCATTAATAATGAAATAATAGAAGCTGATGGAAAAAGTTATGGAATACAAGTATCAGCTAAAGGAACAGCAACAAATAAAGGAACTATTATTGTAAAAAATGGTTCAACAGGAATAACAACGTCAAAGGTAGATGGAAATACAACAAGTTATACTGATATAATTAATGAAGGAGTTATTGAAGTAAGTGGAGATAATTCGACAGGAATGCAGGCTAATGATAATAGAAAAGTTGTAAATAATGAAGATATATTAGTAAATGCAGGAAAATATACTTCAGGAATGAAGACTGCTGGAAAAAATGCGTTAGCAGAGAATAATGGAAATTTAACTATTAATGGAGATAAAAAAAATACTTCTAATGGAATGCTTGCTCAAAATGGTGGAAAAGTAGTTAATGGAAAAGATGGAGTAGTAAAAGCTAGTGGGAAAACAACTTCAGCAATGTCAGCTAGTGGAAAAGGTTCAAAAGCAGAAAATATTGGAAAAACAGAATTATTTGATAATGCTATTGGAATGAAAATAGAAAAAGAAGGGATAGGAACTAATAGTGGAACTATAAAAGGAAGTGGAACAGGGATAAATCTAATTGGTGGTATTTTTGTAAATAGTGGAGAGATTAGCATAGGAGATATTGCTATTCAATCTTCAACTACTAGCAAAAAAGAGAATAATCAAACTGTAATTGTGCCAACTAATAATACTGTTTACTTAAAAAATGGAAGTAAGATAAATGGAAAAATAGTAGGAAATACTGGAATAGATGTACTTGCTTTAGAAGGAAAAGATGGAGAATATAATAACCTTGATGTTTCAAAATATGAAGCTATAACTGTTAGAAATGGAGATGCTACAATCTCAGATTCTACAATAGCATTAGAATATAACAAAGGAACAGAAGATTATTTAAATACTAGTAATAATGAATTGGATAAATTAGAAAATTCCTCTACTGCAAAGATAGATAGTACAGGAAATTTAACTATGAAAAATAGTAATTTAATTATAGATTTTAAAGATTCGTTGACAAACCCAAATGCAACAGAAAATCCAATAATAGATACTGGAAGTTTAAGTTTTGAAGGAAAGACAAGTTTTGTTTTTAATTCAAGTGATGGAAGAACAGAGTTTAATTTAAATGAAGCTTTAGGTTTGGAAGGAAAAGATAAGATAAATTTAAAAGAGGCAAAATTAGAAACAACAGCTGTATGGGATTATCAAGTTGATGAAAATGGAGATCTTATTGCTAAGAAAGAAACTTATGATAATGTAATTACAGATAGTAGATTAGATAATTTTGCAAAGATATTCGAAAAAAACAGAAGTAAGATGTCAGGAGAATTTTTTAAACAAGTAGTTGGAGAGCTGGATACTTTAAAAACAGAAGAAGAATTTACAAAAGCTATGGGACAAATTTCTGGTGGGATACATGGATATACTGTGGATATAGCAGCTATCAATTCAAGAAATTTAGTTAATACTATGAAAAATAAAGCATTAACAAGAGATTATTTAACAGCTAGACCATTAAATTCTTGGTATCAAGATGTAATATATTTGGATAATAATCAAAGATTAGGTGGACTTATGTCTGGAAGTTATCAAGAAAATGGAATACTTGGAATCTCAGAAAAACAATCTGTAAAAAATGGAAGATTAGGATTTGTATATGGTGGAAGTAAAGGAAAAGCTAAGTTCGATGGTGGAGATAGTGGAGAAATAGCAACAGATAATATTTATGTAGGACTTTATTATAACCATAATTTAAGTGAAAAATTAGCATTAAATACAAATTTCTCTTTTGTTTATGGACACAATAACATAAATAGAAGAGTGAATATAGGAAACTTTAATGAGGAATTAAAATCTCATTATCCTACATATGCTATGGGAGTAGGAACAAGTGCTATCTATACTATTAAAGATGATGCTAAAAATAAAGCTTCATTCTATGCTGGAATAGATGTAAATAGAATAATGCAAGGGAATATAAATGAGAAAGAAGAGGAGAGAATTCATTCAACAAATCAAGATAATATAAATTTAATGGTAAAAAATCAAAATGCTAATGAATTTTCTTATTACTCAATTACTCCACATGCAGGATTTATGTTCCAAAATACAGGGTATATTTTTGATAGAAAATATTTAGTAGGAGCAGATTTAGCTTGGGAAACAGAGTTAGGAAATATTAAAGATGGAAAAAGATTAAATATGCAAGGTATAACGGACCAATATAAAGTAGGAACTATGGAGAGAGAAAATGTATTTTCTACAAGTATCTTTGGACAATTAGATATAACAGAATCTTTAGCTTTAAATGGTAGATATACATCTTCAATATCAGATGAGTATGATGCTGATATGCTAACAATGGGATTAACATATAAGATGGATACTATGGCAGATACTCCAATTTTTGGACCTCTTTTAAGTGGTATAGAAAATACTAGATTATCATCAGATAGATGGAGTGGAACTTTTGCATTGATGATGGAGTCAGAAGATGACTCAGATAGAGTATATTATTCACAAATAGATAATTCATTAAGTAGTGGGGATTATGCTACATCAATGAAGATGAAACCTAAGTTTACTTTGAGCTTAAATGATAAGAAAACAAAATGGTCATACTATTTTGAAGGTTACTATATGGCAAATGATTTCTTAAAAGATACTAAGGCTGGAGAAGCAGAACAAAAGGCTACAAGACTTCATGGGGAAGCTAGATGGAGTGATTCATATTCTAAGGGAAGATATGGATTTAACATAGGATATAGAAATGAAACATCAGATAAGCCAGCATTATCATATACTAAAGGACCAGCAAGAGTAGAAAGAGGGGTTCATCAATTAAGATTAACACCAAACTTCTCGTATAATTTAGGTAGTGGATTTAGATTAGATATGAAAACTACAGGAATATTTGAGTATAACTACACTGGACTTTTAGAAGGACAAATGGATTTCTTAATGGAAAATGAACATAATTTAGTGTATACTGGATTTATGCCAAGATGGCAATTAAGAATGGGATATTATAGAGAAGATAGATGGATGGATCATGATGGGATAAAGTATTCTAGTTATAATGCTAATTCAGGAGAATATGTATTTGCTAAAGGAGCAGGAAGATATCAAATGAATCAATTAAGACCATCAGCAACTTACTATTTTGGAAATGGAGATAGTGTAACATTTGCTCTAAGAGTACCACTAGGAAACGGAGCTTGGTATAACTCATTAGATAATAATAAGAAAGATTCTGAAAGCTATGAAACAAGGTATACAGTAAAGTATAACCATGTGGTAGTACCTGGATTTAATATCTTTGGAGAACTTACTTTCTTAGATTTAAAAACTAAAGTAACGAAAGAAAATGATAGAAAAGTTACAAGAGCATACTCATTTAGACCAACAGTAGGATTCAGTTATAATTTCTAATAGGAGGAAGGAGAAAAGATGAAAAAGAAATTAATATTAATATGTGCAATACTAGCTTTAACAACTACTTCTTTCTCTCAAGAGGTAGAAAAAATAGAGAATACAAAAAAACAGGAGATTTCTCAACAGGAGATAAGAGATTATAAAAAGATAAGAGATGGTTGGGTGGAGTTTTTAACTGGCTTACCACAAGATAATAGAATTTTGGAGATGTCAAAAGCTGACATCTCTAGAATAGTGGCTATGAATGAGGGAGTAGCAGATAAAGTTTATGAGAATATGAACTTTGATAAAAATAGAACATCTATTTTTAAAGGTGCTGAAAATATGAAAAATGGAGTTCATGTAATGAGACAATATGAGAACTTAGTAAAAATAGCCAAGGCATATGCAACTCCAGGAACTAAATACTATAAAAATGAAAAAACTAAACAAGATATAATAGAGAGTTTAGATTGGTTATATGATAATGCTTATCATGAAGGATTACCAGAACTAGGAAACTGGTGGCAATGGGAATTAGGAATTCCTAAAAATTTAAATGATTTATTAACTTTAGTATATGATGATGTACCAGCAGAAAAAAGAACGAAATACTTAAAAGCTTCTCAATATTTCCAACAATATGCAGAGTGGTCAGGTGTAAGTCCATCGGCTTCTTACTCTTCATCTCCAGATAAGAGAATTTCTACTGGGGGAAATAGAATGGATACATCAATAATCTCATTTTTAAGAGGGGTATTGATGGAAGATAAGGTACAAGTATTAGATGGATTAAATGCTGTTGCAGATGTTGGAGAGTATGTAACATCAGGAGATGGATTCTATAGAGATGGTTCTTTTATTCAACATGACAATGTAGCATATAATGGAACATATGCAGCAGTACTTTTTAATGGACTAGGTTCTATTTTATGGTTAATTAATGGAACAGAGTTTAAAATAAAAGACCCAAGAATAGATAATATTTATGAGTCTATTTTAAATGGATATAGCTACCTTATGATAAATGGAGGAGTGAATGACTCTGTAAATGGAAGATCTATTTCAAGAGATAAATCTAATGATATTGAGAAAGGAAGAGCGTTAGTTAGTTCTTTTGCAATGTTATCAGAGGGGGCTAGTCCAGAGTATAAAGAAAAGTTACAATCGTTAATAAAGAAATTAATTCTAGATAATAATTCTTATTATACAATAGACAGAGTAAGTAATCAAACTATAAAAAATATCTTAATAGATATAATGAATAATAAAAGTATAAAACCTTTAGAAGTAAATGGGACAAAAGTTTTTGGTGCCATGGATAGAGCTGTATATTTCAATGGAAAAGATGGAAAAGTAGTAGTGTCAATGCACTCATCAAGAGTAGCTAACTTTGAGACAATGAATGGAGAAAATATAAAAGGTTGGTATACTGGAGATGGAATGACATATATCTATGGTAAGGATTCAAGTGCATTTACAGAATTTTGGCCAACAGTAGATGACTATCATCTACCAGGAGTAACTAATAGTTTAAATCCTAGAGGAGATAAATCAGGAGAGAGAAGAATGATAGGATTTGTATCTCCAAAATCTTTTGTAGGAGGAGTTGAAACTGGAAGAGAATCATTTGTAGGAATGGATATGATATCTTGGAATAAACAAACTGAGATGAAAAAATCTTGGTTTATGATAGATGGAGTTATTTTAGCAATAGCTTCAAATATAGATAGTAGAGATGGAATAATTCATACTACAATAGATAATAGAATTTTAGAAGATGGAAAAATCTATTTAGATGGAAAGCAATTAAAAGAGGAGATTACAATTCAAAATCCTAAAAATCTTTCTATAAACTTTAATGAAAACTATCCAGAAGAAAATATTGGATATAAGATAGTAGAAGCTCCTGAGGTAGTAGTAAAAGTAACTGAAAATAAAGGTAGTTGGAAAGATATTGGAGGAAACTCTGATAAAGAGATAACAAAAAAATATTTTACAACATATATTAATCATGGAAAAAATCCTAAAGATGCAAAATATGCTTATGTAATTTTACCAATGTTCTCTAAAGAAGAGGTGGATAGTTTTGACACTTCAAGATTTGAAATAGTAAAAGCTGATAATGAGGCTCATATAGTTAAAGATAGACAAACTAATACAGTGGGTATAAATTTCTGGAAAGATAAACCACAAAAATTTGGAGGAATAAAAACTTACTCTACCCTTTCAGTCTTAAAGAAAGAAAAAGGAGATATCTTAGATTTATATGTAAGTGATCCAGCTCAAATACAAAATTATGATTCAAAAATTGAATTAGATGGAAAATATGAGTTAGTAGAAAGTACAGATAAGAATATCAAGCTAAATATTAAGAACTTTATAACAGAAATAGAAGTGGATTTAAAAAATAATGGTGCTACTAAATATATAAAACTAAGAAAAGTAAAATAGCTAATAAGTTTTCATAAAATTTTCCCAATAAATAGAGAGGATAGATTATTAATTTTCTATCCTCTTTTCTTTTATAGAAAAATAGTATCTACATTATTCTATAAAATGAATTATACAGAATAATGAAGATTTACATTAGAAATGATTTTGATTAAGATAATTATATAGTATTAAGTATTATTATAAAAATTAAATTTATGAGAAAAGAGGTTATGATGACAAGAAAAAATAGGATTACCTTTAGAAAGATGTTGCTTTCTATTGCAGTTTTAATCAATAGTTATGCTTATGGAAATTATCAATTTGAAGGAGGAATTCCAGAAAATATAATTGTTGGAAAGAATTCAAAAATAGAGATATCAAAAGAGATAGTAAAAGATGGAGAGCAATCTTTAAAATGGAAATTTAAAAAAGGAGATAAACTCTCTATAAAAGGAGATGTAGGATATAAACCTTTTCAAGAGGGAGGAAAGGAAAAATCAAGAGCAAGTTTTGCTATGTGGATATATAATAAAACTCCAATAAAAGATAAACTAAAGGTAGAGTTTAAAAAGTATGGAGAAACGAAGTCATACTTTGAAATAAATATGGATTTTACAGGTTGGAGAACTATGTGGGTGCAGTATGATAGAGATATGAAGGGAAGAGCAATTACAGGAATGGATGAAATAGTATTTGTTGCTCCTAATTCTGATGGAGAGATATATTTAGATCAGATTATACCTTCTATTTTGATAGATCCTAGATATAATGCTAGAGATGAGCAGGTAAATTTTGTAAATCTGCCAGCTGATTACACAGCTAATGCTCACTGGATGGCTCTATATAAAAATTATAATCAAATAAAGAAAAGTAATTTAAAAGAGATAACATCTCAAGAGAGAATAGGATTACAAAAGATAGGGGAAAAGTTAAGAAAAGATATATTGAAAAGTGTAAAAGTAAAAGATAAAAATATTAGAGAGAAGAGAGAAAAGTTAGAAGAGTATAAAAAACAATTCTTAGCTACTCCACAGTTGATAGAAATCTATGAAGAGTTATCAAAAGAGGAGTTTGCTTTGATAGATTATCTTCCACTTCAAGAGTTTGGAACTTATTTAAGAGAGCTAGCATATATGTATAATTCTACAAATGATAAAAACCAACAAGAAGAGATATATTCTATATTTAAAGATGCTCTTGATTTTATGTATAGTCAAGGGTGGACAAAGGGAAGCTCTCAAGGAACAATACACCATCTTGGATATAATATAAGAGAGGTATATCAAAGTATCTTACTTATGAGAGAACCGCTTTTATCTCATAGAGATTTAATTAAAGCTAAAGAGATGGTAATGTGGTATAGTGCTATGGGAATGATATATACTCCAAGTGAAGAGATAAAAGGTGTAAATATAGATGTATTGAATACAATGTTATCTGGAATGTTAACAGCTATAATGTTAAATGAAGATGAAAGAGTAGCAACTGCACAACTTAGACAATTCAATAATTATCTAGCTTATGGAATAAATTATACACCTGGGCTTTCTGGTGGATTTAAAGATGATGGCTCTGTATTTCATCATATGCAAAATTATCCAGCTTATGCAAAAGGAGCTTTTGAAGGATTAACTCCAATAATCTATTACTTAGGAAATACAGACTTTGCTTTAGATGAAATTGCCTATAATAAGGTAAAAAAATCTGTTCTCATGTCAAGAATCTATTCTAATAAATATAATTGGTTAATTAGTATAAGTGGAAGACATCCAAATGATAGTTTTAAAATATCCACTGATGTATTTAGATATACAGCATATGGGAAAAAAGAGGGTATAGATAAGGAGCTAGCTGAAGCATATTTAAGACTTGATAGTGATGGAAAATTTGCCAAAGAATTAAAAAAACTTGGGTATAGAGAGGAAGAAACTCCAAATGGAGCTTGGACAATGAATATGGGATCGCTACAACTTCATAGAAGAGATGAGTGGTTAGTGGGAGTAAAGGGATTTAGTAGATATTTGGTAGGAAATGAAACTTATAAAAAAAATAATCTATATGGAAGATATATGAGTTATGGAACTGTTCAAATATTACAAAACTCTTTAAAAGAGAGTGGATTTGTACAAGAGGGATGGAACTGGGCACATTATCCTGGAACTACTGCCATTGCTTTGCCACTGGAAGAGATGAAATCAAGCATAGCTCAAGTAGATACATTTAGTGGAATAGAGGAGATGTTACTTTCAGATGAAACTTATTCTGGAGGAAATAACTTAAATAACAATGGTATGTTTGCTATGAAATTACACGAAAATCCAAAATATAATGGAAGCCATAGAGCTAGAAAATCTGTATTTTTCTTTGATAATAGAGTGGTATTATTAGGTAGCAATATAGAAAATGACGATAAAGTTAATGAAACTCATACTACTCTTTTCCAAAACTATTTAGGAGATGGGAAAATTGAAAAAGTAGAAAAGGTAACGAAGGGAGATATAGTTTTAATAGATAGTCAAAATAATATCTATGCAGTTGCTGATGGAGAGGTACATTATAAAAGAGAAAAACAACACTCTTTTGACCAAAAAGAGGGAACTCCAACTGAAAATAATTATGAGTTAGCGTATATTAACCATGGAAAAAATCCAAAAGATAAGGGATATGAGTATAGTATCTTAGTTAAAGGAAATGAGGAGGAACAAAATAAATTTAAAATTGATAAAGGATATGAGGTACTTAAAAAAGATTATAATGCACATATAGTGGAAGATAAAGTATCTAAAATGAGGGGATATGCTTTATTTGAAAGTGGAAAGATAAAGGATAGGTATATCTCTGAAATAGATACCCCATCTATGATAATGATTGCTCCAATGGAAGCTGGGATAGAACTTAGTTTTGTTGATCCAGATTTAAGACTTTATGAAGGAAGAGATGAAAGCCAGTATGATAAAAATGGTAAAATGAGAGAGGTAAGTATATATTCTAGAGCTTGGAATAAAAATAATTCAATACCTCATACTTCAAAGGTTGTTTTAAATGGAAAATACAAATTAGAAGAGAATAAAGGGATAAAAGTTGAATATCAAGATGAGAAAACAATTCTTTATATAACAACTACTTATTCTAAAGTTATAAAAATTAAGTTACAAAAAATTTAAAAAATATTATAAATTCTTAAAGAGAATTTAAAGTAAAAAAGAAGGTACTGTTGCAAATTCTTAAATTGCAATAGTACCTTCTTTTAAATTTTAAAGTTAATTCTTAAATACCATCTTCGTCATCAGTAGAGGTATTAGTTATAATAGGATTAAATAGTATTATATTGTCTTTAGCGAAGTTTAAAATCTCATCTGCTATGTAATTTATATCTTCTTCTTCTGAAAGTTCGATTGCAGAGATTATCATTGGCATATTACAACCACCAAAAATCTTGTATTCTGGATTCTCTTCACTTAAGAGAACAGCAGTTGAAAAAGGAGTACCACCAACTAAGTCAGTTAAAAATAAAATTTGCTTACTATTTAATTCTTGAATAAGATTTTTTAATTTATCTTCTAATTCTCTATTTCCCATACCGTTATTAAAATCTACAAAATATACATTAGGTTGTTCTCCAAGAATATATTTTATGGTTTCTTTTATAGAAGTGGCAAATTGTCCATGTCCAGTTATTACAATAGGTATCATATGACCTCCATTATTTATAGTACACCAAAGAATTTTCCAACAATACCAATAACTAATGTTACTACTATTAGGAAGATAGGCTTTTTACCTTTTTTCAATAGATAGAACATGAATAATGTATAAAGAAGAGGAAGCATATTTGGCATAATTTTATCTATAATATCTTTTTGAATATCTATACTAATACTTCCTAGATTAACAACATAAGCGATATTCATTCTTACAAATGAAGCTATAAGTCCTCCAATAACTGTAAGTCCTAAGATTAGAGAACCGTTAGTTACATATTGAGTATCATCTTTTAATTTCTCAATAGCTCCTACTCCCATTTTATAAGAGTAATGCATTAAGAAAAATCTTAAGAAGAGATGAACAATATTAAAAACTAATAAGAAGATAATAGGACCAGCTATATTACCTTGTATTCCTAAAGAAACTCCAACAGAAGCAGCAATAGGAAGTAAAGTAAACCAGAATAAAGCATCTCCAATACCACCAAGAGGTCCCATTAAAGCTATTTTTATACCTCTTATAGAATCTCTACTCTCTTTATTTTCTTCCATTGCAAGTACAAGCCCTTGTACAAATGTAACTAAGAAAGGATGTACGTTGAAAAATTCTAGATGTAATTTCATAGAATTACTTAAATCTTCTTTATTTTTATGAATTTTCTTTAGTCCAGGAAGAATAGAATATAACCAACCACCAGCTTGCATTCTTTCATAGTTGAAAGAAGCTTGTAAAAGTAATGATCTCCAAACCATTCCATTTAAATCTTTTTTAGTTAAAACTTTCTCTTTACTTGTATCTCTATATTCCATCGCTATAATCCTCCTCACCATTTGCTGTTGCTACAGGTTCTAAGCTATCCATTTTTTTATTTATGAAGTAATCGTATAGAGCAATTATGAATCCAATTGCAGCAATACCTATAACAGGTAGATTTAGATAAGTTGCTAAGATAAATCCTAGTACAAAGAATATGATATAATTTTTCTTAAACATAATATTTAATAACATAGCAAATCCAATTGCAGGCATTAATCCACCAGCTACTCCAAATCCAGCTATTAACCACTCTGGTAAAAGCTCAACAATCTCTTTAGCTGCTTCAGCACCCAATGAAATTGGTAAAAATGTAACAACGAAATAGAATACAAATAATAGTGCCATTCCAAGATAGTTGATTCTTTCAATTCCACTTGTATTGCATTCTTCAGCAAACTTATCTGCCTTATGCATAACAGGTGAGAAGAAAGTAAACATCAATGTAATACAAGCTTGAACTGCTACAGCAAATGGGATTGCTATTCCAACTGCTGTTGCAGGATCTTGTTTAGTTAAAATAGCGAAAGCACTACCTATAATACCTCCAACTACAACGTTAGGTGGTTGTGCTCCTCCAACTGGCACTGCTCCCATCCATACAAGCTCAAGGGTAGCTCCAGCAATAAGCCCCATTTTTAAATCACCTAGAATTAAACCTACAATTGCTCCTGTTACAATAGGTCTATGGATATGAAAAAGTCCATTAAATAAATCAATACCAGCAATACCAGCAAATATTGCTATTAACAATGATTCTAGTAACATAGTCTTCCTCCCTTAAAAATTTATTTTATTAATTCCCAAATATTTTCTTTTGCTTCAGTAGGAACTCTTTGTATTTCTACTTCTACACCAAGTTCTTTTAATCTATTAAAAGCTTTTATATCATTATCATCAACACAAACAGCCTTTGAAATTTGTTTTTTTCCTTCAGACATATGCATATTTCCAACATTTACTTTTTTTATAGGAACTCCACCTTCAACTAATTTTACTACATCTTGAGGTGTTTCAGCTATGATAGCTATAAGTTGTCTATCAGCAGCTTTGTGAATGATATCAATAGTTTTTTGAATAGAAAAAAATCTTGTTTGGACTCCTTTAGGTGCAGCAAGGTTCATTAAATTTTGTCTAGTAGGATTAGTTGAAACATCATCATTAGGAACTAATAATAAGTTTGCTCCTGAATATTGAGTCCAAGCAGTAGCTACTTGACCATGGATTAATCTGTTATCAATTCTAGTTAAAACGATATTAGGCATAATAAAATCCTCCTTAAAATGTTGTGTTGTACGTACCTCTTTCGATAATTTTACAACTTTAAAAATATAATGTCAATAGATAAAATGTTTTTTTTAGTATTTTTTTTATTAAAAAAGTTTAATTTGAAGTAAAAAACAAAAAAAATAAATTTAGTTGATTTAAAAAATTATAGGGGGTTTTAAAAAGTAAATTTATTATTTTTGTATATTATATTTTCTAAATAGAATATCTATTGTAAAATAGTTCTTTACAGTCTTAAAAAGAACAAAATGAGTTGTAAAAAACCTTGAAAAAATTTATTAGATACAAGTTGATTAAAAGTGATGAAAAAGCTGTATTTCTTGTATGATACAAGTTTAAGCCAGTAAAAATAAGGGTTGACAAGGAAAAGTAGAAAGGTTATACTTGTTATAACAAGATGATATCATTTTATTAAACCATGGGAGAAAAAATGTTTAAAATTGACAAAAAAAGTGAAATACCTTTATACCAACAGTTAGCTCATAGTATAAAAAAAGCTGTAGATGAGCAAAAGCTTAAAGAAAATGATAAAATTCCAGCAGAAAATGAATTTTGTAAAATTTATGATTTAAGCCGTACAACAGTAAGACAAGCTCTAGATATTTTAGAAAAAGATGGATATATTTATAAATTGAGAGGGAAAGGAAGTTATGTTTCTACTCCTAAGATATATCAAAATCGTTCTAGTTTTAGTAAGTTTTATGATGATATGAGAAGCCTTGGAAAAGTTCCAGTTTCAAAAATAATCTCATTGAAAATAAAAGTAGCTGATGCCTATGTAAGAGAAAAAATGCAACTAGAAGAGAATGAAATGCTATGCCAAATTAAATGGATAAGATATGGAAATAATGAGCCTCTTATTTATGAAACAATTAATCTTAACTATAAGCTAGTAGATGGAATAGAAATGAAAGAACTTACTGACAAAAAACTTTATGATATTTTATCTGAGGAGTACGGAATAAAAATGACACATGGAAAAGAGTTATTTTATCCATGTAAATTAGACATAAATGAAGCAAAAAATTTAGGATTAAAAGAAAATGATTTAGGAATGAAGGTAGAAAGGGTAGTGTTTCAAGGTAAAGATGTAGTAGAATATACAACTTCTACAGTAAGAGGAGATAGATTTATATATACTACAAATTTTTAGTTAAGTTTTAGGATTTTTTAGAAGATAAATTTAGGGGTGGTAAAATGACATTTATATCATTTGTGTTTATTACAGCATTAATAGCTTTTATATCTTGGTTAAAAACAAAAGATGAAGAGAATAGTGCAAAGGGGTATTTTTTAGCAGGTAGAGGACTGACAGCAACAGTAATTGGGTTTTCAATGGTTCTTACAAGTTTATCAACTGAACAACTTGTTGGAGTAAATGCTTCATCATATGCTAGTAACTTTTCAATAATAGCTTGGACAGTTCAATCAGTAATTCCATTATGTGTACTTGCAATATTCTTACTACCAAGATATTTAAAAGGTGGATTTACAACAATACCAGAGTTTTTCGAAGAAAGATATGATAAACAAACAAGACAGATAATGTCTCTTTTATTCTTAGTAGCATATACATTTGTAATGATTCCAGGAGCTTTATACTCAGGAGCAATAGCTTTTACACAAATATTTGACGTAGAAGCAATGTTTGGAGTAAGTTTTAATGTAGCATTATGGAGTGTGGTGTGGTTAATAGGAATTATTGGAGGAATATATGCTATATTTGGAGGATTAAAAGCAGTAGCAGTATCTGATACATTAAATGGTTTTGCTCTAATAATAGGTGGAGCTATGATACCTTTCTTTGCTTTAAAATATCTTGGAGAAGGAAGTATGGCAAAAGGAGTAGAGATAGTAACTACTACTCATATTGATAAACTTACAGCTTGGGGAGGAGCAGCAGATCCTGTACCTTGGACAACTATATTTACAGGAATCTTAATAGTAAACTTCTTCTATTGGACAACAAACCAAGCAATTATTCAAAGATCGTTAGCAGCTAAAAGTTTAGCAGAGGGACAAAAAGGTATATTATATGCAGGAGTATTCCTATTATTTTTACCATTTTTATTAAATGTACCTGGATTAGTATCATTCCATATTTTTGGAGATTCTATAAAAACAATAGACTTAGCTTATCCAATGTTAGTTTCAAAAGTACTACCTAAACCATTATTAGGTTTCTTTACAGCTTGCTTATTTGGAGCAATTTTAAGTACATTTAACTCATTTATCAATAGTGCTGCAACACTTTTCTGTTATGATATTTATAGACCAATATTTAAAAAAGATATTTCAGATGAAGATTTGATTAAAGTTGCTAAGATAGCAGGAACAATAATAGCAATAGTATCTATGATAATTGCTCCATTATTACAATATGGAACAGGAGGATTATTTTTACTATTAAAAAGATTTGCAGGATTCTTTAATATTCCAATAGTTGCTTTAGTAGCAGTAGGATTTTTAAATAAAACAATATCAGGAAAAGCAGCAAGAATAGTTGTATTACTACATGTTATTTTATACTATTCACTAGTATGGATTTTTAAAGTTCAAATAAACTTTACTCATGTAATGGGAGGATTATTTGTATTTGATATAGTTGCAATGTTTATACTAGGAAGTATTTTCAAAAGAGAAACTCCATATGTTCCATCAACAAGAAATAAATCAAATGTAGATTTAAGTGATTGGAAATATGTAAGAGAATTTTCAGCATTATTAATAATAGGTTTAGCATATCTTTATGCAGTATTATCACCAATAGGATTAGCTGGAGGAAATGGATTAGGAAGATTAACAGGAATATTTGTTGTATTAACAGTTATTATATTATTTATAATAAATAAAACAAAAAAAAGAAACAACTAAGGAGGCAATATTAAATGAATAATATAGCTTTTATATTATTAGACCAAGTAAGAGTAGATATGCTTGGAACATATGGACATAAAATAGTAAAAACTCCAAATATGGATGCTATAGCAGCAGATGGAGTAAAGTTTAATAATGCTTTTACACCAGCTTCAGTGTGTGGTCCAGCAAGAACATCTCTTTTTACAGGACAGATGCCAAGTAATCATGAATTAATGAGAAATAGTGAAAAAGGTGGAGAGGGAGATCCTAAATTAGATAATCCTAATATCATAACTGAGATGGGAGATTATGCTAACTACTTAATTGGTAAATGGCATGTTGGAAAAACAGTACTCCCAAGAGATTTTGGATTTAGAGGACACAACTTTGATGGATATGGATATCCAGGAAGTGGAGTATACAAAAATATGGTATTTGCTCAAGGACCAAAACAGGAGCCAAGATATAGAGAGTGGTTAGAAGAGAAAGGATTTGAGATTCCAGAAGTAACAAGAGAGTATTTTGGAGAGAACCCACATCTTAGAGTTCAAGAGTTATGTGGATTATTAAGTGGACCAAGAGAAGCTTCATTACCATTCTTCGTAGTAGATGAAGCTAAAAAAGCTGTATTAGAAGCTAAAAAAGAAAATAAACCTTTCTTTGTATGGATGAACTTTTGGGGACCACATACACCATGTGTAATACCAGAGCCATATTATTCTATGTATAAGCCAGAAGATGTTGTGTTAGATGAGAGCTTTTATAATCCATTAGAAGGAAAGCCACTACACTATAAAGATATATCTAAAATGTGGGGAATGTGGAGTGCTTCAGAAGAGAGATGGAAAGAGGTAATCAGTAAGTTCTGGGGATATATAACTCTTATTGATGACGCTATTGGAGAGTTTGTAAAATTCCTTAAAGAAGAGGGATTGTATGAGAGTTTATTTATGGCAATAACTGCTGACCATGGAGATGCTATGGGAGCTCATAGAATGATAGAAAAGGGAGAGTTTATGTTTGATACAACATATAGAATCCCTATGATAATAAAAGATCCACTTTCAAATAGAAAAGGAGAGGAAGATAATAACTTTGTATATCTTCACGATTTAACTTCTACTTGTAATGAGGTAGCAGGGAAAAAAGCACCTGATTTCTTTGATGGAGAATCATTATTACCTATTTTAAGAGAGGGAAAAAATAATGATAGAAAAGGTGTATTAGGACAACTTGCTGGACATTTTGTGGCTTTTGAACAAAGAATGTGGAGAAGAGATGATTATAAACTTATCTTCAATGCCACTGATGTTGGAGAACTATATGATCTAAAAAATGACCCACAAGAGTTACACAATTTATTCTATGATGAGAAGTATTCTAAAATAAAAAGAGAGATGTTAGAAGAACTTCATGCTGAAATGGTAAAGATCAAAGATCCACTAGAAAACTGGTTATATAGAATAATCTATGAAATTTAATAGAGTTTAAATAAAAGGAGTTGTGGCAAATGATTTGTGACAACTCCTTTAAAATAAATTCTTGTAAAAAAGTGATAAAAGTGGTATTATCATAATAATTGGAAAATATTATGATGGAGGAATCTTATGTTATTAGGAAAAGAGAGGATTCCACTGTACTATCAATTAGCAGAGATTATAATAGGAGAGATAGAGAGTAAAGGGTTACATGAAAATGATAGGTTACCTGCTGAAAGAGAGTACTGTGAGAAATATAAATTAAGTAGATCAACAGTAAGGCAAGCTATAGATTATTTGGAGAAAAAGGGATATATATATAAAATTCAAGGAAGTGGAACTTTTGTTTCCTCTCAAAGATTAAAACAAAAACTTTTAAAATTTTATAGTTTTACAGAGGAAATGAAAAAACAAGGTAAAGTTCCTGAATCTAAAATTTTATCTTTTAAAGAAGTTGAAGCTAGTGAAAAAATTTCTAAAGAATTAAATATTGAAAAAGGAGATAAGGTTTTTGAACTGATAAGGCTTAGATTGGCAGATGGAGAGGAAATTATGTATGAAAAAACATACCTACCTGTGAAAAAATTTCCAAATTTATCAAAAAAAGATTTGCTAATTAGTCCATTATATGATATCCTACAAAGTAGATACAAGATGATATTCACAAAAGCCATTGAGAGATTTTCATTAGAAATTTCTGACAAAAAGGTTGCTGATGTACTTTCAATAGTAGAGGGAACACCAGTTATAAAGCTTCAGAGATGGACATATACAGGAATAGAGATTATCGAGTACACCATAAGTTCAGTTAGAGGAGATAGATTCGAATTTGAAGTTGAACTTGAGGAAGAGCAAAATAACAGACTCTAACGGGTCTGATTTTAATTAAAATAAAATTGGTACGGACAACAGTATAAATTTTAGGAGGAGAAGATGAATTATTTTGTAGGAATAGACATAGGTGGGACAAATGTTGAGATAGGTATTTTAAATGCTCAAGGAGATATTTTAGGAAAAGAGAGTATAAAAACTGAATCTAAAAAAGGAGCAGAGGATACTTTTAATAGAATTTGGAATAAGACAAAGGAATTAGCTGAAAAATTAAAAATTAAGGTAGAGGATATAGAAGCTATAGGATTAGGGATACCTGGACCAGTAGTGAATAACTCAGTGGTAAAAATAGCAGCAAACTTTTCATGGAATAACGATTTTCCTGCTAAGGATTTGATGGAGAAGGTAACAGGAAAACCAGTAAAAGTTGGAAATGATGTTAAGGTAATAGCTTTAGGAGAAACACTTTTTGGAGCTGGAAAAGGGTATAAAAATAGTATAACAATACCAATAGGAACAGGAATAGCAGCTGGAATAATAATAGATGGAAAAATATTAGAAGGAGCTGGAGGAGCAGCTGGAGAGTTTGGACATGTAGTGGTAAATAAAGAGGGGTATAAATGTGGTTGTGGACTTACTGGTTGTTTAGAAACTTATTGCTCAGCTACTGGTATAGTTAGAGAGGGAAGAAGAAGATTAGAGCTAGATAAAAATAATGCCTTATATGAAGTAATAGGTGGAGATTTAGAAAAACTAGAAGCAAAGCATATATTTGATTTAGCTAAAAAAGGAGATAAATTTTCAAGTGAGATTGTAGATTTCTTCTGTGAAAAATTAGCTGAAGGGGTAGGAATGCTTTTAAATATAATCAATCCAGAAATAATAATATTTACTGGTGGTGTAGCAAGAGCAGGAGAGATAATTACAGATGGTGTAAAAAAATATCTACCTAAATATGCATTAGGAATGACAATGGAAAACCTTATTTTTACATTTGGTAAGTTAGAAGAGGAAGCGGGAATAAAGGGAGCAGCAGCCCTTGTAATGAATAAATAAAATAAATTGAGGATAAAAGGAGAAAAAAGATGGAATTTAAAAATTGTGTAACTTGGCAAGAAATAATTCAACAACCTTCTATTTGGAGAGAGGAACTAGAAATAGTAAAAAATAACCTTAAGTCAATAGGAGCTTTTATTGAAAAAGTTCAAGGAAAAAAAGTAAAAGTAGTTTTTACAGGGGCAGGTTCTTCTGAATTTGTAGGAAATACTCTTTGTTCATATGTAAACAGCAAAGTAGATATAGATGTTTTATCAGTACCAACTACTGATATAGTATCTATGCCAGAACAATATTTAGAAGCAGATACAGCTACTATATTAGTTTCATGTGCTAGATCAGGGAATTCTCCTGAAAGTGTAGCTACAGTAAACCTAGCTGATAAATTAGTGAAAAATATTTATCACATCTTTATAACTTGTAATCCAGAAGGACATTTAGCAAAAATTTCTAAAGAGGGAGATAATAAATATCTTCTACTAATGCCTGAAAAAACAAATGATAAGGGATTTGCTATGACAGGAAGTTTCTCATCAATGGTAGTAGCAGGGGTATTAGTTTTACTAAGAAAAGATTTTGCTGAAATGGAAAGAAAAGTTACTTATGTAGCTAACTTAGTAGAAAAAAATCTAGAAAAAATATTAGCAGATGCTGAAACAATAACTGACTTAGATATAGAGAGAATAGTTTATTTAGGAGATGGAGCTTTAAAAGGATTAGCTGAAGAGGTATCTTTAAAAGTTCTAGAGTTAACAGGTGGAAAATTGGCTTCTTTCTATAACACATTTTTAGGATTTAGACATGGACCTAAATCAATAGTAAATGATAAAACAGCTATCGTATGTATGATGTCAAATAATCCATATACAAGAATATATGAATTAGACCTTTTAAAAGAGTTTAAAAATGAAGGTGGAAAGAAAAAAATAATCGTACTAGATACTGTATGTGATGAAGAGGTAAAAAATAACTGTGATTATTACTTCTCATTTGCTGATGAAAAACTAGGAGAGATTGAAGAGGTATTTGCGGGATTAGGATACCTAGTATATGGACAATTAATATCTTTAGTAAAATCTGCAAAATTAGGAATTAACCCTGATAATCCATGTCCTACAGGAGAGGTTAACAGAGTAGTTAAAGGTGTAATTATCCATGAATATAATAAATAATTTTTTAAAAAAGTAAATTTAAAATTTTAATAGATTTATAGGAGGAAAAAATGTTAGTATCAACAAGACAATTATTATTAGATGCTCAAAAAGGAAAATATGCTGTACCAGCTTTTAACGTACATAATATGGAAACAATTCAAACAGTAGTAGAGGCAGCTGTAGAGTTAAGATCTCCAATTATAGTTGCTGCAACTCCAGGAACAATGAAATATGCAGGACCAGAGTTTTTTATAAAACTTGTAGAAATTTGTGCAAATAAATATGATATCCCTATTGCTATGCACTTAGACCATCATGAGAGCTATGATGAGATAGTAAACGCTATTCAATTAGGAACTAAGTCAGCTATGATAGATGCTTCTCACTTTGATTTTGAAGAGAATATCAGAAGAGTTAAAGAGGTAGTAGATTATGCTCATAGATTTGATGTAACAGTAGAGGGAGAGTTAGGAGTTCTTGGAGGACAAGAGGACGACTTAGTAAGAGATGATAAAGATAGCAAATATACTAATCCAGTTCAAGCTAAAGAGTATGTAGAGAGAACAGGAATTGATTCTCTAGCAGTAGCTATTGGAACAGCTCATGGAGTATATAAAGAGGAGCCAAAATTAGATTTCGAAAGACTTGCAGAGATAAGAGCAGTTGTAGATGTACCATTAGTATTACACGGAGCTTCTGGAGTACCAGCTGATCAAGTTAAAAAAGCTATTGAATTAGGAATTACAAAAGTAAATATTGCAACAGAGTTAAAGATGCCATTTGCTGAAAAATTAAGAGAAGTATTAGTAAATAAACCAAATGAAAGCGACCCTAGAAAATATTTTGGACCAGCTAAAGAGGTTATGAAAAAAGTTGCTATGGAAAAAATCTTAATGTGTGGAAGTAACGGGAAAGCATAATGAGTAGAGTATTAACAGTTACTTTAAACCCAGCTATTGATGTGAGATATAATGTTGAAAATTTTAGATTAGGAAATGTCAACAGAACTCAAGGGATAGAAAAAAATGCTGGTGGAAAAGGAATAAATGTAAGTAGAATAATAAACCTTTTAGGTGGAGATATATTAGCAACAGGTATAGTTGGTGGATTTACAGGAAAACTTTTCTTAAAAAAATTAAATGAAAACTCTATAAAAAACAATTTTTTAGAGAGTGAGTATGAAACAAGAACATGTATTGCTATAATTGATGAGAAAATAGATGGAATTACAGAGATCCTAGAGTCTGGAAAAGGAGATATGGAAGTTTGTAATCTATTTATAAAAAAATATTTAGAAATATTAGAAGATAAAGAGATTAAAGTAATATGTGGTTCTGGAAGTTTACTAAAGGGAATAGACCCATTAGTTTATAATACTCTTATTGAAGAGGGAAATAAAAGAGGTATAAAATTTATTCTTGATACAAGTGGAAGTACACTAG
Organism: Fusobacterium mortiferum ATCC 9817; assembly: GCF_000158195.2. Taxonomy (NCBI): domain Bacteria; kingdom Fusobacteriati; phylum Fusobacteriota; class Fusobacteriia; order Fusobacteriales; family Fusobacteriaceae; genus Fusobacterium; species Fusobacterium mortiferum. The sequence continues at coordinate 238,740 of NZ_GL987988.1, forward strand.
TAAAGGGAATAGAAGCTAAGCCTTTCCTTATAAAACCTAATCAAGAGGAGTTAGAGGATATTTTAGGAAGAAAATTAAACTCTATTGAAGAGATAGCAGATGCAGCTAGAGAGCTTATGAAAAAAGGAGCTGAAAATGTTATGGTAACTCTTGGAGGAGCAGGAGCCTTACTTATAACACCAGAGAGAGTATATAGAGGAACATTTCCTAAAGTAGAGATAAAAAATACTGTTGGTTCAGGAGATTCAACAGTAGGGGGATTTGCTTATGCACTTTCTCAAGGAAAAGATTTAGCAGAGTGCTTTAGATTAGGAATAGCTTGTGGAACTACTAACGCTATGTTAGATTCTACAGGAACAATAGATATGGATATTTTAAATAATATTCTACCTAAAATAGAGATAAAATAGCTTTATAATAAAAGGAAAAAGTTTATTGTATTACCCTATAGGTTAACAAAACTTTTTCCTTTTTTCTTAAAGTAATTTACTGGCTAGGTAGTTACTATTATTCATTTAAACCAAAGTATTTCCCAGGAGAAACTCCCTCATATTTCCTAAAGATTCTTATAAAAGTATTTGAACTATTGTATCCAATTCTTTCGGCTAAATCTTTTATTTTAATATCTTTATTTTCAGCCATAATCTCTTTGGCTTTTTCTATCCTATAGATATTTAGATAGTTTTTAAAATTATCCCCCATAACTTTTTTAAATAAAATACTTGTATATTTAAAAGAGTGTCCTAGATAATCAGCAAGATTATCAAGAGAGATATCTATATGGTAATTATCTTCAAGATATTTTTCTATTTTATTTTTTATATCAGAGTTATCATCTTCATCTTTTTCTTTAGCTATTTTACATACATCTAGAATTTTTTCTTCAAATTTTTCTCTAAGCTCTTTTAAATCATTGGCTCTTAAAATTTCTTCACTACTAAAAATTTTAGGGTCAATATCTGAATTCATCTCTTTTAATTGAATTAAAATTCTTCCTAAACTATTATAAAGAAGCCCACTAAATTCTTTTAAATGTTTTTTATCAATATCTGCTGTGTTACTCTCATCAAATATTTCATCTAAGATTCTTTTAATTCCTATCTCATTAGCATTTAAAGTTTTAGTTATAAGCTTAGCTTCTATCTCAATAGGATAGTAATATTTCTTAGTTTGAGTTTCGTCTAAATCTTTAAGGAAAATAACTCTTTTTTGTTTGAATACAAACTTGTAATCTAATATTTTTTTAGCTTCTTTGTATGCTCTTGGCATCTCATTTAATTTAGCATATTCTTTTGTAATAGCAATAGAAAATGTCAATTTGAAGTTTCTTTCACAATGATTAGCAAGACAGATCATTACCTCTTCTAACTCTTCTTCGCTAAGTTTATCTTCTAAAATAATAGCAATACTCTTATAGTCTATATCTACTATTTCATAAATAACTTCCTCTTCAAAATATTTAGAAACAAACTCTTTAGAGATTTTAATCTTATCATAAATATTATCTGTAACTTCTACATCTAAAATTTCAAGAATTAAAACTCTATAGTTTTTTAAATTTAAAACAGGGATATTTGAGATAATATCTTGAATACTTTCTAAATTATTTAATCCAAGTAAAAAATCTTTAATTTTTTTTCTGTTTTGATAAACTTTCATATCACTAATAGTATATTCAAGATTTTTATTTTCTAATGTGATTTCCTCAATCTTCTGTTCTATAAATTTTACTTCTTGCTTGATATTTTTTCCTGAATAACCAATTTTAGTAGCTAAACTTCTAACAGGCTCAATTATAAAAAGTTTTAATAGATAGCATAAAAAGTATAATATTCCTGCTATTACAATAAGTTTAAATAATTCATAAGAAAAAATTTCAACCCTATTAATTTTAGGGAAACTATATATAAAATCACCGTTAAAATAACTTATTTTAAATTTAATCATTTTTTCTGGAATAATATCAGAAAAAGGAGGTTTTTTTCCTAGATTGATATTAAAATTTCCGTTAGTCAGATACCAGTTATCTAATTCAAAATATATTTCTGAAAAAAAGCTTCTCTATCTAAAGAGATTATCCAATAAATATTACTATTTTTCTCAAAACTTCCTTGATAAAATACAAAATTTATTTTTTCTCCCACTTTATTAAGAAATTTTTGTTTTTCTTCTAAATTTTCAGGAAAATCATTGTATTTGAAATATTGAGTTTTATCCATAACTCCTAAATTGGAAAAAACTAAATTTTCATTTTTTTCAAAAAATTCTATTGAAAATCCAAGTCTATTATATATAGTATTAGTTTTTTTCAAATATTCATAAAGTTTAATTCTCTTATATCTTTTTTCACTAATAGAAGAGTTTTCAGAAAAATATGCTTTAAATTGTGAACTAGTTTTTAACTCATAAAGAGTAATATTAAGAAAATTTAATTTTTTATCAATGCTCTGGTAAAGCTCTTCGGCTTTTTGTAAATTTTCTTTTTGGGTTTGATTGAGTATTTTATTAGTATTATAGATAGTCAATAAAAATATAATAAGGAAAACAAATATTGGAATAAGTTTATTTGAAATTTTATTCCAATACTCTTTTTTTAAAATAGTTTTCATAACACTCTCCTAAGCATAAAGTTAATTACTAGAAATAAATCTCTCATAAGCTTTTTGGTTTATTTCTAATGCTTCATTTAATCCAATATGTTTTAATTCTTTTAAAAAATTATCATATGTAGTATCGAAGTCTTCAACTCCTAATATCCATCTTTGACACATATCTTTAACAAAGGTATCTAATTTAGGTTTTATAGTTTGCAATTTTTCATTTTCAGCTAAGGTATATTTTAGTGTAGGCATAGGTTCTACTAAGAAGCCTTCTTGAGTATATCTTTTCATCCAAAAATTTGCATCAGTTTCTCCCCAAGCTTTTTCATACTCATAATCTTGAGGACCACCTATTCTAAATTGAACTCCCTCTTCTCTTAAAACTTGTAGAGGAGTTCTATTTTTATCCTTCATAACCTTCTTAGTAAAATATTTATTTCCATCAATATCTTTTAGAAATGTATCTCCCTCAATTCCCCAGTTAGCTAACTCATATCCTTTAGGAGAAAACCAATAATCAAAGTATTTTATAATAGATATAGGATCTTGAGCTGATTTAGTTATTCCCCAGCCACCTAAATAAGTTGGTCTAGCATCTGGAGCATAACGTTTACCTTTATATAGTGGGGGGTCAATAGCTATAAATTCAAAATTATTAACCTCTTCCTTTAATGAGGTATTATATGTACTTGTACTACTAAACCAATCAAATGTAGCTCCACCAAGGTTATTTTTTAAAATATAATCTCTTGTTTGAAACCCTCTTGTAAAAATTTCAGAATCAATTAATTCTTCACTATACCATTTTATAACTTCTCTAATAGCTTCTTTAAATCTTTCTTCTTTAGGACCAAATTTAACTTTATTTTCATCTATATAAAAACTTATTTCAGCTCCAAATAAACCTAAGAGCTCTTTTTCCACAAACTCTGTATTTCTTTCAAAATATGGAATCTCATCAGGTATTCCATTACCATTTGGATCTTGAGTTTTAAAAGCTTTTAAAGTTTTATAAAACTCTTCCATTGTATTAGGAACTTTTAAATTTAAGTTATTAAGCCAATCTCTTCTAATATAGAGCCCCTGGGAAGCTCTCATAGCATACCAATCATAATAATCTGGGATAAAATATATGTTTCCATCTGCAGAAATTGCATCTTTTTTATAACGTGGATATTTTTCAAAAAAAGCTTTAATATTAGGAGCATATTTATCAATTAAATCATTTAGAGGAAGTATTTTTCCATTCATTCCAAGCTCTTCAAGTTTATCTCCTTGACTTAATGAGATGATATCTGGTAACTCTCCAAAGGTAATCATTAAATTAAAAGCTTGTATTTCATCAGCAAGATTTTTTGAACCAATTCCTTTCAATTTAATATTCGTATCTTTAAATGCTTCCTTAAATACAGACCAATTTTCATTAAAAACTAAGTCATTATGTATAGCTAATATTGTAACTTCCAATGGCTTGTCAGTTATTTTTAAATTATCTTGAGAGTATGTTGGAATTATAAAAAAAATAATTTCTAATAAAATAAATAATGTTTTTTTTAATATCATAATCTCTCCTTTTCTTTCAATAAACTGCCACTTAACAAGTATTATTTTATCATAAATTTTTTGTTTTTTCTATGTCAAAATTCTAGAGGATATTTTTATAAAATTTTTTGAAAATATAGACGAAAAAATAATTTGTAAATTTTAATAAATTTTAAATATTAAGAGGAAGATAGACGAAATTATAAAAAATAACTGTTTGATAAGAAAAAAATACAATAAAAAATGAAAATAAAACATCAAAAAAAATGTACAAAAAAAGGAAAAAAATAAAAAATATAAAAAAAATAAACAAACAAAAAGGAGAAGAATACAGAAATAGAAATAATTTTAAAAAAATAACTCTAAAATAAAACATCATCATTATTCTATTTTGTATTGAAAGAGAATAATGATGATTTCGATATTCTATTTTGTATTAAAAAAGAATAATGAAGATTTACATTAAGCCGAAATTTTAATATTATGTTGATGTAAAGTGAAGATAAAAAGAGGGAGGATTAACTATGAAAAAACCAAATTTACTTTTTATATTTGCAGATCAATGGAGAAGAGATGCAATGGGATTTATGAAAAAAGATGAAGTAATAACTCCTAATATTGATTCTTTTGCAGAAGAAGCATTGAGTTTTGATAATGCTATGAGTGCATGTCCACTATGTTCTCCTAATAGAGCTACTATGTTTACTGGAAAATATCCAATAAGTCATGGTGTATGGACAAACTGTAAAAATGGTTTAAATAATGTATTTTTAAAAGAGGAAGAGATTACTCTAATGGATGTTTTAAAAAATAATGGATATACAACAGGGTATATAGGAAAATGGCATCTAGATCTTCCAGAGAGTAATTTAGTAGAAAATCCAAAATCTGGAGCAAGAGATTGGGACGCATATACTCCACCTGGAAAGAAAAGACATGGGGTAGATTATTGGTATTCCTATGGAGCTTATGATCATCACTTAGAACCACACTATTGGAATGATAGTGAGGAAATGATACAGGTAAAACAATGGTCTGTAGAGCATGAAACAGATAGAGCATTAGAGTTTATTGATAAAAACAAGGAAAATCCTTTTGCCTTGATAGTTTCATGGAATCCACCACATACACCACTTGATTTGGTACCACAAAAATATGTAGATATCTATGCTGGTAAAAAATTTAAGGTAAACCCAAATGTTCTTTTAACTGATGTAACTGACCATACAGAGTCAGTAAATCCAAGACTTAATTTCACTGATGATGAGTATCAGGAGATAATGAGAAAATATTTTGCAGCAGTAACTGGAGTAGATGAAAACTTTGGAAGACTATTACAAAAATTAAAAGATGATGGACTTTATGATGATACAATAATCGTTTTAACAGCTGACCATGGAGAGTTACTATGTGCTCATAGACTATGGAGTAAGCATGTATGGTATGAGGAATCAGTAGCAGTTCCTTTTATAATAAAGTATGGAGATAGATATATAAAAGGAAGAACAGAAAGTGTATTAAATGGAGTAGATATAATGCCTACAATACTTTCACTTATGGGGTTACCAATTCCTAATACTGTGGAAGGAGTAGACTTAAAAGAGGTTATACTTACAGGAGATAAGAAAGAAAACTATGCAATACTTTCTGCATATCCTGGACAAGCGAGAGCTGTAAAAGGTTTTGAAGAGGTAGGAGAAAAAAATATAGATTATGGTTGGAGAGCTGTAAGAAGTGAGAGATATACCTATGTAATCAATAGAGGATATAGACTAGATTATGGAGTGGAAAGATTACTTTATGATAATATAGCAGACCCATATCAACTAAATCCAGTAAAAATAGATAAAATAGAAGAAAATCCATTGGCTGAAAAATTTGAGAAAATTTTAAAGGAATGGGCAAATAAGTATCAAGATAATTTTAAATTTTAAATAGTTGTAGGAGGAAATAAGATGGAATTAACTAAAGAGATGAGAGAAAGATTTTCAAAAGATGTAGAATTACCAAGAGAGATGCTATTTGGAGCATTACATGAAGCATTAAAAAAGATAGATGGAAATTGTAAAACATTTATCAATACATACCCAAGACCTTGTAGTACTAACTATATCTATCCTGGAATATTAAATGGAGGAGAATGGGACGACTGGACTAGTGGATTCTGGACAGGAATGTTATGGCTAGCTCATGAAATAACAGGAGAAAAGAGATATAAAAATGTAGCTCAATTTCAAATAAAATTTTATGATGAGAGAATAACAAATAAAGTAGGAGTAAACCATCACGACTTAGGATTTTTATATACTCCATCAGCAGTAGCAGGATATAAAGTAGCGGGATTAGAAAGAGCTAAAGTAGCAGCATTAAAAGCAGCTGATCATCTATTAGGAAGATTTAAAGAAAAAGGAGAATTTATTCAAGCATGGGGAGATTTAGATGATCCTAATGCATATAGATTAATAATAGATTGTAATATGAATGTACCTTTACTATTTTGGGCAACAGAGGTAACAGGAGATCCTAAATATAGAGAGGTAGCTACAAAACATATCAATACAGCAGCAAGTGTAGTGGTAAGAGATGATAGTTCAACACACCACACATTCTTCTTTGACCCAGAAACTGGAAAACCAACAAAAGGAGTAACAGCACAAGGAGCATCAGATGAATCAGCTTGGGCAAGAGGACAAGCATGGGGAGTATATGGATTCCCACTAGCATATAGTTACCTAAAAGATGAAAAATTTGTAACACTATTTAAGAGAGTAACAAACTACTTCTTAAATAAATTACCAGCAGACAGCGTATGTTACTGGGATTTAATGTTTGATGATAATTCTGGAGAAGAGAGAGATACATCAGCAGCAGCAATAGCAGTATGTGGAATGTTAGAGATGTTAAAATATTTACCAGATACAGACCCAGATAAGAAAATTTATAAGAATGCTGTAAATACAATAATGAAATCATTAATAGAGAAATATACAACAAAGGATATAGAATATTCAAACGGATTGTTAACTCAAGCAGTATATAGTAAACCACATGGTTCAGGAGTAGATGAGTGTTGTATATGGGGAGATTACTTCTATATGGAAGCACTAGTAAGAATAATGAAGCCAGAGTGGAAAATGTACTGGTAATAAATTAAAATAATATAGGAATATTGAGGAGAATAAAACAATGGAAACGAATAAAACTATAAGACCTTTTGGTATGAGAGATAAGATAGGTTATCTTTTTGGAGATTTTGGAAACGACGTAATGCTTATATTTGTAAGCCAATTTTTAATGGTATTCTATACACAAGTATGGGGAATGAAGCCAGCAGTAGTAGGAACAATGTTTCTAGTGTCAAGACTAGTAGATGCTTTTACAGATATAACTATGGGAAGAATAGTTGATACTGCTCCACAAGGTAAAGATGGTAAGTTCAAAAAGTGGATAAGAATAATGGCAGCTCCAGTTGCTATTGCAAGTTTCTTAATGTATCAATCATTCTTAAGAGATTATCCAATGATTGTGAAAATAGTATATATGTATATAACTTACTTATTATATGGAAGTATTTGTTTTACTGGAATAAACATTCCTTATGGAGCAATGGCTTCAGCTATAACTGACAAACCAGATGAGAGACAATCACTTATTACATTTAGAGCAATGGGAGCATATATTGGAGAGTTTTTAATAGGATTCTTTGGACCATTAGTAATCTATCAACGTATAATAACAGATGAAGGAGTTCAAGTAGTTATCAGAAATAATGGAAATATATTCCCAGTTGCAGCTGGAGGAATATCTTTAATAGCAATAGTGTGTTACTATATCTGTTATACTTGTACAACAGAACGTATAAAAGTACCTGCATTAAGTAAAGAGGGGGTATCTTTTGCAAGCTCTGTTAAGATGATATTTAGCAACCGTGCTATGATAGGAATACTAGGAGGAACTGTATGTTTAATATTTGGTAACCTATTAACTGGTGGAGTAAATGCTTATCTATATGCTTACTATTTCAAAATGCCAGAAGCACTTTCAACATATAATGCTATTAAATTAGGAGTAGCTTTAGCAATGGCAACAGGAGTTACTTTAGTAGTTAAGAAAATTGGAAGAAGAGAGTCTATCAGCGTGATGGCAGGGCTTGCTTCATTAGTATTTGTTTTATTATTCTTCTTAAGAATAAAAAATCCTTGGGTATATGTTGCTATTTCATCAGTTGGATTCTCAGGAGTAACTTTCTTTGGATATACAGTATGGGGAGCTATCATAGATGTTATTGATGACGCAGAGATTAAAAGTGGAAAAAGAGAAGATGGAACACTTTATGCTATCTATTCATTCTCGAGAAAAATTGGACAAGCTCTTGGAAGTAGTATAGTAGGATATGCTCTTGCAATTATAGGATTCCAATCTGGAGTAAAAGAGCAAACACAAGAAGTTTTAAATGGAATCTATAACTTAGCAACTGCTGTTCCTGCAACATTATTCTGTTTAGTTGTGTTAATGTTTATGTTAGTATATCCACTATCTAAGAAGAAAGTTAACGAGAATGCAGAAATTTTAAGATTAAAAAGAGAAGCGAAAAATAATTAATTCTCTGGAGGAATTATGCAGAATATAAAAGCTCTATTTAGGGAAGAAAAAATAAATAAAACTATTGAAAATTTAAAAAATAATGGATTTGATGTAGTATTAGTAAATAATGTAGAAGAAGCTGAAAAGCTTACATTACAAGAGATACCAAGAGGGAGTTTTATAAGTATGGGAGGCTCTGTTACTTTAAATATGACAGGGCTTCTACAAAAATTTAGAAGTGAAGAGTATTCTTTCTTTGAAAGATTTGCTCAACCTACTTGGGAAGATACAGTAAAAGTTATGAGAGAATCTCTTTTAAGTGATTACCTTGTAACAGGAACAAATGCTATAACTGAAGATGGAAAATTGTTACAAGTGGACTCTGGTGGGAATAGAGTAGCAGGTATGGCATATGGTCCAAAAAATGTTATAGTTATAAGTGGAATAAATAAAATAGTAGCTGATACTCATGAGGGACTTGAAAGATTAAAATATGCAGGACCTTTAAACTCTAAAAGATTAAATCATAAAACACCTTGTAATATAAGTGGAAAATGCGAAAACTGCTCTACTCATATGAGAATGTGTAATTTTATATCTATTATTTCAAACGGTAAAAGACCTTTTGGAAATGTAAAAGTAATTTTAATAAAAGAGGAATTGGGATACTGATGGATAAAAATATATTATGGTATAAGAATAAGAGAGTTGAAGAGTTGAGTAGAATATTATTAAATAAAGAGTATTTAATATATTGTGTAGAGAGTTTAGAAGAGGGAAAAGAAAGAATAATCTCTTTACTTAACAAAGATAAAACAGTAGCTCTAGGAGATACTTGGGAATTAAATACAGAGGAATTCATAGAGAGATTAAAAGAGTGTAAATTTTTTAACTATATGGAAGCTGGAGAAAAGAAAGAAGAGATAAAAAGAGATTCTTTAACAGCGGAGATAGCTATATTAGAAGGGGAATTTATAACTGAAGATGGACAGATAGTTATGGTAGGAGATTATAATACAAGTTCTGCACTATTTGGTGCTGAAAATATAATTATACTTCTGTCTGAAAATAAAATTGTTAAAAATTTAGATATAGCCTTAGATAGAGTTGAAAAATTAAAAAAATACTATAAATTAAAAAATGAAAAATTAGGAAATCTGAATGATGGATTAAGTATTGGAGTTATTGAGAATGGAAGAAAGTTCAATAAAAGAATAACTTTAATATTTACATTAGAGGATACTGGGTTATAAAATAAAGAGCAAGTAACTTTATAGTTGACTTGCTCTTTTTATATTTAATATTTTAGAACTCTTAATTTTCCGTTTAAGAAAAAGGCAGTTTTACCGTAGAAAAGAGTATCATTTAATTTATAAGTTTTCTTTTGATTATTAATTTCCTTTGTAGAATTGAAGAAAATAATTTCATCATTATCTAAAGAGATTTTAATAGCTTTAGATTCATTTTCCTCAACTAAATCATCATTTCCTCTTCTCACTTGGATTTTCTCCAATTCAAAATCTTTAGGAGAGATTACAGTTATTATTGTAGTAGCTCCACTATTTAAAAAATTAGTAGTGATACGTTTACTAGGTTGGAGCTTATTATATTCTTTAGAGATTTGAATATCTTTTATATCAATATCCAATTTATCAGACCACTTCATAAATAGAGTATTTTTTCCTTGAAGGGTAACAGAGTTATTCTCAATAGTTGGAGTAATCTTATCATCAAGGTTAAAAAATTGAGAGTACTTATGTTCTCCTGATGTATTAAACTGGTCTACTATAATCCATAGCTTTGGTTTTAGATAAAAGATTTTTCTCATAGGAATAACGGGATTAGGAAGATTAAGATATCCTAAATGAGCTCCCTCTACATAGTCAAAATTTTTATTAAATTTATAATAATTATTTAAGGGAAGAGCAGCTTCAACTATTCCCCAAGCACCTTTAAATTTAGAAAACATCTCATCATCTACAATAGTTGTATTATGAGCATAACAATTTTTCAATTCTACTCTTACAGGATTTTCTTCCACATAGGTATATCTACCAGAATCAATTAAGAAATCTTCTCCCTGATAGTTTAAATCGAAATGGAGTAAATTAGCATGTCCATGTCCACTTCCAATAGCTCCACAGTTAAACCATAGATAGTTCCCATCTTCGTGAAAAGAGTTACGTAGGAAGAAGTTTCCACTCTCTTCAAGAGCCATAGAAGGATATTTAGGATAGTTAGTAGGAATACTAGGATAATTTTTTATACTTTCTTCATCTAATTCCCAGATAGATTCAAAATCAATTTCAGAATACCCTGCAGATTTTAGAGTTCCATCTTTTAAAATAGCAGCACATCTAGTAATAATATCTCTTAAATCTGTATAATCACTATCTCCTTGCATAGGTTGAGTATGGCTAGGTTTTTTCATAGCCATATTTGAGTATCCTATTTTAGATATTGTTCTTTTTAAAAATGGTGGAATAGAAAATTTATACTTTTTAAAATTTATTGCCACTTCAAGAATACAGTTTAAAACTTCATTTTGATACATAGGAGATTGTTCCCAATGTACTCCATCTGGTAATATTTGAATAGCACATTGATGTTTCAATCTTTTTAATGGTATAGAAAAATAATCAGTATCAGTGAGGTGGTAATAAAAAGCAAAAGTAATAAGTCCACAATTTTGTAAAACACCCCAATTACTTAAAATTCTAAAATCATCATAAACTTCAAGTAACACATCACATTGTTGTTTTAAAGATTTAAATATTTTTGTTTTAAACTCTTTATCAAAAGTATAATCTTTTTCAAAAATTTCTAAAGTTTTAATCCAGTTGATACATCTAAGTCCCATTTCAATAGTTCGAGAACAATCTTTATACTCTTCAGAAAAGATATCTACACTATCAATCCAAGAATTTATTTGTCTGATAAAAGTATCTAAATATTTTTTATCTTTTGTAAGATGATAGGCTTTGGCTAAGAAAGTCCAGAATTTATGTCTATTCATCATAAAGGTCCACTCTGGATCATCAAAAGGGATATGATTCCATTTTATATCATTATCAAAAGTTACTGGAGTTTTACAAACTTCCATATCCCATTTGTGGTTAAAAATAAAGGTATTACAGCAAATCATATCAGCTGTTTCTATTAATGTTTCTTTAGTCATATCTGCCATATTTTCCTCCTAAATATTTGTTATATATTTATTTTAAAAAATAAAATAGGATATGTAAATCTTTGTTTTTCTTTATCTTTTTTTAGAAAAAAATGTAGATAAAATAGAAATAGAAAATTAAATATAGAAATTTGAATATAAAAAAAATAGTAGTTTTATCCTTAATAATATAGGATAATATAATTGAAAAAATCCTGTTTTTATGATAAAATAGTTTACTGGAATGGTAAAAAAATACAGGAAATATTTAAAAATAAAAAGAGAAATAAAGGAGTAAAAATTGAATACAGAATTATTTATAAAATTACTGTTGATAGTAGGAATAGGAGCAGGAATTGGTTGGGTAACTAACTATGTTGCAATAAAAATGTTATTCAGACCATACAAAGAGATAAACTTAGGATTATTTAAAATACAGGGGCTTCTACCTAAGAGAAAGCACGAGATAGGAGAGAGCATAGCCGAGGTTATTCAAACTGAGTTAGTTTCTTTACAAGAGATTTTAAAATCTTTAGATGGGGAGAAACTTGAAAAAGAGATGAGTGCGGTTATTGACAGAATTTTAGAAGAGAAACTTCAAAGTGAAATAACAAGAAATTTTCCTATGTTAGCTATGTTTTTAAGTAGTGATATGCTAGAAAAAATAAAAGGTATAATAAAAAATTCAATTTTAGAAAATAAAGATAATATAGTTGAGATGTTTTCAAATTATTTAAAAGGGAATGTAGATTTTAAAGGAATTATTGTAAAAAATGTAGATGCCTTCTCATTAGAAAAATTAGAAGAGGTAACATACACTTTAGCAGCGAGAGAGTTTAAACATATTGAAGTAATAGGAGCAATATTAGGAGCAATTATTGGTTTTGTTCAATTTATCATTGGAATGATAATGTAAGGAGAAATAAGTGGAGAGAGTAGTAGCAAATGAAGAGTTTGAAAATGAGATAGAGGTACAAAAAAGTCTAAGACCAAAAAGTTTTAGAGAGTATATAGGACAGGAGTCTTTGAAAGATAAGATGTCAATATATATAGAGGCAGCTAAAAGAAGAGGAAGTTCTGTAGACCATATACTATTATATGGACCTCCTGGACTTGGAAAAACTACTCTAGCTGGGGTTGTTGCCAATGAGATGGGAGCAAATCTTAAGATAACTTCTGGTCCAGTACTAGAAAGAGCAGGAGATTTAGCAGCAATACTTACATCTTTAGAGGAGAATGATATATTATTTATAGATGAAATCCATAGATTAAATAATACAGTGGAAGAGATACTTTATCCAGCTATGGAAGATGGAGAGTTAGATATTATAATTGGGAAAGGACCATCTGCTCGTTCTATCAGAATAGAGTTGCCTAATTTTACATTGATAGGAGCTACTACAAGAGCTGGACTTTTAAGTTCTCCACTTAGAGATAGATTCGGAGTTACTCATAGAATGGAATATTACACTGAAGAGGAGTTAGCTCAAATCATACTTCGTGGGGGAAAAATTTTAGGAGTAAAGGTGGAGAGAGAGGGAGCTTTAGAGCTTGCTAGTAGAAGTCGTGGAACTCCAAGAATTGCCAATCGTCTTCTAAAAAGAGTAAGAGATTATTGTGAGATAAGAGGAAATGGAGTAATTACTAAAGAAATTTCTATGAAGGCATTAGATATATTAGGAGTAGATTCAGTGGGATTAGATGATTTAGATAGAGATATAATCAATGCTATAATAGACAATTATGGTGGAGGACCAGTGGGGATAGAGACATTATCGTTACTTTTAGGTGAAGATAGAAGAACTTTAGAAGAGGTATATGAACCTTACTTAGTAAAAATTGGATATATTAAAAGAACTAACAGGGGAAGAGTTGTTACAGAGAAAGCTTATGAGCATTTTAAAAGAGTGAAGGAGCAGGATAAGTAATGAAGATAAGTACAAGAGTTAGATATGGATTAAAGGCTTTAGTATATATAGCCGATAAAAGTAGTGAAAATAAATTAGTAAGAATAAAAGAGATATCTGATGAACAAGGAATATCAGTTCAATATTTAGAGCAGATACTATTTAAGTTAAAAAATGAAAATATAATAGAGGGAAAAAGAGGACCTAATGGTGGATATAGACTAGCCAAGGAACCTAAAGAGATTACATTGCATCAACTTTATAAGATATTAGATGAAGAGGAAAAAGTGATAGATTGTAATGAAAGTGAGGAGCATAAAGCAGTATGTAGTGATGGAACTTGTTCTGGAAAATGTATCTGGGGAAAATTGGACAATGCTATGACTAAGATACTAGAAGAAACAACTTTAGATGAATTTATAAAAAATAAAGATATGATATAGGAGAATCCTATGATAAGTGTTATAATATCAGAAGAGAATATTTTAGAAAATAAGATTATAATAGATGAAAAGGGAGATGTCAATCATCTAAAAAATGTTTTTAGAGTAAAAATAGATGAAAAAGTAAGAGCAGTAGACGGAGAAAAGGAATATCTTTGTAGAGTAGCAGAGTTAGATAAAAAAAGTGTAACTCTAGTTATAGATGAGATTTTTGAAGATAGATTTTCTACTAAGGTAAAGATAGATGCTGCTATTGGAATATTGAAAAATGATAAGATGGATTTAACTATCCAAAAACTTACTGAGATAGGAATAAATAAAATAATACCTTTGAGTACTAAAAGAGGAGTAGCAAAGGTAAGTGAAAAGAAAGATAAATGGGATTTAATTGTGAGAGAGGCTTTGAAACAGTGTCAAGGAGTGAAGCCTCTAATTATTGATGAAGTAACAAAAATAGAAAAATTGAAGCTGGAAGATTATGATTTAGTAATTGTTCCCTATGAGTGTGAAGATGAGTATACTTTAAAAAATCTTTTAAGAAAGCAGACAAAAGAGTTAAAGAGTGTTTTATATATAGTAGGACCAGAGGGTGGTTTTGATATTGAAGAGATAGAGTATCTAAAACAAAAGGGTGCTAATATAGTAACATTGGGAAAAAGAATTCTAAGAGCAGAGACAGCTTCTATTGTAGTAGGAGGAGTTTTAATCAATGAATTTCAATAAAAGAGTAGCTTTTTATACTCTAGGTTGTAAAGTAAATCAATATGAAACTGAGAGTATAAAAAATCAACTTCTTCAAAAGGGGTATACAGAAACAGCTTTTGAAGATGAGGCAGATATCTATATAGTAAACTCTTGTACTGTTACTAGTGTAGCAGATAGAAAAACAAGAAATATGTTGAGGAGAGCTAAAAAAGTAAATCCTCACAGTAAAGTAATAGTTACAGGATGCTATGCTCAGACTAATAGTAAAGAATTACTAGAGATGGAAGATATAGATTATGTAATAGGAAATAAATATAAAAAAGGGATAGTAAATTTTATAGAAGATATTGAGAATAGGACAATGGATAGATTGAAAAATGACAATATCTTTGATGAGTATGAATACACAGAGTATGAGTTTGCTACTCTAAGAGAGATGTCAAGAGCATACGTTAAGATACAAGATGGATGTAATAATTTTTGTTCATATTGTAAAATACCTTTTGCAAGAGGAAGAAGTAGGTCAAGAAAAAAAGAGAATATCTTAAAAGAGATAGAAAAACTTGTAAATGAAGGATTTAAAGAGATAATCTTAATTGGAATAAATCTAGGAGCTTATGGAGAGGATTTAGAAGAGGATATAGATTTTGAAGATCTGTTAGAGAAGATTTTACAAGTAAAGGGATTAGAAAGAGTCAGAATAGGTTCTGTATATCCAGATAAAATTTCTGATAGATTTGTAGATATGTTTAAATATAAAAATCTGATGCCACATTTACATATATCTCTTCAATCATGTGATGATACAGTTTTAAAGATGATGAAGAGAAAATATGGAAGTGATTTGATAGAAGAGAGACTTCTAAAGTTAAAAAACAGTGTAGGGAATATGGAATATACAGCTGATATTATAGTAGGATTTCCTGGAGAGAGTGAGGAGATGTTCCAAAACTCTTATAATCTTATAGAGAAAATAGGATTTTCAGGATTACATATTTTCCAATACTCTGATAGAGAAAATACTGTTGCTAGTAGATTAGAAAATAAGATTGACTCAAAAGTGAAAAAAGAGAGAGCAGATAGATTAGAAGAGTTAAAGAAAGAGATGGCTATAATTGAAAGAGAAAACTATATAGGAAAATCTTTAAAAATTTTAATAGAGGAAGAGATAGATGGGTATCTATATGGTTATAGTGAAAACTACTTGAGAGTAAAAGTAAAAGGGGACAAAAAAATGATTAATGAGATAATAGAAGTAAAGATTACCTCATTAGAAAAGGAGTTGTTAGTAGCAGATGAATAAAAGAGTGAGAGCAATATTTACAGTAATTTTAATAATAGTTGCATTAGGTGGATTTTTATTTGTAAATTCAATGAGAAAGAATCCAGAGCTAGATAAAAATAGTAGCTACTTAATAATAGGAAAAGAAAATCTTATAGCTGTGTACCAAGATAAATTAGCAGTAAGAATTCCTTTTGAAATAAATATTGATAAAGATACAACTGTAAGAGATTTAGTTGCTAATAAAAATGAAGAAGAAGTTTTAAAAACTATAAATAAATTATTGCCAGTTCAAGTAAATAATTATATGACAGTTAAGTTTGGACAAGTAAAATTAAATGTAAAAAATGCTAAAAATATTCCTGAAACAACAGTGGATAATAAAAGATATATAATAACATCTAGCTTATACTCTATGTATGATTCTTTGTACAATGAACAACAAAATAAAAATGAAGTAAATGAAAATATCATAGTGGATGTATTGAATGCTAATGGAATAAATGGATATGCTAGAAGAACAGGAGAGAATATTAAAAATAAATTAGGAATGAAATATAATGCTGCTAACTATGAGAAAAATTTAGAAGAGAGTTATATTATATTAAATGATATCTCAATAGAAAAAGCTCAAGATATAGTTATGCAATTGAATGAAAAATATTTTAAAATTCAACAGGTACCAACTATTCCAACACTTGCTAATATAGTAGTAGTGTTAGGACAAGAGAAAAATATAGATTTTACAATAGAGGTAGCTGGAGAAAATAATGCAACTGTTCAAAGTATAAGTAATGAATTAAAAAGAGAAGGATATAGAAAAGTTGAAAGTGAAAAAGATAAAATAAAAGTTGAGAGTTCTTTTGTAGAATATGCTTCTGAAGATTATTTTATAGCTTATAAGATAGCAAAAACTTTAAATATAGATAGTTTAATAGAAAATAATAATTTAAAAAATAAAATAAGAGTAATAACAAAGTAGTGAGAGAAAATGGTTTATTTAATTTCTTTTTTTCTAATTGTAGTTGAAGTGAGTTTACCTCTTACTGCTAATATGTATGGAGTTACATTACCATTTTTAACTTATTTAGTAAGTTTAAAAAAGGAAAAAGAGATAGGACTTGTTATTCTTGTAATTTTGATACGTTCTTTGCAAACAAATAATTTTTTTGAGATACTTATTATATTATTACTTGGTTATTATTTATTTTATTATTTATTTACACATCTAACTTATGGAAAAGCAAATATCATTCTAATTTCATTGTTACAGTTAGGAGTATATGCAGCTCTTTCTATAAATAGATTGAAAAAAGAGTATGTTATTGCAAATATTTGTATTTTTATAGTTTTAAACTTTATTTATGTAAAAATTTCAAAGAAAAGGGAAAATATTAAAGGATAATTATGAAAAAATTGAAGAGAAGGAATATTAATATAAAACTTGGAGAGGAGAATAACTCTAGAAATATAATATTAAAAGCTTTTATGTTATTAGTCTTTTTATTAATGGGGTTAAGAATTTTTTATTTACAAGTTTTAATGGGAGATAAATATTCCTATCTCTCTCAAAGAAATAGAATAAAGATAAAGGAGATAGAAGCTCCTAGAGGAAAAATATATGATAGTAAGGGAAGACTTATAGTAACTAATGGTTCTGGATATAGATTAGTTTATCTCCAAGAGAGAAAACAAACACCAGAGGTATTGAAAGAAATTAGTGAAATTACAGGCTATAGTGAAGATTATATATCTAAAAGAATAAAATATGGAGAGATATTTCCATATACAAGAGAGAATGTCATAATTGATGATTTAAAACCAGAGATAGCTCATAAATTGATAGAGCAATTAATAGATTATCCATATCTTCAAGTACAGACTTATTCAAAAAGAAGATATCTTTTTGATGATGTAGCAGCCCATAGTATAGGATATGTAAAAAAGATATCTGAAAAAGAGTATGAAAAATTAAAAGATGAAGGATATGGACCAAGGGATATTATTGGAAAAGATGGACTTGAAAACAGATATGATAGAGAACTTCAAGGGGAAGATGGGTATGAATATATAGAAGTTAATGCCCTTAATAAGTTACAGAGAAAAATCGAAGAAAAAAAGAATCCAATTCCAGGAAAAGATATGCATATAACACTGGATATGGAACTTCAAGAATATATGGAAAAACAGTTTGAAGCTGATGGAAGAGCAGGAGCTTTCATAGCTTTAAATCCCAAAAATGGAGAGATACTTACAATGGTAAGTTATCCAACATACTCATTGAATATGTTTAGTTCACAAATATCCTATGATGAATGGGATAAGATAATAAATGATCCTAGAAAGCCACTTTCTAATAAGGCAATAGCAGGAGAATATCCACCAGGTTCGGTATTTAAAGTGGTATCGGCAATAGCTTTTTTAGAAAATGGTGTAGACCCAAAAGAACAATATTATGATAAAACTGGATATTATCAAATAGGAAAATGGAAATGGAGAGCTTGGAAAGCTGGAGGACATGGATATACAGATATGAAGAAATCTATAGTAGAATCTGCGAATCCATATTATTATAAATATTCAGATAAGATTGGACATAAGCCAATTATAGATGTAGCTGCTTCTTTTGGGCTAGGAGAGAAAACTGGAATTGATATTCCAGGAGAAAAAAAAGGTTTGCTTCCTGACACAGCTTGGAAAAAGAAGATGATAGGAAGTGGTTGGTTTAAAGGAGATACCATACTATTATCAATAGGGCAAGGGTATCTTTTGGTTACACCATTACAAATAGCAAATCTCTATGCAGCAATAGCAAATAAAGGGGAGATATATACTCCGCATTTAGTGAAGGAATTTAAAGATTCTAAAGGAAAAAGCTACCCTATAGAGCTATATAAAAAAGAGATTAAGTATTATCCAAAGTCATACTATAATATTCTAAATGATGCTTTGATAGCTACAGTATCACAGGATAATGGAACTACGAAAGTATTAAGAACAAAAGGAATGAAAGTAGCAGCTAAAAGTGGTTCAGCACAGAATGCTCATTCAAAAATAACTCATGCTTGGGTAGCAGGATATTTTCCAGCAGATGATCCAGAGATAGTTTTTGCAACTATCTTAGAAGGAGCTGGAGGAGGAGGAGCAGTAGCTGGAGGAATGGCTAGAAAATTTATAGATAAATATCTAGAGATAAAAAATAGACCAACTGAAGTTCCACAAGAGGGGAGAAAAATAGAAAATGATGAAAAAGATTTGTAATGGAGGGAGATTTTAGAAAAAAGGAGAGAAGATGTTAAGAACAGAAAAAGGTAGTATAAGTCAAGAAAAAAGAAAAAGATTAGAGAGAAAATTTAAGTTAGAAAGTAGTAATACAGGAGTAGATGGCATAAAAGAAAAAATAAAAGCTATCAAAGAAGGAATAAAAGAGTTAAAAACTGAAAAGGTAAAAAAAGCTACAGGTAAAGTAGCAAAGGAAGTAGCTACTAATATTGTAGTAGAAACAAAAGAAGCTAAAGCACAAAAAGAGGAAAAAATGTATGTAATACCTCTTGGAGGAATGGAAGAAGTAGGGAAAAATAGTACAGTAGTCCAATATAGAGATGAAATAATCATTATTGATTCTGGGGTTATATTTCCGGATGAAAATCTTTTAGGAATAGATTTAGTTATTCCAGATTTTAGCTTTTTAGAAAATAATAAAGATAAGATAAAGGGATTATTTGTAACTCACGGACATGAAGATCATATAGGATCTATTCCTTATCTTTATCAAAAAATTGATAAATCAGTTCCAATGTTTGGAGGAAAACTTACATTAGCATTAGCTAAATCAAAATTTGAAAATGGTTTTACAAAAGATATACCTAAGATGAAAGAGGTAAAGGGTAGAACTAAAATAAAAGTAGGAAAATATTTTACTGTTGAGTTTATTAAAATAACTCACTCAATAACAGATGCATATTCTCTTTTAGTAACTACTCCAGCTGGAACAGTATTTCATACAGGAGATTTTAAGATAGATTTAACTCCAGTAGATGGAGAGGGAGTAGATTTTGCAAGATTATCACAGATAGGAGAGCAGGGAGTAGATTTAATGTTATCTGATTCTACTAACTCAGAAGTAGAAGGGTTTACTCCATCTGAGAGAAGTGTAGGAGAAGCTTTTAAGGTAGAGTTTTCTAAAGCTAAGGGAAGAATAATAGTTGCTGCCTTTGCTTCACATGTGCATAGACTTCAGCAGATAGTAAATGTTGCACAAGAGTATGGAAGAAAGATTGCAATAGATGGAAGAAGTTTAGTTAAGGTATTTGAGATTGCTGGAAGTTTAGGATATCTAAAGGTACCTAATGATATGATGGTACCACTATCGGAAGTAGATACTTTAAAGGATAATAAAGTTGTAATTCTTTGTACAGGGACACAAGGAGAACCTATGGCTGCTTTATCAAGAATAGCTAAAAATATGCATAAACATATAAAAATAAAAGAGGGGGATACAGTAATTATCTCAGCTACACCTATTCCAGGAAATGAGAGAGCAGTATCTAATAATATAAATAATCTGTTAAAATATGATGCTGAGGTTGTATTTAAAAAAATAGCTGGAATACATGTATCAGGGCATGGAAGTAAAGAGGAGCAGAAGCTTATGCTAAATCTTATTAAGCCAAAATATTTTATGCCAGTACATGGAGAGCATAAGATGTTAAAGGCTCATCAAGATACAGCAATGGAAACAGGTATTCCTAAGAATAATATAATTATAGCTCAAAATGGTAGTAAGATAGAAGTTACAAAATCGGGAGCTAAGATAAAAGGAAAAGTAAATGCTGGGTGTACATTAGTGGATGGACTTGGAGTAGGAGATATAGGAAATATAGTACTAAAAGATAGACAACAACTATCACAAGATGGAGTTGTAGTAATAGTATTTACTTTAGATAAAGAAACAGGAAAAATAGTAGCAGGACCAGATATTGTAACAAGAGGATTTGTATATTCTAAAGAGTCAGATGATATAATCAAAGAAGCAATAGAGAATATTAAAGAAAAAATAGATGATACATCTAACTATTATTCGAAAGATTGGGGATTATTAAAGAATACTACAAGGGATATTGCTGCTAAGTTTTTCTATAATAAGACAAAAAGAAATCCAATGATTTTACCAATAATAATGGAAGTATAATAAATAAAGAAATATAGAAGGAGACAAAAATGGAATTAACAAGTAAAAGAAGAGCATATCTAAGAAAGAAGGCACATGATTTAGATGCACTAGTAAGAATAGGAAAAGAAGGAGTAACTGACAACTTAATTCAAAGTATATTAGATGCTATTGAGTCAAGAGAATTAATAAAAGTAAAAATACTTCAAAATTGTGAAGAGGAAAAAATGGAAATAATGGAGCAACTTTCTCAATGCAAAGAGTTTGAAGTAGTAGGAATAATAGGAAGAACTATTATACTTTTCAAAGAGAATAAGGATAAGCCTGTAATCTCTTTAGAATTAAAAAGTATTTAAGTAATAGAAAGGGGAGAGAGCTATGAGTCGTGGAATAATTTTTGGTAATAGAATACTAGATATAGTTTTTATAGCTTGGTTTATAGCTCAATTTTATAAAGTTTTAACAACTATTTTTTCAGATGGTAAGCTGAATATAAGAAGGATGTGGGAAACAGGTGGTATGCCTAGTTCTCATAGTTCTACTGTATCTTGCTTGACTACATGTATAGGGATTCGCCATGGGATAAGCAGTGATATATTTGCTATAGCAATAATTCTTTCTGGAATAGTGATGTATGATGCTACTGGAATAAGGAGAGCAGCTGGAAAGCAGGCTGGAGTAATTAATCAATTTGTAGAAAAAATACCTCTTATGTTAGGAGAGAAGAGATATGAAAAATATTTTGGAAAAGAGAAAAGTGAAAAGCTAAAGGAACTTTTAGGTCATACACCTTTTGAAGTATTAGTAGGGTGTATATTAGGAATAGGTGTAGGTTTAATTTTTACTGATTATTTACAGGGGTAGAGTAGATGAAAAATATACATAGTATGAGTATTGAAGAGATAAATAAAAAAGCAAAAGAGGTAAGAGAAACTTTAATAGAAACAGTAAGTAAAAATGGTGGGCATCTATCTTCTAATCTTGGAATAGTAGAACTGACACTGTGCCTACATAATGTATTTGACTTTTCCAAAGATAGATTACTATTTGATGTTGGTCACCAATCTTATGTTCACAAGTTACTTACTGGAAGAGATAAGAAGTTTTCTACTCTTAGGCAAAGAGGAGGAATAGGTCCTTTTACAGATCCTAAAGAGAGTAGTGCAGATCCATTTATCTCAGGACATGCTGGAACTGCACTTTCGGCAGGAGCAGGGATAGCTATGGCTTCTCCAGAGAAAAAAGTGGTAGTAGTGATAGGAGATGCATCTATATCTAATGGTCACTCTTTAGAAGCTCTTAATAATATAGGTGGAAATAAATTAAAAAATATGATAGTAATCTTAAATGATAATGAGATGTCTATTGGAAAAAATGTAGGTTCACTTTCAAGATTTTTTGGAAAATTTATGGTAAGTGAAAAATACATGAGTTTAAGAGATGATATAAAGGGAATAATAAAAAAAATAAAGGCTAATAAAGTTTCTAATACTTTAGAAAGAATGGAGTTCTCATTAAAAAATTTTTTCTTACCTCTAAGCATGTTAGAAAGTTTAGGGTTTAAATTTTTTGGAGTATTAGATGGACATAATCCTGAAGAGTTATTGTCAACTTTAAATAAAATAAAAAATATGGAAGGACCTATATTTATACATGTTAAGACTCAAAAAGGAAAAGGTTATAGTTATGCAGAACAGGATAAGGAAAAATTTCATGGAATCTCTCCTTTTGATATGAAAACAGGAAATACTAATTCAACTGTAAAAACTTATTCGAGTATATTTGGAAGTGAGATAGTAAAATTAGGAGAAGAGGATAATGATATCTATGTAATATGTTCTGGTATGGTAAAAGGGACAGGACTTGGAGAGTTTTTCAAAAAGTTTCCAACAAGAGCAATAGATACAGGTATAGCTGAAGGGCATGCTGTAACTTTTGCTGGGGGACTTGCTACTCAAGGGAAAAAGCCATATGTAGCCATATATTCTACATTTTTACAAAGAGCATATAGCCAACTTATACATGATATCTCTTTACAAAACTTATCTGTAAGATTTATAGTGGATAGAGCAGGAATTGTAGGAGAAGATGGGAAGACTCATAATGGACTTTATGATTTATCAATATTTTTAACTATTCCTAATTATACAGTACTAGCACCAGCAACATCAAAAGAGTTAGTAGAGATGTTGGAATTTTCTAAAGATTTCCAAGAAGGACCACTTATGATAAGAATACCAAGAGAAGTGGAATATAATATAGATAAAGCTAAAAAATTTGAGTTTGGAAAATGGCATGAGATAAAAAAAGGAAAGAAGAATCTTTTTATAGCAACAGGAAGTATGCTAAAAGAGATATTAGATATAGAGGATAGATTGAAAGCTAGAGGAATAGAGGGAACAATAGTCAATGCTTCTACTCTAAAACCATTAGATGAAAAATATCTTTTAGATTGTGTAAAAGAGTATGAAAATATATTTGTTTTGGAAGAAGCCTATGAGAAAAATTCTTTTGGAAGCAGTATAATGGAATTTTACAATGAAAGAGATATAGATGTTAGAATTAGAAAAATAGCTCTAAAAGAGGGAGCTATTCCTCATGGAAAAAGAAGTGAGCTTTTAGAAGAGTTTGGTTTGAGAGGCGAAAATTTAATAAAAAGAATTGAGGAAAAAATAGATGCAGGAAAAAAATAGGAGAGCACTTGGTTTTATAACCTCTCTATTAGAGTTAGAGATGGTACAGGATTTAGAACTTTTTGATGACCAAGGAGTAAAGGTTTCTACTCATACATATGATGTTTTAAAAATCTCAATAGATGAGCTAAAAAGAGATTATAGAACATTTTTAGAAGCAAAGGAGAGAGTGGATTTTTTTGCTTTGACAGTAGGAATTATAATACATGATTTGAGTAAGGGAAGTATAAGAAAGATGGAAGAGAAGTATTCTCATTCTCAAATGATGTTAAAAAAACCAGAATATATAACAAAAGAAACTGAAAAAGTTTTAAAAGAGATAGAGGAAAAAGTAGGAGCAGAACTAAAGGAGAATATTAAGAAAAATATCATTCATATAGTTCTATCTCATCATGGGAAATGGGGAAAAATTCAACCTAATAGTAAAGAGGCTCATATTGTTCATAGGGCTGATATGTATTCAGCTAAGTATCATAGAATTAACCCTATTGGTGCAGATAAGATATTGGATCTTATGGCTAAAGGAGTCCAATTAGACGATATTCCAGATAAGTTAAATTGTACTCAAGGAGTAATAAAGGATAGATTAAAAAGAGCAAAACAGGAGTTGAAAGTAAAAACTACTAAACAGCTTTTAAATTACTATAAGAAAAATAAAAAAATCCCAATAGGGGATAATTTCTTTATTCAAAGAGTGAGAGAAACTGAAAAGTTAAAGAGAGTAGTAGATAAAAAGGGATTTAAAAATATTATGTTAGAAAGTCCGCTACTACCATATATGATAGATGAGGAGATATTTAAAATCTGAGGTGTACAATGAAAGAAAGGTTAGATGTTCTACTAGTAAAAAGAGGTTTTTTTCCAGATAAAGAAAAGGCTCAAAGAGCTATTATGGCTGGACTTGTAATAGTAGATGAGAAAAAAATAGACAAGAGTGGAACTATGATAAAACTAGATAAAGAGCCTAATATAAGGATAAAGGGAGATTCTTTAAAGTATGTAAGTCGTGGAGGATTGAAATTAGAAAAGGCTGTATCAGTTTTTAATATAGATTTTAGTGGGAAAAAAGTATTAGATGTAGGAGCATCAACTGGAGGATTTACAGATTGTGCCTTACAAAATGGAGCTGAATTTGTATATTCAGTAGATGTAGGAACAAATCAGTTAGATTGGAAATTAAGAAATAATCCTCAAGTAAAATCTTTAGAAAATATGCATATAAAGGATTTGACTTTAGAGGATATTGATAATAATAAAGTTGATTATATAGTTATGGATGTTTCATTTATCTCTATAAAAAAGATAATTGGAGATTTAGTTAAATTTTTTAAACCAGAAACAAAGCTTATGGCTCTTATAAAACCACAATTTGAAGTGGAGAAAGAACATATAGCAAAAGGTGGAATTGTAAAAGATGATACTAGACATATAGAGGTAATAAAAGATATAATAGAGTATGGAAAAAAAGAGGGACTTTATTTAGAAGGTTTAGATTTTTCTCCTATTACAGGAACAAAAGGAAATGTAGAATATATCTCTCTTTTCGGAAAAGATTCTTCTAAGGAAATATATATAAGTATAGAAGAGATAGTAGAGAAGGGTAGAAGTTTAGGAGGTACAATATGAGAGGGCTACTTAAAAATAAATTAGTAATAGTAATTCTATCAGCTTTAATATTTACTAATTGTTTTGGAAAAGAAGAGGTTAAAGCAACTAATAAAGCTAGCGAAGAGTCAACAGGATTTTTATCTAATATTAGACAGCTTAAAGAGTTGTCAGATATAATGGATGTCATCAATCAAAATTATGTGGGAGATAAAGAGGTAGATAGAAAATCTCTTATGCAAGGAGCTTTAAAAGGAATGATAGAATCTTTAGGAGACCCACACTCTAACTATTTTACAAAGGAACAGTTAGAAAATTTTCAAGAGGATATTAAGGGAAAATATGTAGGAGTAGGAATGGTAGTTCAAAAAAGAGTAAATGAACCATTAGTAGTAGTTTCTCCTATTGAAGATGGACCAGGATATAAGGCTGGAATGAAACCTAAGGATAAAATTATAGCAATAGATGGAGTATCTACATATAATCTTACTAGTGAAGAGGCAGTAGAGAAATTAAAAGGAAAAGAGAATACAAAGGTAAAAGTTACTGTTGTAAGAGATGGAATAAAAGACCCTAAAGAGGTAGAGATAACAAGAGCAGTTGTAGAATTAAAATATGTAAAGAGTAAGATGGTAGATGATAAAAATAAAATAGGATACTTAAGACTTACTCAATTTGGTGAAAATGTATATCCAGATGTAGCAAAAGCATTGGAAGGATTACAAAAGCAAGGAATGAAAGCTCTTATATTTGACTTAAGAAGTAATCCTGGTGGAGCTTTAGATCAAGCTATAAAAATTTCTTCTATGTTCTTAAAAGAGGGAAAAGTTGTAAGTGTAAAATCTAAAGATGGAGAGGAACAAATTTCTAATAGAGAGGGAAAATATTATGGAGATTTTCCATTAGTAATACTTATTAATGGAGGAAGTGCTTCAGCCTCTGAAATTGTTTCTGGAGCTATTAAGGATAATAAAAGAGGAATACTTGTAGGAGAGAAGAGTTTTGGAAAAGGAAGTGTACAAACTCTAGTTACTCTACCTGATGGAGATGGAATAAAGCTAACAATAGCTAAGTATTATACACCTAGTGGAGTATGTATCCATGGAGTAGGAATAGAGCCAGATGTTAAGGTAGAGGAAAAAAATGGATATATGCTATTTGATAGTGTGGTTACTAATATAGATGAAGAGGGAACAAAGGAAAATAAAAAAGAGCTAATCAAAGAGGTAGTAGGAGAGAAAGAGGCAAAAGAGTTTGAAAATCATCAAGATATTCAACTAGATACTGCTATTGGAATTTTAAAAGGAATACTACTAGAAAATAAATAGGAGAGAAGAGATATGTTATACATAGTGGCAACACCTATTGGAAATCTTGAGGATATGACTTTGAGAGGAATTCGTATTTTAAAAGAGGTAAACTACATATTTGCTGAGGATACAAGAGTTACAAAAAAATTATTAAATCATTTTGAGATAGAGAATACTGTATATAGATATGATGAGTTTACAAAGATGCACCAGATAGCTAATATAATCAATCTTTTAAAAGAGGGAAAGGATATAGCATTAGTTACTGATGCAGGAACACCTTGTATATCTGATCCTGGATATGAGTTGGTAGATGAGGCTCATAAAGAGGGGATAAAAGTAGTGCCAATTCCTGGAGCAAGTGCTCTTACAGCTTCAGCTTCTGTAGCTGGACTTAGTATGAGAAGATTTTGTTTTGAGGGATTTTTACCTAAGAAAAAAGGAAGACAAACTCTATTAAAATCTTTAGCTGAGGAGGAGAGGACAATAGTTATATATGAATCTCCATTTAGAATAGAGAAAACTTTAAGGGATATAGAGCAATTTATAGGAGTAAGAGAGGTAGTAATTATCAGAGAGATTACTAAGATATATGAAGAGATAATGAGAGGAACTACTACCGAACTTATAGAGAGATTGGCTAAAAATCCTATCAAAGGAGAGATTGTTCTTCTGATTAAAGGTTTAGAGGATTAAGAGGAGAGTTAAGTTATGTCAATGACAAAAATCAACTGGTATCCTGGACATATGAAAAAAACAAAGGACTTAATAAAGGATAATATGCAACTGATAGATATAGTTCTTGAAGTAGTAGATGCAAGAATACCTTTATCAAGTAAAAATCCAGATATTACAGTTTTTGCAAAAAATAAGAAAAGAGTAATTGTTTTAAATAAGTCAGACCTTGTAGATAAAAAGGAGCTAGCTTATTGGAAAAAATATTTTAAAGAGAATAATTTTGCTGATGAAGTATTGGAGATAAGTGCTGAAACAGGATTTAATATAAAAGGACTATATTCAATAATAGATAAGGTATCAGCAGAGAAAAAAGAGAAGATGATGGCTAAAGGTCTTAGAAAAGTAAATACAAGACTTATGGTTGTAGGAATACCAAATGTTGGAAAATCTAGACTTATCAATAGAATTGTTGGAAAAAATAGTGCTGGGGTAGGAAATAAACCTGGATTTACTAAGGGAAAACAATGGGTAAGAATAAAAGAAGGATTAGAGCTTTTAGATATGCCTGGAATACTTTGGCCAAAGTTTGAAAGTGAAGAGGTAGGACAAAATTTAGCTATTACAGGAGCTATAAGAGATGAGATACTACCAATAGAGGAGATAGCTGGAATATTAATTTCTAAAATGATAAGATATGAGATGTGGGATGTACTGAAAGAGAGATATAAACTTTTAGATGAGGATAAGAGTGAAATAATGGGAGAAATCTTAGAAAAAATAGCTCTTAGATGTAAAATGTTTAATAAAGGTGAGAGTCTAAATGTACAACAAGCAGCTTATACAGTACTTAGAGATTATAGAGGTTGTAGAATTGGAAAATTTGGACTAGATAGATAGTTGTGGAGGAGTTATGGAAAAGCTGAATGTAGATTTAAGTGTTTTAGAGGAGATACTTGTAAATTTTTTAAGAGAGGAAGCTGGAAAAGTAGGATTTAAAAAAGTAGTACTTGGTCTTTCTGGAGGAATAGACTCAGCTCTAGTAGCTTTTTTAGCAGCAAAAGCTTTTGGACCAGAAAATGTACTAGGAATAATGATGCCATATAAGACATCTAGTAAAGAGAGTGTAGAACATGCTAAACTTGTGATAGAAAAAACTGGAATAAGAAGTAAGTTAGTAGAAATCACTCCAATGGTAGATGCTTACTTTGCTATGAATCCAGATATGAGTAGCTTAAGAAAAGGGAATAAGATGGCAAGAGAGAGAATGTCAATACTGTTTGACCATTCAGCAGCAGAGAATGCTCTTGTGCTAGGAACTTCCAATAAAACAGAGTTATTACTAGGATATGGAACACAGTTTGGAGATTCTGCATCAGCTATTAATGCCATAGGAGATTTATATAAAACTCATGTATGGGATTTATCAAGACATATGGGAGTACCAAATGAGCTTATAGATAAAAAACCAAGTGCAGATCTTTGGGAAGGACAAACTGATGAGCAAGAGTTAGGTTATTCATATAGAATGGCAGATGAAATCTTATATAGATATGTAGAAGAGAGAAAGACAATAGATGAGATAGTGAAAGAGGGATATCCCCAAGAAGTAGTTGAAAAAATTATTAAAAGAACTAAAATTATGCAATATAAAAGAGTTATGCCTGTAATTGCGAAGGTTTTCTCAAGAGGAATAGGAACAGGATTTAGATATCCAAGAGATTGGGGAGTATAAAAAGAGTTGAAAATAGATTAAGATAAGGGGTTGAAATTTATATGGAAAGAGATGAGCACTTAAGACAGGAGTTAGATGAGTTTAAAAAGGAAAAAGAGAGAATAAGAAATATTGTAGGAGAGATAGGAGGAAAAAATAATAAACAACATAAGATAGTGAGCTTAATATTTGTTTTATTAATAGGAGTACTTTTAATCTTAGGTGTTGTTTTACAAAAAATTACTTTATTTCTTACATTGGAGATAGTAGCTCTTTTAGGAGTATTCAAACTTATTTGGATGGCTTATGAAACACAAAGAGCAAGTCACTTTCAATTTTGGATACTTAATTCGTTAGAGTTTAGATTAAATGAGATAGACAGAAGAGTTAAAAAAATTGAAAAAATGTTAAAAGAGGAATAAAAAATAAAGAGGAGTCTATTATAATTAAAAATTATGAGAACTCCTCTTTTATTATTCTGTATATTTAGTAGAATTAGAGATTGATAAAAAAATATAAATAATATATACTATAGATAGAGAATAGGAGGGAGAGAGATGGAATTAAAAGATTTAAAAAATGTAATAGATATAGATATTGATGGAAGTTTAGCTAGATTTGGAAATATGGAAAGTTTTTATATCAAATTTTTAAAAAAATTTATAGATGATAAAAGTTTTATAAATTTAAAAGAGGCTTTAGAAAATAATAATATAGATAAAATAGGAGAGGAAGCTCATACTCTAAAAGGTGTAGCTGGAAATTTAGGACTCAATAAGGTATATCAATATTCAGTGGAGTTAATGAGATTAGCAAAGGAAAACAATCTTGCAGAGATAAAAGAAATAGTAGAAAAATTAGAAGAGGAGATAGAAAAAGTAATATCAGCTCTAAAAAATTTATAGAATTTCAAATAAAAGAGAGAATAGTAGTAACAACTAAAAATCCTCTCTTTTTATTTTCTTTAAGTTTATTTGACGAATATTAATCAATGAGCTATACTCTTATTGAATAAAAAAGGAGAGAAGATGATATATATTTCAGTAGCTTTAGGAATAGAAGCAAAACCTATTATAAAGTATTTTAATTTGAAGAGAGATAATAGTATAAAAAAATTACAAGTTTTTAAAAATGAGAGAGTTACCTTGATAATAACAGGAGTAGGAATTTTAAAAAGTGCAATAGCATTGACATATATTCTCTCCCAAAGTGAGATAGATGAAGATGATATATTTTTAAATATTGGAATTTGTGGAGCTAAGAGTGAAAAATATAGTATAGGGGATATAGTCCTATGTAATAAAATAATAAATTCAGAGTTGGAGAAAAGTTATTATCCAGATATGGTGTTTAATCATTCCTTTAAGGAAGGAAGCCTAGAGAGCTTTAATACCCCTGTATATTGTGGAGATGAGGTTGTAGGAGATTTAGTAGATATGGAAGGGGCAGGACTCTTTGAAGCTACTACATATTTTTTTCAAAGTTACCAACTAAATTTTATAAAGATAGTATCTGATTATTTAGACAGAGAGGTAGAGCAAAACCAGGTGGAAGAGTTAATTTTAAAATCTCTTCCTCAAATAGATAGTTGGTTGATAGAAAGAGAAAAATTTAAAGTAGAAAAGGAGATAGATTTCTCTTTAGAAGAAAAATATTTGATAGAGGAACTTATAAAAAAAGCTAGATTTACAGCAACTATGGAAAATGAATTAAAAAATTTGTTACTTTATTATAAATTACAAGGAAAAAATACAAATAGAATTTTAGAAAAATATAGAGATGTAGAGATAAAAGATAAGAGAGATAGTAAAAAAATCTTAGAGGAGATTAAGGAGATAAGATGAAAGAGAATAATGAATTTGAGATAATTGATACAGCTGGTTTTGATGCAATAGAAAAAAGATTTAAAAAACTTTATCCTAAACAGGAGGAGATACATTTCCACGCTCAAGTTTCATCAAGATTAGGTGGAGATGACCCTCTTGATGGAATAAGTATATTTAGAGGAGATGGATATTATCACTTTGTAACTTTTGGTTTTAGTGAACTCTATGAAAAAGAGAGTGATGATATGGAGTATAGTGGATATGGTTTTGAGCTTACATTTAAATTGAAGATGACAGAGGAACAGAAAAAGAGAAAGAAAAGAGACTTTGATATAAAGGACAGAGAGCTAAAAAATATCTGTTCCATATTACAAGAGTTAGCTAGATATGTATTTGAAACAGGAGAGATATTCCAGCCTAATGAGTATATTTGGACAGGGCAAAAAGAGGGAATAGATTCTAATAAAAAATCTAAGATAACAGGTTTTGTAACAACTCTTGATATGGCAGGGGAGATATCTACACCTAATGGTAAAGTACAATTTGTAGAGTTAGTAGGTGCTACTGATAATGAATTAAAAAATATAGATAGTAATAAATTAAAAATAGAAGAGTTATTAAAAAAATTGAAAACTGATATTACAGATTATAATAGAAAGAGTATTATATAGAAAGGATAATTTTAATAGATGAATTTATTAAATAGAAGTTTTTCTCACATATATATTGAAAAGGAAGCAAAGCAATATGAAGAAAGTAAGAAAATCATTGAACGATTTCCAAACTCTCAAATAGTAGAGATAGATGATTATAAGGAGATTTTTTCTAAAAATAATCAAAATTTTTCACTACAAAAAAGGACACCTAAACTAATATTAGCAGTGAAAAAGGAAAATTATCTCTATGAGGGAGCAAAGGTGTGTGAAAGTTTTGGAAATGAGAATTTTTATTACTCATCATCTATTTTAAACTGTATATATGATTGCGAATACTGCTATCTTCAAGGGGTATACTCTTCTGGAAATATAGTTATTTTTGTAAATCTAGAAGATATGTTTCAAGAGATAGAGAGAATATTAAAAGAGAAATCTATGTATATCTGTATTTCTTATGATACGGACTTGATAGCTCTTGAAGAGGTAACAGGCTTTGTAAAGAGATGGTATGACTTTGTAGCTAAGTATAAAAATCTCAAAATAGAGTTACGTACTAAAAGTGCAAGTATAAAGATATTTAAAGATCTAAAACCTAATCCTAATTTTATAATAGCGTGGACAATATCTCCTAAGAGATTTGCTCAAGAGCATGAGAGAGGTGCTGCTCCTTTTGAGTTAAGAGTAAAATCAGCTAAAATTTTAATAGATAGTGGTTGGACTGTAAGAATCTGTTTTGATCCTATGATAAAGGTAGAAAATTTTTATGAAATCTATGGTGAGATGGTAAGGGAAACTTTTAAAGAGATAGATAGTAAAAAAATTTTAGATGTAAGTATTGGAACATTTAGAATATCTAAAGAGTATATGAAGAGAATGAAAAATAATAGGAAAAACTCATTGATATTGAATTATCCTTTTCAATGTCAAGATGGGGTATACAGTTATCCGTTAGATGAAAATAGTAAGATGTTAGAGTATATGAAAAACTTAATATTGGAATATGTGGAAGAAAGCAAAATATTTATATAGAGGAGAGAAGATGAAAAAAGTATTGATAACAGGGGCTACATCTGGAATAGGACTAGCTATATCAAAAAAAATGTTAGATATGGGATATAGCGTCTATGGAGTGGGAAGAGATTTTAGTAAGATTGATATAGCTTCTTCAAATTTTTACCCAATTGTTTGTGATCTTATAAAATATCAAAATATAGAGGATATGGTAAAAAAATTAAAAAAAGAAATAGATATACTTATTAATTGTGCAGGGATAGGATATTTTGGACCTCATGAAGAGATAAACCCTACAAAGCTTCATAAAATGATAGCTCTTAATTTAGAAGCTCCTCTTATTTTAACTCAGCTTCTTCTTAGAGATTTGAAAAAGAGAAAGGGAACAGTTATAAATATATCATCTATTACAGCTACTAAAGCTAGTACATATGGTTGTGCATATTCTGCTACTAAGGCTGGGCTTGTGCATTTTTCTAAGGGATTATTTGATGAAGTAAGAAAAACAGGAGTAAAGGTAATTTCTATCTTACCAGATATAACAAAGACTCCTTTTTATGATGAATTAAATTTTAGAGAGGGAGAGGAAGAAGAAAGTTATATTCTTCCAGAATGTGTAGCAGATGCAGTGGAGAATATACTATCTCAAAGAGAGGGAACAGTGATTACAGAGATAATATTACAGCCTCAAAAACATATAATAAGAAAAAAATAAAATTTTTTCAAAAAATACTTGACAAAAAGAGTAATATATAGTATATTATTATTGTAGTAAATATGAAACGATTACAAAAAAGAAAAATAAGAATAAAATAAATTAAATGAAATTTAAGGAGGAATTAAAATGGCAAAATGGAGATGTAAAGTTTGTGGAGAAATTATAACTGATGAGGCAATGACTCAATGTCCTGTATGTAAGGCTGGAAAAGATAAATGGGAAGAAGTAGTAGAAGGAGCAGGAAGAGTTTGGGCAACTGAACACAAAGTTGGAGAAGGACTAGCTTGTGGAGATGAAGAAATAATCGCTGGATTAAGAGCTAACTTTGAAGGAGAGTGTACAGAAGTAGGAATGTACCTAGCAATGTCAAGAGTAGCTGACAGAGAAGGATATCCAGAAGTAGCAGAAGCTTATAAAAGAATAGCTTTTGAAGAAGCTGAGCACGCAGCTAAATTTGCTGAATTATTAGGAGAGTGTGTAACTGCTTCTACTGAAGAGAACT
This sequence comes from Fusobacterium mortiferum ATCC 9817, assembly GCF_000158195.2. Classification (NCBI taxonomy): domain Bacteria; kingdom Fusobacteriati; phylum Fusobacteriota; class Fusobacteriia; order Fusobacteriales; family Fusobacteriaceae; genus Fusobacterium; species Fusobacterium mortiferum. The sequence goes on from NZ_GL987988.1 coordinate 272,849, forward strand.
TATCAAGAAGAGTTGAAGCTGAGTACGGAGCAACTTCAGGAAAATTTGATATCGCTAAGAGAGCAAAACAATTAGGATTTGACGCTATCCACGATACAGTTCATGAAATGGCTAAAGACGAAGCTAGACACGGAAGAGCTTTCGCAGGATTATTAGAGAGATATTTTGGAAAAAAATTCTAATCAATCTTTAGAAAAATAAAAAATAATTAGTATTAAACTACATCTGAAATCTTAGATATTAAGGTAACAGATGTAGTTTTTTATTTTAAATTAATTTCTATAAAAAATATTTTTTTATTGATAAAATTAATGATATAAAGTATAATTATATGGGATAAAAATAAATGGAGGTAGAGATGAAGAAAAAATTTAATATGCCAGATACATATGTCATAATATTTTTTGTTGTAATATTTGCAGCAATACTTACACATACTGTACCTGTGGGGAAATTCCAAATGGAAAAGGTAACTTATGTTACTGAAACTGGAGCTGAAAAATCTAGAGAGGTTCCAGTAGCTGGAAGTTTTACTTATGAATTGGATGAACAAGGGGAACCACTAGTAAAAGGAGTTAAATTCTTTGAGCCAGGAGGAGAAGTTGGAGTATCTAACTATGTTTTTGAAGGTATAACAAGTGGAGATAAATGGGGAACTGCTGTAGGAGTAATTGCTTTTATTATAATAACTGGAGGAGCTTTTGGTATAATTTTAAGAACTAAAGCAGTGGAAGCTGGACTATTTACTCTTATTAGAAAAACTAAGGGTTCGGAGTATCTATTATTACCAATAGTATTCTTCTTCTTCTCATTAGGAGGAGCTGTATTCGGAATGGGAGAAGAGGCTATTCCTTTTGCGATGGTTTTAATACCTATAGTAATTGGAATGGGGTATGATGCTGTTACAGGAATCTTAATAACTTATGTTTCTACACAGATAGGATTTGCTACTTCGTGGATGAATCCATTTAGTGTTGCTATAGCTCAAGGGGTTGCAGGGGTACCAGTGTTATCAGGAGCTAGCTTTAGAATATTTATGTGGGTATTCTTTACTGCATTAGGAATAGTATTTACATTGAGATATGCAAAAAAAGTAAAAGAAAATCCTCAATCTTCTATATCTTATGAAACAGATGCTTTCTATAGAAATGAATTTAATATGGAAGAGCAACAAGATATAGAATTTAAATTAGGACATAAATTAGTTTTATTAATAGTAGCTTTAGGAATGGCTTGGGTAATTTATGGGGTTGTAAAGTTTGGATATTTCTTACCAGAAATAGCTACTCAATTTGTAATAATGGGAGTTGCTTCAGGTATTGTAGGAGTAATATTTAAACTTGGAGATATGAGAATTAATGATATTGCTTCATCTTTTAGAAAAGGAGCAGAGGATTTAATAGGAGCAGCTATAGTAGTAGGAATGGCTAAAGGAATTGTATTAGTTCTTGGTGGTGCTGATGCAGGAACACCTAGTGTTTTAAATACTGTACTTAACTGGGTAGCTAATGGATTAAGTGGATTACCATCAGCAATTTGTGCTTGGGTAATGTATATTTTCCAATCTGTATTTAATTTCTTTGTTGTATCAGGATCAGGACAAGCAGCACTTACTATGCCTATAATGGCACCACTATCAGATTTAGTAGGAGTACCAAGACAAGTAGCTGTATTAGCTTTCCAATTAGGAGATGGATTTACTAACTTAATAGTACCTACATCAGGAATATTAATTGCTATATTAGGAATAGCAAAATTAGATTGGCTAGTATGGGCTAAATTCCAAATAAAATTCCAAGGAATTTTATTTTTCTTTGGTTCAATATTCGTTATAGTTGGAGTATTAATGAATTTACAATAAAAATTGAGGGTGTATATGCACCCTCTTTTTTTAAATTATTAATTATATAGAAATAAAAGTAAAAATAGTATAGCAATTATTTAAATTCTATGGTAAAATATAAAGTCGAATAAATTTTAATTATAAGGAGAAGCGAATAATGAAGATAGGATTTGATCACAATAAGTACCTTGAAGAACAATCTAAATATATTTTAGAGAGAGTTAATAATTATGATAAACTTTATCTTGAGTTTGGTGGAAAACTTATGTTTGATTTACATGCTAAGAGAGTTTTACCTGGATTTGATGAGAATGCTAAGATAAAAGTATTACATAAATTAAAAGATAAGCTTGAAGTAATAATCTGTGTTTATGCTGGAGATATAGAGAGAAATAAAATTAGAGGAGACTTTGGAATTACATATGATATGGAAGTTTTCAGATTGATTGATGATTTAAGAGAGCATGAACTTCAAGTAAACAGTGTTGTAATCACAAGATACAATGATCAACCTGCAACAACTTTATTTATTAATAAATTAGAGCGTAGAGGAATAAAAGTATATAAACATAGAGCTACAAAGGGATATCCTACTGATGTAGATGTAATAGTTAGTGATGAAGGATATGGACAAAATCCATATGTAGAAACAACTAAGCCAATAGTTGTAGTTACTGCACCTGGACCAGGAAGTGGAAAATTAGCTACTTGTTTAAGTCAATTATACCATGAATATAAGAGAGGAAATGCAGCTGGATATTCTAAGTTCGAAACTTTCCCAGTATGGAATGTACCTTTAAAACATCCTTTAAATATAGCTTATGAGGCAGCAACTGTAGATTTACAAGATGTTAATATGATAGATCCATTCCATTTAGAAAAATATGGTGAAACAGCTGTAAATTATAATCGTGATGTAGAAGCTTTTCCATTATTAAAGAGAATAATAGAAAAGATAACTGGTAAAGAGTCAATTTATCAATCTCCAACAGATATGGGAGTTAATAGAGTAGGATTTGGAATAGTAGATGATGAAGTAGTAAGAGAGGCTTCTAAGCAAGAGATAATCAGAAGATATTTCAAAACTGGTTGTGAATATAAAAAAGGTTATGTAGATTATGAAACTTTTAAAAGAACTCGTACAATAATGGATGCACTAGAATTAAAAGAAGAGGATAGAAAAGTTGTAGGAGTAGCTAGAAAAAAATTAGAGGATATAAAATCTAAGCAAACTGAGCCAGCTTCTGCAATAGCATTTGAGTTACCAGATGGAACAATGATAACTGGTAAGGCATCTCCACTTATGGATGCAGCTTCAGCAGCTATTTTAAATGCTGTAAAATATTTTGCTGGAATTAATGATGAGATATTATTAATCTCTCCAGTTGTATTAGAGCCAATTTTAAATTTAAAAGATAAGACTCTTCAAAGTAAAAATATTGCTTTAAACTGTGAAGAGATACTTATGGCATTAAGTATCTGTGCAGCAACTAACCCAATGGCACAAGTGGCTGTACAAAAATTATCAATGTTAAAAGGAACTCAAGCTCACTGCACAAATATACTTGGAAAAACAAATGAACAAACTTTAAGAAAGTTAGGAATTGATTTAACTTGTGACCAAGTATTCCCAACAGAAAATTTATATTACAATGATTAATAAATTAGGAAATATAAGAGAGGAAGACTTTCTTGTATTTCCTTTTTTTCTAGGGGAATTTAGAAAAAAGTGGTATAATTGAGGAGAAAATAAGTGGAGGTGAAAGATGAGATTTCAATTAAAAAATGTTGGAGTTATCTCTGAAGCAGATATGTTATTAGATAATATAACTTTGATAGCAGCTGAAAATGACAGTGGAAAGAGTACAATAGGGAAAGCACTATTTACTTTAATAAATACAATGAATTATTTTGAAGATGAATATATTTCAACTGTAAATAAAATGCTTGAAGTTACACATTATGGATTAGTTAAATTAATTGAGCAAGAAGAAGAGATTTATTCTAAAAAAATTATAAAAAATCTATTAGAAAATAATTTTATATTTATAACAAAGACAGAAATAAATAATTTAAAAAAATACTTAGAAGACATATTAAATGAAACAATAAAATATAAGAAAAAAATTTTTATAGATGATAAAATTTTACAAAAAATTGAAGTAAATATAAAAGAATTAAATAAATATGTTGATAAAGATAATGATATAAAAAAACTCTTGAGTTTAGAAAAATCCTTAAAAGAGTTTTTAGAAGCATTATTTAAAGTTTTTAACGAAACTTTAGATTATAATTTAATTGAAAAAGAATCTTTTCAAAAAGCACTTAAAGAGGAATTTGAAACAGGAATTAGAAATATATTTGAAGATAAAGAGGAGTCATCATTAATATTAGAAGATGAAAATAGCTCAATAGAGATAAAATTACTTAATGATGAAGTAGTAGAAACAAAGCTTCCAATAAGAGAGTTGAGAAATAACTATAATATAATATATATAGAGTCTCCTCTTATAATAGATTATTTAGATAAAATTTGTAGTGAAAAAGAGAGAAAAATAGATGATAAAAACTATATTTTAAAAGAAAATTTGATGAATAAACTTGAGTTTAATATAGTTGATAATCTTTTAGGAAAAGAGAAAGAGATAGAAAAAATAAATAAACAGATAGTAGAGATAATATCTGGAGAATTTACTTTTGATAAACAAACTAGAAAATATAATTATAAGAAAAATGGATACAATATCAATGTAAAAAATACAGCTAATGGAATAAAAACTTTTGGATTAATAGAGATGTTACTTAACAATAGAAGATTGAATGAAAAGACAATTTTGATTATAGATGAACCAGAGGTACATCTACATCCAAATTGGCAGGTTAAGTATGCAGAGATATTGGTAATCTTGGCTATGAATTTAAAAGTTAAAATTTTATTAAATTCTCATAGTCCTTATTTTATAGATGCTATAAAGATTTATTCTGAAAAATATAGATGTAATACTAGGTTTTATTCTATGGTGGATTCAAATGAAAGAACTTCAAAAATATTATTGGATAAAACAAATGAGTTAAGCTTTATATATAAAAAATTAACTGAAGCATATGAGATATTAAAACAAGTAGAATTCAGTGATGTGTAATGAAAAATGAAAAAGATATAGAAAATTTTTTCAAGGAAAATTATAGTGATTATTTACAAACTATCTCTTTGGTTTCAAAGGATGACTCTGGAGAAACACCTATTTCAATGATAGAAAATGATGATGTAAAGATATTTAATTTTGATAAGGGTGTTCTAAAAAAAATCTGGAATAATTTGGGAAAGAGATATGAGATAATGGCAGTAGATGGATTAGATTTTCAAAATGATACTGTCTATCTAATTGAATTTAAAAATGGAAAGTTGAACAAGAAAGAGGATAAGATAGGAATTAGATTAAAATTAACAGAGTCATTATTAGGGATAGTTAGAGGTTTTGAAGATATTAAGTTTAAATGTGATTTTGAAAATCTTCTAAAGTTACAGAAAAAATATATATTAGTATATAATGAAGAGAAGAATTATATGTCAGCTTCTTTTGGAAATATTTTAGAAGGAAGAGCTAATATCCAAATTTTAAAAGAGATTTTATCAGAGTATGAAAAAACACTAGTAGATAAAATACTATTTATGAGTAAGACAGACTTTGAAGAGTTTTATTTAAAAAAATATTATAGAGACTAAAAAGGAGAGAAGAGTGAAAATATTAGTAGTTAGATTTAGACAGATAGGGGATTCTATCTTAGCAGCTCCAATATGTACTACACTTAAGCAGACTTTTCCAGATGCACAGGTAGACTATGTAGTGTATGAGCATATAGCTCCTATATTTGAGAAACATCAAGGCATAGATAATGTAATAAAAATAACTAAAGAGGAGCAGAAAAATCCTTTTAAATATATAAAAAAGGTTTGGCAGGTTACTAGAAATCATTATGATATAGTGATAGATATAATGTCTACTCCTAAAAGTGAATTATTTACACTATTTTCTAGGGGAGCTAAATATAGAATAGGAAGAGCTAAGAAAAAAAGAGGTTATACATATACTCATAAGATTGAGGAGCCAACAGGAACAAAAAATAAAGTAGATAAATTTTTAAGAATGTTAAAACCTTTAGAGCAAGAGTATGATGTAAAATATACAGAGGATTTTTCTATACATATATCGGAAGATGAAAAAATGTATATGAGAGATAAGATGATAAAAGCTGGTGTGGATTTTTCTAAGCCAGTATTTGCTTTTGCTATCAATGCTAGAGTTCCTGCTAAGGTGTTTAATATAGATAAGATGTTAGAGATAACTAGAAGAATAATAGCTGATATTGACCCACAAATAATTTTTTACTACTCTCCAGCAGAAAAAGAGTTTGCTTTAAAGGCTCATGAAAGATTAGGGCATGATCCTCATATATTTACTAATATAGAGACTAAAGATATAAGAGAGTTAGCAATGCTACTTAAAAATTGTGATATGTTCTTTGGAAATGAAGGAGGACCTAGACACCTAGCTCAAGCAGTAGGAACACCTAGCTTTATAGTACAAAGACCTAATCTTGATATAAAGGAATGGATAGTAGAAGATGAAAGACATCAAGGAGTAGGACCATTAGATGTAGACCCTGATGCATATAGTAAATACTCTGCTAAAGAGCAAGAGGATTTAGTAATGCCAGATTTAGTAGTAGAGAGATTTGAAGAGTTCTATAATAAATGTATAAAAAGATAATGAAAAAAGGATATGAGTGTACTACACCCTCTATCTTTAATATCTAAGATAGAGGGTGTAGTTTTTTTATGTTATTCCATAACTCCTATTTCATCTGGAACAATAATTTCTGCATCAGTAGCTGCAATAATATCTTCAACTGTGTAACCAGGAGCAAGCTCTTTAAGAACCAATCCTTCTGGAGTAACTTGAAGATAACATCTTTCAGTTACAATATCAGTTACACAATTTTTTCCAGTTAATGGAAGTGTACATTTTTTTAAAATTTTAGGAGCACCATTTTTTTCACAATGGTCAGTAGCAACAATTATACGTTTTACACCAGAACATAAATCCATAGCTCCTCCCATACCAGGAACTAATTTTCCAGGTATAGTCCAGTTGGCGATATTTCCCTCTTGATCTACTTGAAGAGTACCAAGAACAGCAATATCAATATGTCCACCACGAATAAATCCAAAGCTAGCAGTATGGTCATGAATACTACCACCAGAAATTATAGAGGCGGGCATACCACCAGCATCAATAATATCTATATCAGCATCATCCCAGCTAGGAGTAGGACCACTACCAACAGTACCTATTTCAGCTTCAAGCCATATATCTACTCCTTTAGGAAGGTAGTTAACACACATTAGAGGAACTCCAATTCCTAAATTTACAAAGTCTCCATCTTTAAAAAATTTTGCACAACGAGAAGCAATTAGTGAACGTCCTTTTAATTCAGCCATGATTATTTACCTCCTTCTTGAGCTTTTTGTTTTAACCTTTGCCAATAAGGACATACATGTCTAGTATTACCCTCTCTTACATAAATCATATCAACTAATGGAGCTGGGACATCAATTTCACTAGGACCTAATTCTCCTACTTCAACTAATTCTTCAGCTTCTACTATAACAATATCTCCAGCAAAAGCCATCTCAGTACTGATAGCTCTAGAATTCATTCTAAAAGATATGTTTCCAGCTTTATCAGCTTTAGTAGCTTTTATTAAAGTTATATCTGTTCTTAGAGGTAACTCTAATAGATATTCTTTTCCATTGATTTCTAATTTTTGTTTTCCTTTTTCAACATCTGTTCCAAGTCCAGTAGGAGTTAAACATCCTCCTAATCCATAACCACCACAACGAATTCTTTCAGAAAATGTTCCTTGAGGACTGAACTCAATATCTAATTCTCCAGCAAACATCTGGTCTTTTGCTACAGGATTTAGACCAATATGTGTTGTGATAAGAGATTTAACTCTTTTAGCACTGATTAATTTTCCAAGCCCAAGATCTGGCATACCAGCAGAAACAGCAATTGCATGAATATCTTTAACACCTTTATCTAATATTCCTTCAATAATATCGTCAGCAGCAAATTCTCCATGCCAATCTCCAAACATTATAGTTTGACCATCGTGAAATTTTTTAAGTATCTCTTCCATAGAAAATATTTTCGATAACACTTTTCATCCCACCCTTCATCTATACATAAATTAGATTATTTTCCTTCAAAAATAGCTTTTCTTTTTTCCATAAATGCTTTACATCCTTCTTGGAAATCCATAGAAGCTGCACACTCTCTCTGTGTAGGAATCTCAGTTTCAGCAAGCCATTTCTTATAATCAGAGTAGTTAGCATCATAAATTTGTTTTTTAATATTTTTATAAGAGATAAGTGGACCAGCAGCTAGTTTTTTAGCAAATTTCATAGTGACTTCTTCTAATTCTTCAACAGGAACAACTTTATATGCTAATCCAAGTTCTTTTGCTTCTTCTGCTCCCATAGGTCTACCAGTAGCAGCTAATTCCATTGTACGAGAAGTTCCAATAGCTTTAGAAAGTAGATATGTTACACCAGTATCAGGTACAAGTCCTAAATTTACAAAGGCTAATAAAAATTTTGCATCTTCAGCACAAATCATAAAATCTCCACCAAGAGCTAAACTAACTCCAGCTCCTGCAGCTGCTCCTGATACAGAAGTGATAACCATTTTACTCATTTTTTTAAGTCCGTCTGCAACAACACCAACCTTTGCAATTAGACCGTCCATATTTACTTCCCCACCAGCTTGTATTAATTTATAAAAATATCCAATATCTCCACCAGCAGAAAAAGCTTTACCAGCACTTTTGATTACAAGAACTTTAACATTAGGATCTTTTTCAGCTTTATCTACTACATACATCAATTCATCTGCCATCTGTTCATCAATAGCATTAAGATTTTTTAAAAAATTCATTGTAACTATTCCAATACCATCTTCAACAGTATAAATTAGTTTTTGTAATTCCATAATAAACCTCCACCTTATTAAAAAACAGTAGTAAATAATTTATTAGTGTAAAACAATTTCAAAAAAATTTTTTATTCCATTGGAACCACCTAAAACCTCTAAAAATAATTTTATAAAATAAGAAAATTATTTTTAATTTATTATTAAAGTCAATGTTCTTCTTAATAGGAGTATACCTCGTAAATTTAAAAAAAAACAAGGGGATGTTGTAATTTAAAAAATTAAAGTTATTGTAACTAAATTCAAGAATGACTTTCGTTCAAAGAATAAAGAGCAAGTAGGTTCATCTCACTAAAAACACAAAACTCGTTTCACTCAAACAGTTGTGTTTTTTAGCGTTCGATTTCGCTGACTTGCTCTATTTATTCTCCTCAATCTTCGTCATTCTTGAATGTTATTCTCTCTCCTAGTAAATTTCTTAAATTGAAATAACCTCTTTTTATTTTATACTGAATATATATTTTTTATCTCAAATCCTAAAAACTTTTCTGCTATCTTTTTAAATCTTTCTTTATTACCACTTACAAAGAAATCAACTCTTCCTTTTTTATCAGAGGTATTTAGACTATCACTTAACTTTAGTAAAGAATATAGCTCTAAAGCTGTTTCTCTAGCTGGATCTACAATCTTACCAGAAAAATATTTTTCAATATCTTCTCTAATAATAGGGTAGTGAGTACATCCTAAAATAAGAGTATCAGCCTTCTTTGAAAGATTATCAATATGATTTTTAAGAAGCTCATATCTATCTTTGTGTGTTTCCCAACCTGTTTCTATCATAGTACAAAATTCTGGGCATCCCTCTTGAGTTACAGAGATATTTTTAGAAATTTTATTAAATTTTGTAATATAGGCTTTAGATGAAACTGTAAAAGGTGTAGCTAAAATATTTATCTTATTATTGCTTGAAACTTTTAAAGCTCTCTTTACTCCAGCATCAATAACTCCAATAATAGGAATTGAGTATCTATTTTTTAAACTGTCTAAAGCAGCAGCGGTAGCTGTATTACAAGCCACCACTACTGCTTTACATTCATTAGCTATAAAAAAATCTAATATCTTATAACATAATTCTCTAATCTCTTCTGCACTTTTTTGTCCGTAAGGAGAATTTTTACTATCACCATAATAAAATATATTTTCATTGGGAAGAATACTCAATATCTCTTTTAGAACGGTAGTACCTCCTACCCCAGAATCAAAAACTCCTATACTCTGTTTTTCTAATTTCAAATGCTTCCTCCCTTAATAAAAATAATATTATTTAAAAATATTCATAAAGAATGTAATTATAGAAGCATTCACAAAGTCTATAAATAGAGAACCAACTAATGGCAATACAAAGAAAGCCTTAGCTGAAAATCCATTGACAGATGTGAAAGTTTCCATATTTGCCATAGCATTAGGAGTAGCTCCTAATCCAAATCCACAGTGTCCAGTAGCAAGAACAGCAGCATCATAATCTTTTCCCATTATTCTAAATGTTATATGGTAAGCAAAAAGTGCCATGATAACAGTTTGGATAAGTAAGATAACTATTAATGGTAAAGCTAGTGCAGCTAATTCCCATAATTTCATTGACATCAAAGCCATAGATAAGAACAATGATAGAGATATACTTCCAATTATAGAGATCTCTTTCATTGGTAGAGTTTTCTTTTGAGCATCTGCTATATTTCTAATTATAGCAGCGATAACCATAGGTCCAAGATATCCAGGTAAAACTAATCCAAGTTTCTTACTAAATACTGGAATACAAGCACCAATACCCATTGCTAAAGATATAACTACTACAGAATCAAAGAGAGTTCCTTCAGAAATAGGATTGTCAGATTCTAGCTTAATAGTAGAGTTTCCAGTTTCTTCATCAGTTGTCTTAGCTTTTAAATTGTACTTTTGTAGAAGTCTTTTAGCTACAGGTCCACCTATTAAACATCCAGCAACTAGTCCAAATGTAGCAGAAGCAATAGCTACTGAAAAAGCACCAGCTGCTCCAGCCTCTTCAAGTACAGGACCAAAAGCTCCAGAAGTTCCATGTCCTCCAGTCAATGGAATAGAACCAGCAGCAAGTCCAATATATGGATGTAAATTAAAAGCTTTAGCTAAGAAAACACCAACTACATCTTGAATAATAACTAAAATAGTAGCAGCAGCTAAGAATAGAGCAACTCCTACTCCACCTTTTTTCAGGAGTTCAAAACTAGCTGAGAATCCTATAGTAGTAAAGAATATAACCATTAAAAAATCTTTTAAAATACTGTCAAAGTTAAAAGTAAAAGTTCCAGTATTATGACCTATTAACATAAAAATAGAAAATAGAGTTCCACCTATAACAGGAGCTGGAATAAAAAATCTCTCTAAGATAGGAACTCTTTTCTTAATTCCTTTTCCTAATAATAATAAGATTACTGCAATAGCAAGAGTTTCTGCCATATTAAATGTGTACTCAAACATAAAAAACCTCCTCATATTATTGTAATTATGGTTTATATTATGAATATACCTTATACCATAGTTAAAAGTCAATAATTGACAATATATATAATTGATATTTATATTATCAAAATATGATATAGAAGTTTTTTAAAATAAAATTTAATTTAAACATAAAGTAAAAAAAATAATTTATTTTCCTTTTAATAAACATTTAATAAAAAAACTGTGCTAATATAATCTTATCAGCATCTTTTTTATAAAATAAAAAAATAATAAAAATTTATAATATATATAATATTTTACAATAAAAGTGCAAAAAAATAAAGTATGTTGTAAAAAAATACTCAGTTTTTAAAAATGAGCTTTTTTTACTCTTAGTATATGATTTTCAATCCATTTTTAATACAAGAAATATGAACAGGAGATTTAGGACCAACCTCTCCATCTATATCACTATTTAACGAGGAATCAAGATATTTAACAACAAAGTCTGAACTTTTAAAATGTATAATATCCTTTGGTTCTTCTAGATGTTCTAATTTTAAAAACTCAAAAAGTGAAAGGAAGGTAGATAGAATATTCTCTCCCTTTACTATGATAACATCTAGTAATCCATCATTTATTTCACTTTTGTAAGATATATTTATATTTCCTGCTGTACGTCCATTGAAGGTAAAGAAGATAAGTGCATTTCCTTCATAAGAAAACTCATCTGATGTAACTTTGATATCTAATTTTTTTAGTGATGGTAATTCTTTTATTCCGTTGATGTAATAAGCTAATTTTCCTAGAGTATTTTTTTGATGTGTAGGTGTTTTTTGTGAGATATCAGTAAAAAGTCCAAAGCTAAATACATTTATAAAGTATTTGTCATTAGCTTTACCTAAATCTATCTCTCTAATCTCTCCAGAAAGAATTTTATTACAAGCTTCTCCTATATCTGCTGGCATACCTATATATTTTGCAAAATCATTGGCAGTTCCCACAGGAAGTATAGCAAGAGGAATATCTAAATTTTTCTCTTTCATTAAATTTATAATCTGATTGATAGTTCCATCTCCACCAGCTCCTAAGATATGATGGTAAGAGCTATCTATGTCAGAAAAAGTTTCTTCTAAATTTTGCTCAGTGGATATTCTAAAAGGAATGATAGTATATCCTTTTGCTTGATACTTACTGATGATTGTATCTAAATTCTTTGTAACTACTCCATCTCCAGAAAAAGGATTGTATATAAATTTAATTTTTTTCATATCACACCTCATTATTGTAACTTATTACTTCCTAATGTATATAATATCATATAATTTGAAAAATGGTGTATAAAATTTAATAAAAATTTGGTATAATTTAGAATGAGTAAATATGTATTAAAAATCTTGAAAATGTTGGAAGTTTAGAAAGGAAATCTATGATTAGGAAAATAAATAGAGTATTTCAAAATTTTTTAAGAAATCAAAAAGTAAAAATAGCTAGGTTATTATGGGATAAAAAAGAAAAAGTGAAGATAATTAAAGAGGATCTAATAGAAAAAAATGGAATAGACTCTATTATAATAATGAGAGATGATGGAAAAATAGGGGATATGGTTGTAAGCAGCTTTATTTATCGAGAGATAAAAAAACAATATCCTAATATTAAAATAGGAGTAGTAACAAGAAAAGGTGCTACTGACATTATAAAAGATAACCATTATGTTGATAAAATTTATGAATATAAAAAAGATAGTAGTTATTTAAAAAATCTAGCTAATGAGATAGCTAAAGAAAAATATGATTTATTAATAGATACTTCTACTATCTTAAGAGAAAAACAGATAATGTTTATTAGCAAGTGTGACTGTAAAATAAATTTGGGAGTAGATAAAGAGGGGTGGCAATTATTTGATATAAGTGTACCAGAGGAAAAAAATTCTCATATAACTAAAAGATTTATAAATATTTTAGAAGTATTAGGAATAAAAGAGATACAAAGTAATTATGATATACAGATATCAGATGAAGCTCTGGTAAAGGTAGAGAAAAAAATAAAAGAAGAGGAAAATATACTTGAGGTAAGTGGAAAAGAAAGAGTTATATTAAATCCATATACTGCAAGTAAACATAGAAATTTTAATAGAAAAAATATAGAAAAGATTATAGAAATTCTTTTGAAATATAGAGAAAATGAATTATATTTGTTGGGACATGGAGAAAATAAAAAAGAGATATTAGAGATAAAAGAAAAGATAAAAGATAAAAGAGTACACTATATAGAATTAGCTGGAATACAAGAAGTAATAGCTTTGATAAAAAATTGTGAAATGATAATATCTCCAGATACTTCTATTGTACATATAGGAGTAGGGTTAGATAAAAAAGTGATAGCTATATATAGAGAAGATGTTATAGGAAACAATGGTGTATTGTGGGGACCAAATTCAGATAAGGCTATTCAAATTTTTTCAAAAGAGAATAAAGATGATGATATAAATAATTTTGATATGAGAGAAATAGAGAGAGCAATAAGTTAAGGGAGATTTTTATGGAAAAGAAAAGAATATTGTTTTATAATGGACAGCTATTTATGGGAGGAATAGAGAGAGTATTAATTTCATATTTACAAGGTTTAGCAAAAGAAAAAGATTTAGAAATAACAGTTTTAATAAAAGAAAATGATCCAGAAAAAAATATATTTTTTAAAGATATCCCTAAAAATTTACCAGTTATATTTATAAAAACAGAGGAAATGGTTAAATTTAGAAATAAGGTAAAGAATAATAAGAAAAATATTTTTTGTAGATTACTATATCCATTACTTTTAAGCTATGAAAGAATATATATGAAAAAATGGTTAAAAAAATTTATGCAAGAAAATAAAGAGAAGTTTGATATAGTAATAGATTTTGATATGAGTTTAGGAAAATATCTAGATGTAATACCATTACCTAAAATAGGATGGGTTCATTATAATCTTTCAAGTAAAAAAGGTAAGAAAAAAGTAAGATTAAGTGAGAGATTAAAAAAATATGATAAGATTGTTAATATTTGTGATGAGATGTTGCAAGAGATGATTCAAATATTTGATGTACCAAAAGATAGACTATATAGATTATATAATCCTTTTGATATAGATATAGTAAAAAAGAATATGGAAGCTGAAGTTGAATCAGAGGATGAAAAATTTTTAAAAAATGAATATATGGTAGCAGTATCTAGACTAGCAAAAGGAAAGGGAAGAGAAGATTTAATAGATATATATTATAATTTAAAAAATAAAGGAATAAAAGATAAGTTATATATAATAGGAGATGGACCACAAAAATCAGAGTTAGAAGAAAAAATAAAAGAGTTAAACCTTGAAAAAGATGTATTGCTATTGGGACAGAAAAAAAATCCATTTCCATGGATGAAGAATGCAAAACTCTTCTTACATACTTCATATGGAGAAGGTTTACCTACAGTATTTTTAGAAAGTATGATTTGTGGGACAGCTGTAATTGCCTATGATTGCCCAACAGGACCAAAAGATATTTTAGGTAAGAATGAATATGGAATCTTAGTAAAAAATGGAGATAAAAAAAGTTTTGAAGAAGAGATAATAAATTTATTAGATGATGAGAATAGAAAAAAATATATGTTAGATAAGTTTATGAAGGAAAAAATAAAAGAATTTGATGTAAAATATATAGTAGAGCAATTTAAAAAACTTATTAATTTTGGAGATGAAGAATGAAGAAAAAAATAGTTTTTAGAAGTGGAAGTCTTAGAATGGGAGGACTTGAAAGAGTATTAATAGAGGTTCTTCAAACAATAAACAAAGATAAGTACGAGATTATCTTGGTAATAGATGATGATTGTGGAGAAAATAATATTTTTGAGAAGGATATTCCGAAAGAGGTAAAATATTATTTTTTAAAATCACAAGAGCTAATTCAGAAAATAGATAAGTATAGATTGAAAAAAAAGAATTATATATATAAAATCTTATATAATTTTTATTTAAACTATTCAACAAAAATAATGTTTAAAAATATGGAAAAATTAGTAAAAGAAATGGGAAGTATAGATATATTAGTTGATTTTGATGCTGGTGCAACTAAATATATAGATAAATTAAATATAAAAAGAAAAATTGTTTGGATTCATAATTCAATTCCAAATTTAAAAAAGAAGAAAGATAAGATAGAAAGGTTTGGAAAAAGATTAGAACATTATGATACAATAGTAGCAATTTGTGATGAGATGAAGGAAGAACTAGAAAATATTTATCCTAAACTAAGAGGAAAAATCAGAAGGATATACAATCCATTTAATTTTGAAAGAATAGAAAAATTAAGTGAAGATTTAAGTGAGTTAAATAATGAACAAAAAAATATGCTAAAAGATGACTATTGTATCGCTATTTCAAGATTAGATACACTTCAAAAAGACTACTTAACTTTAATAAAAGCTTTTTCAAAGTTAAAAGAAAAAAATATAAATAAAAAATTATATATAATAGGAGATGGACCTTCAAAAGAAGAAATAAGAATATATATAGAAAATTATAAACTTGAAGACCAAATAAAGTTATTAGGTAGATTTAAAAATCCATATGTATGGTTAAAAAATTGTGATTTTTTTATACATAGTTCAAAATATGAAGGGTTTGGGTTGGTTTTAGTAGAAGCAGCTTTTTTTAATAAATTGGTTATATCAAGTGACTGTAAAGTAGGACCAAGTGAAATTTTGGAATATGGAAAAAGTGGATATTTATTTAATGTTGGGAATTTTGAACAATTAGCTGAAATATTAGAAAAAATAATATTAAAAAAAGATGGAGAAATAAGTAAAATTATAAAAAATATGGAAAAAAATCTATTAAGATTTGATAAAAGTGTAGTTTTAAAAGAGTATGAAAAACTATTTGATGAAAATTAATAAGGTGATAATTTGAAAGATATAAAATCTAGTGAATATAAAGAATATAAAATCTATTTTCCACCAAAAGAAAAAATGGAAGAATTGTGGAAAATTATTATAGATAATACTTTTAAACTTAATAAAGTACTGAAAGATACAAAGAGAAACTATGTAGCTATAGTAGAAATTAATAATAAAAAATATATTTTAAAAGAATTTCGTTCAGAAGTAGTTATTCCTCAAAGGAAAATACAAACCTTCTTTAAAAAAGGAGAAGCCCTTACTACATTAAAAAATGGTCAAGAAGCTATAAAAGAAGGAGTAACAGAGTTAGTAGAACCATTAGTTGCTATTATAAAAAAAGGAATTTTTATTCAAAAAAGCTTTCTTTTAATGGAATATATTGATGGAAATATTCTTAGAACAAATGAAGATATAGATAAGGTAATTGAAATAATAAAGAAAGTACATAAGTTAGGAAGATATCATGGAGATCTTAATACTTCTAATTTTGTAAAAATCGAAAATAAAATTAAAATGATAGATACACAAATGAAAAAAGAAAAGTATCTATATTTTAAAAGAATATATGATATTTTTACACTAAAAGAGGATTTGTTAGTAAAAGAGTTGAGATATAATGTGGATATGAAATATTCAATAAATAAAAAAGGATTTTCATATATATTAGTCTTTATTTTAAAAAAGATAAAACGTTCTAATTTTATAGAAAAATTCAGAAATTTGAAAAAAGATTTGAGAAAAAAAGGCTGGAGAATATAGGGAGAGGAAAAGTGAAATTATCAAATATTAGAAAAAAATTGAAAGAGATATATTTGGATGTATATTTTAAATTGAAACCTTTTGAATATAAAAAAGGGAATAAAATACTTTTAACTGTAACAGACGGTTTAGGAGATAATATTGTTCGTGAAAAATTGCTAAGAAAATTTTTAGAGGAATATGGAAATGATAGAGTTATAGTAATGTGTGTAGAAAAAACTAAATCCTTTTTAGAAAAATTAGGATTTAATAATATAATTATATATAGTTCTTCTCATAGAAAAAGGATAAAAGGGAAAATTGAATTAATAAATAAGATAGCGAGTTTAGGAATTGAAAAAATAGTTTCATTAGAATTTGATCAACATGATATTTATGTGAAATACATAAAAAATGTAGAAAAAATAGGATATTTTAATAAATTTAACACTAAATATAATAAATATTATAATAAAATTATAAATTTTGAAAGAGAAAATTATATTCTTGAACAAGTTAAAAATTTCTACAATGAGTATTTTAATAAAAATTTAACTTTGAATGGAATTCTTCCAGATATAAGCAATATGTATGGTAAATCAGAAAAATATAAAAACGTAATATCTTTCGGGATAGGATCTGCTGATAGAAAAAAAATGTTATGTTCAGATAAGGTAGTTGAAATAATAATAACTTTAAATAAAACTTCAAAAAATAAAATAATTTTATTAGGAAAAGGGGAATTAGAAGAAAAATTAGTTAATGAAATAAAAACTAAGATTAAGTTAGAAAAATATAATGTTATAAATTTAGTTAATAAATTAAGTTTAACAGAAACATTAGAAATTATAAACTCGGCAAAAATTTATTTAGGAGTAGATTCAGGATTATATAATTTTGCATTTGGATTTAGGAAGAAGATTCTTGCTTTTTTTGGACAAAAAAATAGTTTTTCACATGATAAATTTGAAAATGTAAGGATAATATATGGTAATAGTGAAAATAGAGAAGAGAATTACTTTGGAACAAAATTATTAAATTCTATAGAAATAGATTATGAAGATTTAAAAAAATTTTTAGTAGGGGAAAATGATGAATAAAGAAAAATTTTTAAAACTAAAAGAGATAGTTCTATATATTTTAGGGGTAAGTCTTTTTATAAATTTTAATATTACTAAAATTAGTTTAGGTTTTATTTTTGTATTTATTTTAATAGATATATTTTATTTTAAAGAAAAAATGGAATTCGGAAATAAAAAATTAAGAAAATTAGTATTATTCTTTATTGGAGTAGGGATTTTATGGAATTTTTTAGCTGATTTTAATTATAGAGCAGTTAGAGCATTTCTTAAAATAAACCAATATTTTATAATTACTTTCTATTTATATTCTTTAGTAAAAGAAAAAAAAGAGATTTTAAGAAAGTTTATAATAAGTATAGGGATAGGATATCTGTTGTTATTTTTTAATGGAATAAATACATATTTTTTAAAAAAAGATATTTCAAGATTTGAAGGGTATTTAGGGATTATGTCTACAGCTTTAATCAGTTCAATTATAACAGTATTTTCTTTTGGAGGGATATTAGAGAGTAAAAGTAAAAAAATCAAAATTTTTAGTATTTTTCTATGTGCAAGTTCATTATTTTTACTTGTTATTTCACAAACTAGAGCAGCATTATTAGCTGTTATTTTATCGTGTTTTATATTAGTAGTTATTAATAAAAATATTAAATTATTATTATCATGTATAAGTGGAATGGTATTGCTATTAATATTTTTCCAAACTCCATATTCAAATAGATTTAAGAAAAATACTTTTAATATTGAAAGAACAGTACAAAATACTTCTAATGGATTAAGAGTAGAAATGTGGAAAAATGCAATTTGGCGTTATTCACAGCATCCAATAACTGGAACAGGAACTAAACAAGATAAGAAGTTGTTTGATAAATATGTAGATATGATGCCAGAAGATACTAAAGTTCAAAGATATTATAAATCTATATTTGAAAAAGGATTTGATGATGCTCATAGTATGTATCTTAATAACTTAGTATATCATGGGGTATTTTCAATATTTCAATTTTTAATTTTTTTACCATATTTTTTAATAGTTTTAATAAAAAATCTTGAATTTAAATATAGATTAGCTACTTTTGGTGCATTAATAAGTTATTGTATCTATGGAGTGGTATGGCCTCTTTGGAGAGGAGGAGCAGACCCAGTATTTTTATGGGTTATTTTAGCGATAACAGGATGCAGTTGCTTGAAAAATAAAGGAGAATAAATGAAAAAAATAAGTGTAATACTTCCAGTTTATAATGTCGAAAAATATGTAAGAAAATGTCTTTTATCAATAGTTGAACAAAGTTACCAAAATTTCGAAGTTTTAATAGTTGATGATGGAAGTGTTGATAATTTTTTTAAAGAGATAGAAGATATAGTTGCAGAAAATAAAAATATAAAAATATACCAAAAAGCAAATGGAGGAATAGCTTCAGCTAGAAATTTTGGTTTAGAAAAAGCAAATGGAGATTATATTTTATTTATTGATAGTGATGATTGGATAGAAAAAGATTTATTTAAAAATTTAGTAGAAAATTTAAGTGATGAAGATATTTTAATATTTAATTTAGGAGAGTATAGTAATAAAGAAGGTAAAATAATAACAAATAGAAGAATAAAAAATATAAATAAAGAATTGTTGAAAATTAATGAAGGATATATTTTTTTAGATGAAGTTCCAAATGGAGCAACAATAAAAATTTATAAAAGATCCTTTATAGAAAAAAATAATTTTAGGTTTAATGAGGGGTTAAAGTTGTATGAAGATACATACTGGGATATAATCACTTTAATTAATACTAAAAAGGTAAGATTTTTAGATTATGTTGGATATTGGTATAGAGTAGGAAGAGATGGAAGCTTGATAACAGACTTATCTAGTGAGAAAAATAAAAAATATCAATTAATGATAAAAGAATTATTGTTAAAATTAAAAGATGAAAATATTTCAGAGTTAGTAAAAATAAAATTAGAAATTTTAATATTGAGAATAGAAATTGAATTAGAGGAAATTAGTAAAAATTTTTTTAAAGAAGAATTTACAGAGTTTTTTAAAAAGAGTTTAACAATAATAGAGAATGAGAAAAATACCATAGTTAAAAAATATTTTAAAAGTAAAATAAAAAAAATAATAGAAAATAATATAAATAAAATAGATATTTTTAGATATATTTATATAAAAAATAATTTAATTACATTAAAAATGATTAGAAGAAAAATTTTTAAATAGATAAGAAAAAAGAGATTTGAGTATTATGATTAATATTAGTTTTGAATAAAAAAGGAGTACAAAAATGAAAGGGATAATATTAGCTGGTGGAACAGGGACAAGACTATATCCAATGACAAAGAGTATATCAAAGCAGATACTTCCTATCTATGATAAACCAATGATATATTATCCTCTTTCTGTACTTATGTTAGCAGGGATAAGAGAGGTACTGATAATCTCTACTCCCAGAGATTTAAGATGTTTTGAAGAGTTGTTTCAAGATGGTAGTGAACTTGGAATGAAGATAGAGTATAAGGTACAGAAAAAACCTAATGGTTTAGCAGAAGCCTTTATAATAGGAGAAGACTTTATAGGTAATGACAATGTAGCCTTAGTTTTAGGAGATAATATTTTCTTTGGACAGGCTTTCTCTCCCATTTTAAAAAATGCAGCTAAATTAGAAAAGGGAGCAGAAATTTTTGGCTATCTAGTAAAAGACCCAAGAGCATATGGAGTAGTAGAATTTGATAAGAATAGAAACGTAATCTCAATAGAAGAAAAGCCTGAAAATCCAAAATCTAAGTATGCAGTACCTGGATTATATTTTTATGATAATAGTGTAGTAGAAAAAGCTAAGAGTATTAAACCAAGTAAAAGAGGAGAGTTAGAGATAACAGACTTAAATAGATTGTACTTAGAGGAGAAAACTCTAAAAGTAAATCTATTGGGAAGGGGATTTGCTTGGTTAGATACAGGAACACATAAAAATCTTTTACAAGCATCTAACTTTATAGAAACTATACAGGAAAGACAAGGAAACTATGTGGCATGTATAGAGGAGATAGCATATAGAAATGGTTGGATAAGTAATGAGGATTTATTAAGGTTAGCAGAGTCACTATTAAAAACTGATTATGGCAAATATTTAATAGAAGTAAGTCAAGAGGTTTAGGATTAAAAATAAGTGAATTTAGTAACAAAAAAGTAATATAATTTACACCTAAAATGACAAAAGTTGTCATTAATTACAGGTATAATATATGTGGGAGAATTTAGTAAATAATTACTAGGAGAGAGCACATGTTACAAGGAGTAAAATTATATTATTCAGTTATGAAAAATGGTAAGGGAAAGGGAGAAATTAATAATTTTAAAAAAGGCATAAAATATATTGGAAGAAATATCCTAATGTATAGTTATTCAAAAGAGATAGCTGATTTCATCCTTTCACATAAATACTTAAGAGATGAGGTATATAGATATCCTAGTTTATGTAGTAAATTACATAGACCATATCTGACTAATTCATTAATAAATAGAGATAAAGTAAAAGCCATAACTACATCTTATAGAATTTTAGATAAAAGATTTCCAGAGAGATTATTAGATAGACTATATAGAGAGGGAAAATTAGAACTTTGTACTTTTCAAGGGAAAAATGATAGTGAGTACAAGCTTTCTTTAAATTTGTATACATCTTATGAAAAAGAGGGAGAGTTTACCTTAGTTTGTTATAATTTTGAAGATAAACCACTAGCTAAACTTACCTTTGGTTTTTTAGAAGATAGTATAATTATAGGGGGATTACAAGGATTAGAAAAGGGAGAAGACATTAATCTTATAAAAGAGGCTACTAAAAATATGTATGGAGTTTTTCCTAAAAGATTGGTATTAGAGATTCTTTATCTACTTTTTCCAGAGTATAGAGTATTAGGAGTGAGCAGAGAGAAACATATATACTTTTCTGACCATTATAGAAAGAGAAAAGAGGGAAAAGTCCATGCTAACTATGATGAGTTTTGGGCAAGTTTAGATGGAGAGGAAAAAGACGGAATGTGGTTACTTCCTAAAAAATTAGAGAGAAAAAATATAGAAGAGATTCCATCTAGAAAAAGGTCTTTATATCAAAATAGGTTTAATTTGTTAGATGAAATATTTAAGGGAATATTAGAGAAAATAGATTAATAAAATATATAACAAAAAGAGAGGATAAAGAATATGAAGTGTAGCTAAATATTATGAAGAATTAAAAACTCTCTATTTTCTCTACCCTAATATAGATGAGATAATTATATTTGGTTCAAGGGCAAGAGGGGATTACAAAATAGATTTTACAAAAAATATATCATACTTACTGTAGATGATGGATATAAAGATAACTATACTATTCTATATCCTTTGTTGAAGAAATATAATATGAAAGCAGTTATATTTTTAGTGTCAGGACTAGATTATAATAGATGGACAGTAGAGAGTGACAATGAAAAGAGATTTGACCTTATGAGTGATGAAGAGGTTATGGAGTTACAAAATAGTGGTCACATAGAGTTTGGGGGACATACTCTTACTCATGTGAGTTTTTTTGATGTAGATGATGAGAGAGCTAGAGAGGAGATAGTAAAGGATAAGGAGATTACAGAGAAAAGACTTGGAAAAAAATTAAAAGTTTTTGCTTATCCATATGGACATAAAAGAAAAGAGGTAGTGGAGATGGTCAAAGAGTGTGGATACTCTTTTGCTGTATCTACTGACACTGGAAGTGGAATATTTACTAAGGATTTATTTGATATTAGAAGAACAGCCATTGACAAAACTTCCCTTATCAATTTTTTAAGAAGAATATCTCCAAGATATTTACAATATAAGGCTAGAAAGTATAAAGATAAATTTTAAAAAATGAAATTATTTTCATTTTTAAATAAAAATAAAAAAAATTTACATGAATTCCAAAATGTGATATAATTGTAAAAATTATTTATTACATATTGGAGGAAGAAATTATGAATAAAAAATTGTTAGTATCATCATTGGTGTTATCAATGTTATTTTTAGCTTGTGGACAAGAAGAGAAAAAAATAGAAAAAAAAGATACTTTAATAGTAGCTCAAGGGGCAGACACAAGAAGTTTGGATCCTCAAAAGGCTATTGATACCCCAAGTGTAAGAGTATATCAACAAGTATATGATGAATTAGTAGAAAAAGATGATAATTTAAATATTATTCCTGGTCTTGCAGAGAGCTGGGAAAATATAGATGAGAAAACTACAATTTTTCATTTAAGAAAAGATGTTAAGTTTCATAATGGAGAAAAATTAACAGCTGAAGATGTAAAATTTTCAATTGAAAGAATGAAAGAACAACCAACAGTAGCATTTTTAGTAACAGAAATAGAAAAAATTGAAGTAGTAGATGAATATACAGTAAAAGTAATAACAAAAAGTGGATTTGGGCCATTACTTAGCCATTTATCTCATCCAGGAGCAGCTATTTTAAATAAAAAAGCTGTACTTGAAAAAGGTGATTCATATGGTCAACATCCAATAGGAACAGGACCATATGTTTTTGAAAATTGGCAATCAGGAGATAGAGTTACTTTAAAGGCTAATCCAGATTATTTTATGGGAAAAACACCAGTTGAGAATGTAATATTTAGAGTAATACCAGAAGGAACAAATAGATCTATTGCCTTAGAGACAAAAGAGGTTGATATAGTTTATGAAATAGATCCTATTGATATAGATAGGATAAAAGAGAATGGAGAATTTAACTTCTTGATGCAGCAATCTTTAGGTAATGCTTATATAGGAATAAATACATTAAAAGAACCATTTACAAATCCTAAAGTGAGACAAGCTATGGCTTATGCTATTAATACTCAAGATTTAATAGATGTTGTATATAAAAAGACAGCTAGTAAAGCAAATGCACCAATAGGACCATTAGTTCCAGGATATAATGAAAAAGCTAGAAATTATGAATATAATATTGAAAAAGCTAAAGAATTAATGAAAGAAGCAGGATATCCTAATGGATTTAAAACAACTATTTGGGTTAATGATAATAATATTAGAAAAGATATAGCTACAATTTTACAAGATCAATTTAGAGCTATAGGAATAGATTTAACAATAGAAACATTAGAATGGGGAGCATATATAGATAGAACAGCTAGAGGAGAACATGAGATGTTTTTATTAGGATGGGTAACAGTTACAGGAGATGCTGATTATGGATTATATCCACTTTTCCATACATCTGCTCATGGTAGACCTGGTAATAGATCATTTTATTCTAATCCAGAAGTAGATAAACTTTTAGATTTTGCTAGAACATCAACAAATCAAGCTGAAAGAATGGAAGCATACAAAAAGGTTCAAGAGATAGTTCAAGAGGATTTACCTATTATAACTTTAGTAAATCAAAGTCAAAATGTGGCAACACAAAAAGATATTGAAAACTTTACAATAAATCCAACAGGTTTTTATGAGTTATATAATGTAAATTTTTCTGAGAATAAATAGGAGGGGAAAATGAAAATAAGTAATGTACCAGCAAAAGATGCAATGGAACTTATTAAAAAAGAACCAATTGCTATGATAGCAATAGGGAGTGTTGAGTATCATGGAGCACAAGCACCATTAGGGACTGATTATATAATTCCAGATTATATTGTTAATGAGTTAAGTATGAGAGAGGATATCTTAGCATTACCTCCTATACCATATGGAAATTGCCAGTCTATTAAAGATTTTCCAGGAACTATTAATATAGGAACAGAAAATTTGATAAGAGTTATGAATTCAATAGTAGATTCCTTATTAAAACATGGAATAAAGAAATTTATTTTTGTAAATGGACATGGTGGAAATATTGCTGCCCTTGATCAAGTGGGATTGGATACTTATGAAAAAGGTGGACTTATTGCTACTATTGATTGGTGGAATTTAGCAAAATTATTAAATCCAGATTATGATGGTGGACATGGAGATATTCAAGAAACAAGTGTAGCTATGGCAGTAGATGAGAAATCTGTAAATCTAGCTTATTGTGAACCACTACAAATAAATGATTTATCAGATAAGATAACAAATAAATATATTTCACTTTTAAATTATAAAAACGGAAATGTAAAAATTGTGAGAAGCTTTAAAGATGTTGTTTCTAATGGATGGATAGGACCGTATGATCCTAAAAACTCTACTAAAGAATTAGGAGAAAGAATCTTAAAAGATGTAATTCAATATATTAATGAATTTATAGATGATTTTAAATTAGTTAAATAATTTTATATTAATGGGATATTGTAACTTAAAATTTTACAATATCCCTATTTTGTTTAAATTTTATAAAAAATACCTTTTAAAAATGACAAGGAATATTACCTTACATTGATTTTTTTAGATAAATATGATATAATTATTAAGTTATAGTGTAGAAAAGGAGATGAGAAGAAAGTGTTCGCTAAGTTAGAAGAAGTTGTAAGAAGATTTGATGAGCTTAATGAGATGTTAGGATCCCCAGAGATTTTATCTGATCCAAAGAAAATGATGGAATGTAATAAAGCATTAGCTGATATAACACCACTTGTAGAAAAATATAAAGAGTATAAAACTCTTAGTGAGGATTTACAATTTATAAAAGAGAATATCAGAAATGAAAAAGATCATGATATGAGAGAGATGATGAACGAAGAGCAAAAAGAGCTTGAGGAAAAATTACCTGAGTATGAAAAAGAGTTAAAAATTCTTTTACTTCCAAAAGATGAAAACGATGACAAAAACGTTATCGTAGAGATCAGAGGAGGAGCAGGTGGAGATGAGGCTGCTCTATTTGCTGGAGACCTATTCAGAATGTATAATAGATATGCAGAAAGAAGAAAGTGGAAAGTAGAGATAATCGAAAAACAAGAGATTGGTATTGGAGGAATAAAAGAGGCAGTATTCAGTATCAATGGGCTTGGAGCTTATTCAAGATTAAAATTTGAATCTGGGGTACACAGAGTACAAAGAGTACCTGAAACAGAATCAGCAGGAAGAGTACATACATCAACAGCTACAGTAGCTGTATTACCAGAGGTAGAAGATGTAAAAGAGGTAAAAATTGATCCTAAAGACCTTAAGATTGATACATATAGATCTGGAGGAGCTGGAGGACAGCACGTAAATATGACTGACTCAGCTGTTAGAATTACTCACTTACCAACAGGAATAGTAGTACAATGTCAAGATGAGAGATCTCAGTTAAAAAATAGAGAGAAAGCTATGAAGCACTTAGTATCAAAGCTATATGAGATGGAGTGCGAAAAACAAAGAAGTCAAGTAGAGAGTGAAAGAAAACTTCAAGTAGGAACAGGGGATAGATCTGAAAAGATCAGAACATACAACTTCCCACAAGGAAGAATTACAGACCACAGAATTAAATTCACTGTATATCAATTAGATGCATTCTTAGATGGAGACATAGATGAGATGATAGATGCTCTTATCACATTCAACCAAGCTGAGATGTTAGCTAGTGCATCAGAAGAGTAATATGAATCTGTTAGAAATATTAAATTTTTCAAAAGAGTATTTGCAAAAATACTCTTTTTCAAAACCCCGTCTTGAAAGTGAAAAACTTATAGCAGCAGTTTTAAAATTAGATAGAATAACTCTCTATGCATATTTTGATATGGAGCTTACAACAGAACAAAAAGATACAATAAAAAAATACCTAAGGGAGATGGCAAGAGGTAGAATAGGTTTTGATGAACTTATAGAAAAAAGGGAGATTTAGAGTTAGATACTAAAAACTATAAAGAAGAAAATTATGATTTGCTCAAAAAATCTATTGAATATTTAGAGAAACATCAAGTACCTAATGCAAGACTTGATGCTGAATATATTTTTGCACATATCTTAAAGGTAAGTAGAGTGACACTTACTTTGAATTTAAATAAAAAGATAGAAGAGGAAGATAAAAATAGAATAAGAGAGATGTTAGTAGCTAGAGGAAAAGAGAGAAAACCTTTACAATATTTACTTGGAGAATGGGAATTTTATGGATATCCATTTAAAGTAGATGAGAGAGTTCTTATTCCTAGAGCTGATACGGAGATATTGGTAGAGCAATGCAAATATCTTGTAAATGAGCTACCTAGTCCTAAGATAATGGATATAGGGACAGGAAGTGGAGCTATTGCCATATCACTTGCTAAAGAGTTACCTAATACTCATGTGTTAGGACTAGATATAAGTGAGGGAGCTTTAGAGGTAGCTACACAAAATAGAGATATAAATGAGGCTACTAATGTAAAATTTCTTAAGTCAGATGTTTTTTCCATCTTAAGAGATGAGAAATACAAAAATGTAAAATTTAATCTGATAGTTTCAAATCCACCATATATTCCAACAGAGGAGTATGTGGAACTCATGCCAGAGGTATTGAAGTACGAGCCTAAAAATGCTTTGACTGACAATGGAGATGGGTACTATTTCTATGAAAAAATATCCAAAGAGGCTAAGGAGTTTTTGACAAAAGATGGATATTTAGTTTTTGAAGTGGGATATAATCAGGCTGAAAAAGTAGCTGATTTTATGAGAGAAAATGGATTTGATGTGCTATCAATAGTAAAAGATTATGGTGGAATAGATAGAGTAGTAATTGGAAAGAGAAGAGAGGAAAATTAATGTCTACAAAACTACATGATTATGATTACCATCTACCAGAGGAGTTAATAGGACAGGAGCCAAGAGAGCCTAGAGACCATGCTAGACTTATGTTGGTAGATAAAACTAATAAAAAGATAGAGCACAAGCATTTTTATGATATAATAGATTATCTACAAGAGGGAGATATCTTAGTAAGAAACTCTACTAAGGTAATTCCAGCTAGACTTTTTGGACATAAAGAGACTGGTGGAGTGTTGGAAATTTTACTTATAAAAAGAATAAATCTAGATACTTGGGAGTGTCTACTTAAACCAGCTAAAAAATTAAAACTTGGACAAAAACTATATATGGGACAAAATAGTGAACTTGTAGCTGAACTAATAGAGATAAAAGATGATGGAAATAGAGTTTTAAAATTTACCTATGAAGGAGCTTTTGAAGAGGTATTAGATAAACTAGGAAATATGCCATTACCACCATATATAGTGGAAACTTTAAAGGAAAAAGAGAGATATCAAACTGTGTATGCTCAAAGAGGAGAGTCAGTAGCAGCACCAACAGCTGGTCTACATTTCACTAAAGAACTTTTAGAAAAGATAGAAAAAAAGGGAATAAAGATTGTAGATATATTTCTTGAGGTAGGACTAGGAACATTTAGACCAGTACAGACTGAAGATGTGCTAGACCATAAGATGCATGAGGAAATATTTGAGATACCTCAAGAAGCAGCAGATATAATTAACAAAGGAAAGGCTGAAGGAAGAAGAATAATCTCAGTAGGAACTACAAGTACAAGAGCATTGGAATCATCAGTAGATGAGAATGGAAAAGTAATTGCTCAAAAGGCAAGTACAGATATATTTATCTATCCAGGATATGAGTTTAAAGTTATAGATGCTCTTATTACAAATTTTCACCTACCAAAATCTACTTTACTTATGTTAGTATCAGCTTTTTCAAGCAGAGAGTTTATGTTGAGTGTATATGAAACTGCTGTAAAAGAAAAGTATCATTTCTTCAGTTTTGGAGATGCAATGTTTATCTATTAATGGAGTTGATGTGATGAGAATAATTGCAGGAGATGCAAAGAATAAGAGAATAAAGAGTAGAAAGGGAACAGATACAAGACCTACATTAGGAAGTATGAAGGAGTCATTATTTTCTATAATAGCTCCATATGTACCAGACTCTGTATTTTTAGATCTATTTAGTGGAAGTGGAAGCATATCTTTAGAGGCTTTAAGTAGAGGAGCCAAGAGAGCTGTGATGATAGAGAAAGATGCTGAAGCTCTAAAATATATAATAGAAAATGTAAATAACTTAGGTTATGAAGATAGATGTAGAGCTTATAAAAATGATGTATTAAGAGCTATTGAAATCTTAGGAAGAAAAGGAGAAAAATTTAATATAATCTTTATGGACCCACCATATAAAGATGAGGTGTGTACAAGGGTTATGAAAGCTATTGAAAAACATAAAATCTTAGCTGAGGATGGACTAATAATATGTGAACACCATGTTTTTGAAGAGATGGCTGATACTGTAGGAGAGTACAAAAAAGCTGATGAAAGAAAATATGGAAAAAAATGTATAACTTTCTATACTAGATAGGAGAAAATATGAAGTTTGAAGAAAATCTTGCAGAGATAGATGAGATAATAGAGAGATTAGAAAGTGGAGATTTATCCCTTGCTGATTCTATAAAAGAGTATGAAACAGCTATGAAATTATTAAAAAAATCTTCTGACTTATTAAATAAAGCAGAGGGAAAAGTTTTAAAAGTAGTAGAGAAAGATGATGAAATACTACTTGAGGAGGTATAAGATGTTATTTAAAGAGTATCTTGGAATGGGAAAAAAATTAGTAGAAGATGGAATTGATAAGTATCTAGGAGAGCTAACTTATCCAGAGGTTATAGCAGAAGGAATGAAATATGCTGTATTAAATGGTGGAAAAAGATTAAGACCTATACTTCTATTTATGACTTTGGATATTTTAGGGTGTGAAAGAGAAAAAGGGCTAGCTACAGCTTCAGCTATTGAGATGATACACTCTTACTCTTTAGTACACGATGACTTACCAGCTTTAGATAATGATGATTATAGAAGAGGAAAACTTACTACTCATAAAAAGTTTGGAGAGGCAGAGGGGATACTTATAGGAGATGCTCTTTTAACACATGCTTTCTATGTACTTACTGAGAAAAACTCTCATCTTTCAGCTGAGAAGATAGTTGAAATAGTAAAACTTACATCTAGTTATGCTGGTATCAATGGAATGATTGGTGGACAGATGGTAGATATTGCTAGTGAAGGTAAAAAAATAGATTTAGAAACTTTGAGATATATGCATGCACATAAGACAGGAAAGCTTATAAAATTACCTGTGGAAGTAGCTTGCGTAATAGCTGATGCTTCTATTGAGGATAGAGAAGTACTTACAAAATATTCTGAATTAATTGGACTTGCTTTTCAAATAAAAGATGATATATTAGATATTGAGGGAGATTTTGAAACTATTGGTAAACCAGTAGGAAGTGACTTAGAGCATGATAAATCTACTTATCCATCTATTCTAGGAATGGCAGAAAGTAAGAAATTATTATCTGAAACAATAGAAGAAGCTAAGAGTATTATAAGAGCTAGATTTGGAGAAGAGAGAAGTAAAACTCTTTTAGATTTAGCTGATTATATAGGAAATAGAGATAAATAGGTAACTAGCTTAGTTATTTATGACTTCAAAAGAAAACTAAGAAGTGTTCCATATTCCAAGAAGTTGATTAACTATGAGCTTACCTCACTAAAAATGCAAGGGGTGAGTCTTCAACTTATTGCATTTTTTAGCGTTCAAT
Organism: Fusobacterium mortiferum ATCC 9817; assembly: GCF_000158195.2. Lineage (NCBI taxonomy): Bacteria > Fusobacteriati > Fusobacteriota > Fusobacteriia > Fusobacteriales > Fusobacteriaceae > Fusobacterium > Fusobacterium mortiferum. The sequence goes on from NZ_GL987988.1 coordinate 303,388, forward strand.
TTCGCTGAGTTAATCTAACTTCTCTTCATAAATTACACAATTCTTTGAGTTTTCTAAAATTAATTTATTAGCTGAATAGTTATTAATAATACAAAAGGAAAAAATTTACTTCCAATCGCTAGCGATTATACAATAGTCATTACAGTAAATTTTTTCCTTTTTTTATTTTTTGAACAAAAGTCATTCTTGAGTTATTCTAATCTCTTAAATTCTAATATTTATCTAACATCATTGATAACTTTTAAAACTTTTCCTATTACCTTAAACTCATCTTGTGGGTAAACATATATTGGTTGATAGTTAGGATTATCACTTAAAAGAGCAAAGAAGTTTTTAGTAACTTTTATTCTTTTAACAAAAGATTCTCCATTTACTAAGAAAGCTCCAACCTCTCCATCTCTTAATTCAGAACCCTGTCTACAAATGATAATAGATTGATTTTTTATAGTAGGTTCCATAGAATCCCCTTTTACATTTATAGCAAAGACATTTTCAGTATTTTTTATTCCTGGAAGAGAGATATAATCAATAGGTTCTTCATCAGTAATAACACCTATACCAGCACTAATTCTAGAAAATAGAGGAACAAGAGTATTATTATTGGAAATATCTTTTATCACTTGTCTTTTAGAAAGTTCTTTTTCATCAGATAATCTTTTTATTTCATTTAAAATAATTGCAGGAGTTCTTTCAATAGCTGCAAGATATTTTAATTTTTCACCCTCAGAAGGAGTAAGAAGTAATAGACTAACAAACTTATCTAAAATCTCTTCACTTGGTGGATTTTTAACCTCTCCTCTTTCAATTCCATTATAATATGATTGAGTAATACCAGCCATTTTTGCAAATTTATTTTGGCTAATTCCAAGAGCTTCTCTTCTAACTTTTAAATAAGTTTTAAAATCCATAACATTACCTCCTATTTATATATATAAATAATTATAATATATTTTTTGGAAAATAGCAATAAAAACTTTATAAAATAAAGGATTATTAAAAAAATATTGACATTCTTTTAAAAAAGTTATAATATATATCTATAAATATAGTTATCTATTTCTAAATATAAATTTGGAGGGTTCATATGAAAATATTAATAAAAAATAAAAAATGGGAAACTTCTTTTGAAAGAGCGAAATTAATTTGTGAAGTAACTGGTAGAAATAAAATATTTAACATAAAATTTTCATATAAAGGAAACGATGTGACTATAAGAACAAGTAATTTAGATAATACCTTTAGATATCTTGAAAATATTTTTAATAATAGCATAGTAGAGGAGCTACCTATTGAAAATAAAATGGTAATATAATTATCAAAAAAGTAAAAATTATTTTGCATTTCTCTTTATAATGGAATATAATAAATTATATATAATTATAATTTTAATAAGAAAGAGGGAAATTTATGAAGAAGAAAATATTGAGGTATTTAGATGATAACTATAATTCTTTTAGTAAAAGCTTCAAAAAAATAGCTGAATACATAAAGTATAACCAAAGTATAATATCTTTTATTTCAATAAATGAGTTAGCTAAGGAGACAGAAACAAGTCCAGCTACAATAACAAGATTTTCTAAAAATTTAGGATTTAAAGGTTATCCAGATTTTCAAAAAATCTTCCAAAAAGAAGTAGAACAACAAACTTCATATATGAAAGGGTTAAAAAATAGTATTACTGAAAGAGATGACAGCAGCTCTGTATTACAAGAAATGATTAATACTAATATAGAGTTATTACAAGAGATGGATGTCTTTGAAATTGAAAAAAGTTTAGACCAAGCAGTCGATTGGATAAATAGTAGTAGAAAATTATATATTCTAGGAGCAAGAGGATCCTATGCCTTAGCTTACTATCTATACTTTATGCTAAAAGAGTTTAGAGAAGGTGTTGAACTGATGATATCTGGAGCATCAGACTTTACAGATAAACTTCTATATACTCAACCAGATGACTTACTACTTACAATATCATTCCACCCTTATACTAATTTTACTTATCAAGTTACAGAATTCTTTAAAGAGCATGGAAATAAAGTAATAACTATTACAGATAAAAAAGATTCAACTTTAGGAAATATTTCAGATTTAGTTTTAACTACTAAAAATGGAGAGAAAGCTTATACATTTGTTCCAGGAACTGTAATAATAAATGCATTATTAGTAAAATTAGGAATGGTAGATAAAGAAAATACAGTTGAAAAATTAGATAAATTAAAAGAGATTACAGATAGATTTAATATCTATCTTGATAAATAAGGAGAATGTTATGAAGTTAGGATTTATAGGTTGTGGAAATATGGGAGAAGCCTTTTTAAAAGGTATTATAAACTCAGAAATGGTAGAATTAAATAATATATATGTATATGATAAAATAAAAGGTAAAGAAATATCAGAAAAATATAATATTAATATTTTAGAGAATGAAGTAGCAGTAGTTGATGAGTGTAATATTATATTTTTAGCAATAAAACCTAATGTATATTTTGATGTAATAGATAAGATAAAAGATAATGTTAATAGTAGTAAGATAATTGTAGCTATGGCACCTGGAATAACTATGGAAAATATTTTAGATGAAATAGATAATAGAAATAGTAAGATAGTAAGAACTATGCCAAATCTTCCACTTATGGTTCAAGAGGGATGTATAGCATATGCTTTTAATGAAAATATAGAAGAAGAAGAGAAAAAGTTTTTTAAAGAGCTTTTTGAAAAAATTGGAGTAGCTATTGAAACAAAAGAGGAGTTATTTGATGCTGTAATTGGAGCTTCTGGTTCATCTCCTGCTTTTATGTTTATGTTTATAGAGGCTCTTGCTGATGCAGCTGTATATGAGGGATTACCAAGAAGTGATGCCTATAAATTAGTAGGGCAAACTTTAGTAGGATGTGGAAAGTTATTCTTAGAAAGTGGAAAACATCCAGGAGAATTAAAAGATAATGTTTGTTCACCTGGAGGAACTACAATAGTAGGAGTAAGATATTTAGAAGAGGCAGGATTTAGAGGAGCTGTTATTAAGGCTGTAACTGAAACTATCAAAAAATCTAAAGAGATGAGTTTAAAAAATAATAATAATTAAAAAAATATTTGACAAAAATAAAAATATATGATATTATCTTATGTGCTTGGAAGGTTATCCTAATTGGTAAGGAACCGGTCTTGAAAACCGGCGCCGCAAGGCTTCAGAGTTCGAATCTCTGATCTTCCGCCATAAACGGTGAAGTGGCAGAGTGGCCTAATGCACTCCCCTGCTAAGGGAGAGTACCTATAAACGGTACCGAGAGTTCAAATCTCTCCTTCACCGCCATTTGAAATTAAACGGGTAGTAAAACTACCCTTTTTTTATAAAACTGCGTTCGTAGCTCAATTGGATAGAGCGTCTGACTACGGATCAGAAGGTTAGGGGTTCGATTCCTCTCGGGCGCGCCACTTTAAATTTTAATAAGATATAGAGAGTTTATGCTCTCTTTTTTTATGTAAATAATAAAAATAGTAAAAATATAATCTATACTATAAAAAAGTAATGAAAAAGGAGAAAGTATGTTAGGGATTATAAACTATGAAATGTATATAACATCATGTATAATTTTAGCTTTGATACCTGGAAGTGACACTATGTTTATATTGGGACAATCTATAATCAATAGTAGAAAGTCTGGAGTTTATTCAGCATTAGGAATATGTTCAGGAATATTAGTGCATACTTTTTTAGCTGCTTTTGGATTATCTCTTATTTTAAGAAATTCGATTACAGCATTTAATATAGTAAAATTTTTAGGTGCGATGTATCTTGTTTATATGGGAATAAAAAGTATCAAAGCTAAAGATAGTTTATTAGTAGCAGAAGGAGAGGGCCCTAAAGAAAATCTAAAAAAATCATTTTTTCAAGGAATGATAACTAATATTTTAAATCCAAAGGTTGCACTGTTTTTCTTAGCTTTCTTACCACAATTTGTAGATACAGCAAATAACTATGGAGCAATTCCCTTTGCAATTTTAGGATTAACTTCATTTGCTATTTCAGGAGTATGGTGTGTATCTCTTTCTATTTTTGCATCATTTATAGCAATGTTTTTAAAGAAAAATGAAAGTTTTGGAAAAATAATTAATAGAGTTTCTGGAACAATTTTTATAGTTTTAGGAGTAAATTTACTTAGAGCTAAGATAAATAGCTAGTTAGAAAAAATAAAGAAAATACTTGACTTTTTGTAGTAAATCGAATATAATTATATAGGTAATTAAATAGAGATTAAAGAAGAAACTACCTGTTTCTCACCTTATGGGCTACTAAGAGCTTACACAAGGTAAAAACTTTTAAAAATGAGAATTAACATTTGTTTATTATAAAAGTTGAGATACGGGGCATAGTTTGTCCTGTTTTTTATTTATAATTAAAAATGGAGGTGCTTACTATTACTGATAAAATTAGAATTAATGAAAAAATTAAAGGAAAAGAGTTTAGAATAATCTCATCTTCTGGGGAACAATTAGGAGTAATGAGTGCAAATGCAGCACTTGAATTAGCTAGACAAGAGGGATTAGATTTAGTGGAAATAGCGGCTACTGCAAAGCCACCTGTATGTAAAATCATGGATTTTGGAAAATACAGATATGAGCAAACTAGAAAAGCTAAAGAAGCTAAGAAAAATCAAAAACAAACAGTTGTAAAAGAAGTAAAAGTAACAGCTAGAATAGATAGCCATGATTTAGAAACTAAGATGTCTCAAATTAAGAAATTCTTAGAAAAAGAAAATAAAGTAAAAGTAACATTAGTGTTATTTGGAAGAGAAAAGATGCATGCTACATTAGGTGTAGATACACTTGATGAGATAGCTGAAAAATTTGCTGAGATAGCTGAAGCTGATAAAAAATACAATGATAAGCAAAAACATATAATCTTATCACCAAAAAAATAATTAATAATAAAACAGATTTAGATATTTGAGAGGAGGACATTATTATGCCAAAAATGAAGACTCATAGAGGAGCTAGAAAAAGAATTAAAGTTACAGGAACAGGTAAATTTGTAATTAAACACTCAGGAAAAAGCCATATCTTAACTAAAAAAGATAGAAAGAGAAAAAATAACTTAAAGAAAGACTTCGTAGTAACTGAGACTTTAACAAGACATATGCAAGCTTTATTACCATATGGAGTAGGAAGATAATTAATTTATCATAATCAAATTTTTGTGTGAAATAGTCAGGAGGAAATGTAATGAGAGTTAAAACTGGTATAGTTAGAAGAAGAAAACATAAAAAAGTTTTAAGAGCAGCTAAAGGATTTAGAGGTGCTTCTGGTGACGTTATAAAACAAGCTAAACAAGCTACAATGAGAGCAGCAGCTTACTCTACAAGAGATAGAAAAGTAACTAAGAGAAGAATGAGACAATTATGGATCATCAGAATAAATACAGCTGCTAGATTAAATGGATTAACATATTCAACTTTAATGAACGGACTTAAGAAAGCTGGAATCGTATTAGATAGAAAAGTTTTAGCTGATATCGCTTTAAATAATGCAGCTGAGTTCACAAAATTAGCAGAAACTGCAAAAGCAGCTCTATAATTTTAGAGAGAATATAAAAGTAAGAGAGTTTCATATGAAACTCTCTTTTTATATTATTGATATAGTGGAAATTTTAAACAAAGAGCTTTAACTTTTTCTTTTATTTTTAAAAGTTCAGTTTCATTATCAATATTTTCCATAACTCTAAGAATAAAGCTTCCAATCTCTTCCATCTCTTTTTCTTTCATTCCTCTAGTTGTCATAGCAGGAGTTCCTACTCTTATTCCACTTGTAACCATAGGTTTTTCAGTATCATAAGGAATACCATTTTTATTTACAGTTATACCAGCCATATCTAATGCTTTTTCAACTTGAGCTCCAGTAAGCCCTTTAGATTTTACATCTATAAGCATCATATGATTATCAGTTCCACCACTTACTATTCTAAGTCCACCATTTTCTAATACTTTTGCTAAAGTTTGAGCATTTTTTACAATTTGCTTTTGATACTCTATAAATTCTGGAGTTAAAGCCTCTTTAAAAGCCACAGCTTTAGCAGCTATTATATGCATAAGTGGTCCACCTTGTATTCCAGGGAATATAGTTTTATCAATTTTTTTAGCTATCTCTTCATCATTAGTCATAATTACTCCACCACGAGGACCTCTTAGTGTTTTATGAGTAGTGGTAGTTACTACATGAGCATATGGAACAGGTGAAGGATGCACCCCAGCAGCAATAAGTCCAGCTATGTGTGCCATATCTACCATTAAATAAGCTCCAACTTTATCAGCAATCTCTCTAAATCTTTTAAAATCTATTACTCTTGAATATGCACTAGCTCCAGCTATTATCATTTTTGGTTTAGTTTCAAGAGCTATTCTTTCTACTTCATCATAATCTATTCTTTCGTCTTCTTTAGAAACACTATACGAAACAATATTATAATCTTTTCCAGAGAAATTTACATTTTTTCCATGAGTAAGATGTCCCCCATGATCTAATTTCATTCCTAAAACTGTATCTCCAATATTAAGAAGTGCCTTATAGACTCCCATATTTGCTTGTGAACCAGAGTGAGGTTGAACATTTACATAATTTACATTAAAAAGTTTTTTAGCTCTTTCAATAGCTAATTTTTCAGCTATATCTACAATATGGCAACCACCATAGTATCTTTTATCAGGATAACCTTCAGCATATTTGTTTGTCATTATACTTCCAGCTGCTTCAAGTACAGCTTCAGATACAAAGTTTTCAGATGCTATTAATTCAATCCCTTCATTTTGCCTTTTCTTTTCTGCCTCAATTGCTTCAAAAATTTCTCTATCAATTTTATAAAGCTTATTCATAAATACCTCCTATTATTTGAAAAACTCTTCCCACTTATCTTTTTTAAAGCCAATTAAAACTCCTTTATCTGTAACTACTAGAGGTCTTTTAACTAGCATACCATTAGAAGATAAAATTTCTACCATCTCCTCTTCAGTAGCTGTAGCAAGTTTTTCTTTTAGGTTCATCTCTCTGTATAAAATACCACTTGTATTAAAGAATTTTTTTGCAGGTAATCCGCTTAGAGCTATAAACTTTTTTAACTCTTCTTTTGTAGGGTTATTTTCAACAATATGTCTACTTTCAAACTCTATTTTATTCTCTTCTAACCATTTTCTTGCGTTAACACATGTACTACATTTAGGATAATTAATAAATAATACTGACATAGATTTCCTCCTAGAAATATATTTTTTCTTATCTTAATTATACTAAATTAGTCATAATAAATGCAAGTTAAAAATAATATTTATAAAAAAGGAAAAAAATTTACTATAATGAGCAGTGCATAAGCACTAGCAATTTGAAGTAAACTTTTTTCCTTTTATATTGTTAAATGTTTTTATTTTTTGATTTCAATTTAAGAATTTGCAACAGTCTCTTTTGTTGCAGATTATAATCTAAATAATAAATCGTAATAAGTAGGGATAGGCCATACTGTCTTATCAACTAATAACTCTAATGAGTCAACTACATATCTCATTTGGTTAAGCATAGGAACTAGCTCATTATTATAGTAACAAGCTCTTTCATATTCGTCAGCTATTGCAGTAGCCACTTTTAATCCTTCATTTAAATCTGTTATACAATTTTTTAGTTGATTTTTAAAATTAATAACTTTTATTAGATGCTCTTTATCAAATTGGATAAACTCTTCCTCTTTTAAAGCTTCTCTTACACTATTTATCATTTGAGAAATATTAGTTACATATTTAATAACACAAGGATAAATCTCATTTCTAGCCATTCTTATAGCGGTTGAGATTTCAATATTAGTTTGTTTATTATATCTATCACTATATACTTTAAATCTTGAGTAAAGTTCATTTCTTGTAAGGACTCCATTTCTCTCAAATAATTCAATAGTCTCCTCTCTAATATATACAGGAATACCCTCTATTGTATTTTTTAGATTTGAAAGTCCAAGCTCTTTTGCTTTGTCTATCCAAGAGCTTTCATATCCATTTCCATTGAAGATTATCCTCTTATGAAGATTGTATCTTTCTTTTATAAGTTTAATTATATATTTATTAATATTTTTAGTAGGATCAGTTTTTTCTAAAATATCAGCATATTCTTTCAAAATATCTGCAACAATAGTATTTATCATGAATACAGGTGTAGAAGCTGAAGCACTTGAACCTGGCATTCTAAATTCAAATTTATTTCCTGTAAAAGCAAATGGAGAAGTTCTATTTCTATCAGATAAATCCTTTGCAATTTTAGGGATACGTACTCCAATATCAATAGTTTCATTGATATCAGCAGTCTCTAAGAAAGAAGCATTTCCAATATTTTCAAATAACTCTTGTAATTGCTCTCCTAAGAATATAGATATTACAGCTGGTGGAGCTTCATGTCCTCCAAGTCTATGGTCATTTCCAGGAGTAGCTGTACAAGCTCTTAAAACATCAGCATATCTATCAATTCCTTCAATAACTGCCATAGTATAAAGTAGGAATTGTAAATTATCAGGTTTTAAATTATCAGGATCGTAAAGATTAACTCCAATATCAGTAGCTAATGACCAGTTACAGTGTTTTCCAGAACCATTTACCCCAGCAAAAGGTTTTTCATGTAAAAGTGCAGCTAAACCATGTCTATTTGCTACCTTTTTAATAGTATCCATAGCTAGATGATTTTGGTCAACTGAAACGTTAGCTGAAGTAAACATTAAAGCTATTTCAAATTGGTTAGGAGCAACTTCGTTATGCTTTGTTTTTGCCATAACTCCAAGTTTCCAAAGCTCAGCATCTAACTCTGACATGAAAATCTCTACTCTTTCTTTAATAGTACCATAGTAGTGATCATTCATCTCCTGTCCTTTAGGAGGAAGATTTCCAAATAGAGTTCTTCCAGCAAGAGCTAAGTCTTGTCTTCTATCCCAGAACTCTTTTTCTACTAGGAAATACTCTTGCTCTACTCCAAGAGTTACATTGATATGTTTTGTGTTAAAATCACCTAGAAGTCTTTGAATTCTTAGTGCTTGTGCTTCAACTGATTTTATAGATCTTAAAAGTGGAACTTTTTTATCTAATGCTTCTCCATTATATCCAACAAAAGCAGTAGGAATATAAAGAGATTTAGTCATTCCTTCTCCTTTTATAAACATAGGAGAACTAGTATCCCAAGCTGTATATCCACGAGCTTCAAAAGTAGACCTTAATCCACCATTTGGGAAAGAAGAAGTATCAGCTTCACCTTTTATTAAATCTTTTCCAGAGAATTGAGACATAATAGTCCCTTCAGAAGTAACAGAAATGAAAGATTCGTGCTTTTCAGCAGTAAGTTCAGTAAGAGGTTGGAACCAGTGTGTAAAGTGAGTGGCACCTTTTTCAGTTGCCCAGCTTTTTACAGCGTTAGCTATAACATCGGCTACTTCAAAAGACATTTCGGCCTCACCGGCTTGAACTGCTTTAAATTTTTTAAAAACAGAACTAGGAACCCTGCTTTTTAATTCAAGCTCTGAAAAATAATTTACTCCAAAGACATCTAACATTGTGTTCATTTAATAAATCCTCCTTATAAATATAGACTAAATAATAAAATTTCTAAACAAACATTATATATATTTTTTAGTTTTAATACAAAATTTATTTATGAAATTAATTATTTATTAGAGATTTTAACACATGTTCGTAATATAATCAATAATTTTTTAAAAAACTTTTTTATACAATTAAAAAATTGAAAAAAATTCCAAAATAAGATATAATTTTATGTAGTATAGGAGCTGATAGAAAGGGGTGGAATTTTTTTATGGAACGATTGTCAGGAAATTGTGTATATGAAGGAATTGTAATAGGAGAGATTTATTTAGATATAGACACAAATTTGCAAAATGAAAAGGAAAATATCCCCTTTGAAGAGATAGGAAAAGAGAATTTAAGACTGGAAGCAGGAATAAAAAAATCAATTTCTGATTTAAAAAATTTAAAAATTGATTTGAAGGGAAAAGTAAATGAAAAAGAATTAGAAATAATAGAGGCACATATTTTATTATTGAAAGACCCAATGTATATTTCTGATATAAAAAAGTTAATAGAAAAGGAACAAAAAAAAGCTGAGTATGCAGTAAAAGAAACAACTGAAAAGTTTGTAAGATTATTTGAAAATATAGATAGCCCTGTATATAGACAGAGAATGTTGGATATTAAAGATGTAAGTAATAGACTTATTGAAGCTCTAAAGAGTGAAAATGAAGATTATAAAGAGTTTAATAATAAAATATTAATAACAAAAGAAATTTATCCAACAGAACTTTTAAAGCTCCACAAAGAGGGAGTCGAATTGAAAGGGATTATAATGGAATATGGAGGGACAACCTCTCATTTAGCTATATTAGCAAAAGCTTTGAAGATTCCTACACTAATGGGAGTAAATGATGTCTTTAATCATAAATGGAAAGAAAAAATTATACTGGATACAACTGAAGAAAGTACATGTGTAATAGCAGACCCGACAGATGAAGAGATAAAAGAGTATGAAAAGAAACGAAAAAAATTCTTAAGGAAACTCAATTTGATAAAACAGGGAGCTCATCTTCCAAGTGTAACTCAAGATGGAGTAAACATAAATCTGTATTTGAATTTGGGAGATAGTGAACATGATAAAATCAATGAAATTGATAGAGAATTAGTAAAAGGAGTCGGACTTCTTAGAACAGAATTAATATATATGAAGAGTCAAACCTTTCCAACTGAAGAACAGCAGTTAGAAAAATATAGACAAATCTTGAATAGTCTTTCAAAGGAGCAACCCATTATAATAAGAACATTAGATATTGGAGCAGATAAACAGCTTTCATACTTTAAAATGCCAAATGAAGCAAATCCATTTTTAGGATTGAGAGGAATAAGATTTTCCTTAAAATATCAAGATATCTTTGAAACGCAGTTAAGAGCTATACTTAGAATTTCAAATGAGAGAAACATAAAAATAATGTATCCTATGATAACTACTTTATTAGAAGTAAGAGAAGCAAATAAAGTATTAGAAAAAGTAAAAGGAGATTTAAGAAAAGAAAATATTCCTTTTGATGAAAATATAGAAGTAGGTATAATGGTAGAGGTACCATCAGTAATAATGATGGCAGAGGCTTTTGCTAGAGAGATAGATTTTTTTAGCGTTGGAAGCAATGATTTAACTCAATATATACTAGCTACAGATAGATTATCTGAAACAGTTGGAGAATTATATAGTTCATTTAATCCAGCAGTGTTAAGAGCTATATATCATGTGAAAAAAGCAGCAGATAAATATAATAAAAAAATCTCTGTATGTGGAGAAATGGCAGGGGATTTAAAAGCGATAGTTGCATTATTGAGCTTAGGGATAAAGGATTTAAGTATGGTAGAATCATCAATTCTATCTGCTAAATCTTTAGTAAGAGGTTTAGAGTATAAAACTTTAGAAAATATAAGAGAGAATATCTTAAGTTGTGAAACAGAAGAGCAAGTAAAAAATATTTTAAAAGAGTATATAAATTATTAAATTAGGAGATTTTAAAAAATGAAAAGTAGAATAGTAGAGATAAAAAATAAAGCGGGGCTTCATGCTAGACCATCATCACTGTTTGTTCAACTTGTTACAGGATTTGATTCAGATATAACTGTAAAATGTGATGATGAAGAGATAAATGGTAAGAGTATAATGGGTCTTATGCTATTAGCAGCTGAACAAGGAAGAAAATTGGAGCTTATAGCTGATGGTCCTGATGAAGATGAGATGTTAGATGCATTAGTAGATTTAATAGAAGTAAAAAAATTTAATGAGGAATAGTTATGGAGATAATAAGAGCAAAGCATATGGGATTTTGTTTTGGAGTTGCTGGAGCTATTAGTATGTGTCATAAAGTTTCTAGCGATGAGAAAAATAGAGATAAAAGAATATATATACTGGGAATGTTAGTCCACAATGAGCATGTAGTAAACCAACTTTCAAAACAAGGATTTAAAATTGTAGAGGAGATGGATATTTTACAAGGAAAAGATGAGTTACAAAAGGGAGATATTGTAATAATTAGAGCTCATGGTACCTCAGAAAGAATTTTTAATATTCTAAAAGAAAAAGAGGTAGAGATATATGATGCTACTTGTGTATTTGTAACTCAAATAAGAAAAACTCTTGTAGAAATGGAAAAAAAAGGGTATGATATATTATTTATAGGAGATAAAAACCATCCTGAAGTAAAGGGGATAATCTCTTTTGGAAAAAGGGTAACTGTTTGTAATGACTTAGAAGAGCTACAAAGTATAGAGATAGATCCTAAAAAAGAGTACTGTCTATTGACGCAAACAACTTTAAATAAAAAAAAGTTGGAAAAAATAAAAAGTTATTTGGAAAATAGCTATCAAAATGTTAAAATATTAGATAAGGTATGTGGTGCTACTCAAGTGAGACAAGAAGCTGTAGAAGAATTAGCTCAACAAGTAGATATGCTCATAGTTGTAGGAGGAAAAACTAGTTCAAATACTAAGAAGTTATATGATATTTCAATTAGTTATAATCCTAATACATATTTAATTCAAGATGAGAATGACTTAAAAAAAGAGTGGTTTGAAGGGAAGAATAAAATAGGTATAACAGCAGGAGCCTCAACACCAGAAGAAATAGTAATTAAAATAGAAAATCAAATAAGGGGGATTCATTAATGTATAACAACGAAAATTATGATGAATTTGAAGCTCTGCTAAATGAGTACTTACCAGCAGAGGAAAAAACAAGGGTAAGAGCAACAGGAATAATAGCACAAAGAGATAGAAACTTTGCTTATCTTGATGTACAAGGACAACCAACAAGTGTTAGAGTTAGAAACGAAGAGCTTTTAGCTTATAACATAGGTGATGAAGTAGAGATACTTTTAGTTGGAGAAACTGAAGATGGAGAATTCATAATCGGTTCAAGAAGAAGAATTGATATGGAAGATAATCTAAAAAAATTAGAAGAAGCTTTTGAAAAAAAAGAGATAATTACAGGAAAAATTGTAAAGAGAATAAAAGGTGGATATATGGTAGAAGCTATGTTCCATCAAGGATTCTTACCTAACTCTCTATCAGAAATTAATATGAAAGATGGAGATAACTTCATAGGTAAAGAAGTTCAACTTATGATAAAAGATATCCAAACAGAAAAAGATAAGAAAACTAAAAAAATAACTTTCTCAAGAAAAGATATCACTCTACAAAAAGAGGAACAAGAGTTTTCTCAATTAAAAGTAGGAGATGTAGTTGAAGCTGAAGTAACTGATGTTTTAGACTTTGGATTATCAGTAAAAATAGGACACTTAAGAGGATTTGTACATATCTCTGAAATCTCTTGGAAAAAATTAGAAAAATTAACTGATGAGTATAAAAAGGGAGATATAATAAAAGGAGAGATAATCTCTTTAGAAGCTGAAAAGAAAAATATAAAACTTTCTATAAAAGCTTTAACAAGAAATCCTTGGGATGTTGTAGCTGAAACTGTAGGAGTAGGTTCAGTTGTAGAAGGAAAAGTTACTAAATTACTTCCTTATGGAGTATTTGTAGAAATAGCTGATGGAGTAGAGGGACTTATCCATATGTCTGACTTCACTTGGAATAAGAAAAGAGTTAATCTTGGAGAGTTTGTACAAGTGGGAGATACTGTAAAAGTTAGAGTTCTTGAGTTTGTACCAGCTGAAAGAAAATTAAAATTAGGAATAAAACAACTTTGTGAAAATCCTTGGGATACTGCTGAGGAGAGATTTGCTGTTGGAAAAGAGTTATCAGCAAAAGTTTTAGAAGTAAAACCATTTGGACTATTTGCAGAAGTTGAGCCTGGAGTAGATGTATTCATCCACCAATCTGATTATAATTGGCAAGGAGAACCTAATAAAAAATTCTCTGTAGGAGATACTGTAGACTTTAAAGTTATAGAGTTAAATATGGAAGATAATAAAATAAAAGGAAGTATAAAAGCTTTAACTAAGAGTCCATGGGAAGTAGCTTTAGAAACTTATAAAGTAGGACAAACAGTAGAGAAAGAGATTAAAAATATTATGGATTTTGGATTATTCTTAAATCTAAGTAAAGGTGTAGATGGATTTGTACCTGCTCAAATGGCATCTAAAGACTTTGTTAAAAATTTAAAAGATAAATTTAAAGTTGGAGATGTTGTAAAAGCTCAAATTGTTGAAATAGATAAAGAGAAACAAAGAATAAAATTATCTATTAAGAAAATAGAATTAGAAGAAGAGAGAAGAGAAAATCAAGAGCTATTATCTAAATATGGAACTTCTTCTACTGAAGAGTAATTAATAAATTTTAATTGACAAATAAGGAGTTGTTAACTTATGATTCTACTCATTAGATTACAACTCCTTTTTATTTTATATAAATTTATTTTAACGGAAGAGTAAGAGTAACAATAGTTCCTTTATTTAATTCACTTCTTATATCTAAGTCGATATTTAAAGTTTCTACTATTTTTTTTACTATTGAAAGACCAAGTCCATGACTTTTCATTTCTCTACTTCTTGCCTTATCTACTCTAAAAAATCTATCAAAAATATGTTTTAAATTTTCTTGACTAATACCTTCCCCATTATCAATAATATCTACTATTATATTTTTATTTTCTCTTATATTTATATAAATCTCTTTATCTCTCCCATATTTAATAGCATTTTCAATAAGATTTAAAAAAAGTTGTCTTATAAGATGATAATCAGAATTAATGAAACTTTTTTTAGAAGAAAAATTTATTTTTTGATTTGGATAAATAATTTTTAAATCATTTATAATTTCTGTTATAGCTTTTGAAATATTAAAATTCTTGTTTTCTTTCTCATCATAGTCATCTTTTGCTAGAAATAAAAGTTTTGAAATAAGAGAAGACATATTTTTGGTTTCTTCTTCTATTGAATTAAGAGCTTCTATTACAATATCTTTATTTTCAATTCCCCATCTTTTTATAAGATTAATATAACCACTTATAATAAAAATAGGTGTTTTCATTTCGTGGGAAGCACTATTTACAAAATTAATTTGTGCTTCTGTTTGTGATTGTAATCTTTTAAGCATATTATTATATGAATTTATTATTGAATTAAATTCAACAAAGTTATTTTTACTTTCTAATTTATAATTCATATTTTCAAGATTCACTTTATTTGTAATATCTCTTAAATTTTCTAAAGGTGGTATAATTTTATTATAAAATCTTTTTGCTATAACTATACTTGTAATAATAGTTATAAATATTAAAACAAAAGAAGCTTCAAGTATACTAAGAATTATTTTTCTATCTTCTTTCATATCTTTTATAATTAAAATCTCAATTGTATTTTTCCCATCTATTTCTATTTTTTTATTTAAAAATTCATATTTATAGAAGCCTAAACTCTGGATTTCTTCATATATATTTGTTTCATTTAAAAGATTAATAAATTCTTCTTTTAAATCATATGAATAGTATTTACCCGTATTTTTAAAAATAACTGTTATTCCTTGAATTTTAGGACACTCTTCTAAAGCTTCTAAAAATATTTCTTCAAAATTTTCTCCTTTTTTAAGTTTTTCTTCTATTCCATTCATTTCATAATTTATAAATCCGTTGATTACCTCTATATCTAAATAGGCTGCATTTTTTATATAAGAAGAAAAGAAAAGCATTGTTATCATATAAGATATTGAAAATAAAATTATTAAATTTCTATAACTCTTCATCAGCTCATAGGATAATTTTTTCATAGGGACTCTCCTTCATTTTTAATAATTTTTTTTAATATATAGCCAAAGCCTCTAACTGTATGAATATATTTTTCATTTTTATTTTCTATTTTTTTTCTAAGAAGATTAATATATACATCTACAATTTTATCTTTTCCCTCAAAATCATACCCCCAAATTTCTTCAATTATTTTTTCACGTGATATAACAATTTCTTTATTTAGTAAAAAAAGATACATAATATTATATTCTTTTTTAGTGAGGAATATTTTTTCTTCTCCTTTAAATAGTATTTTTGAATCTATCTCTAATTTTAAATTCTCATATGTGATAGTATTATGTGTTTTAAATTCTTTTTTATTTCTAAGAGCAACCCTCATTCTAGCAAAAAGTTCCTCTATTTCAAAAGGTTTTGTAATATAATCATCAGCTCCCATATCAAGTAGTTCTATCTTATTTAGTGTCTGATCTTTAGCAGTTAAAATTATAATAGGAATTTCTGAAGTTTTTCTTATAATTTTACAAACTTCTTCTCCACTTAAAATTGGCATCATTAAATCAAGAAGAATAATATCAGGAGTTTCATTTTTAAATTTATTAATACCAATTTCTCCATTTTCTCCAATAATAACTTTATATCCTTCATGCTCTAATTCTAATTGAAGAAATCTTCTTATATTCTTGTCATCTTCTATTATTAGTACTTTTTTCAATTTTCTCACCTTTATAAGTTATTTCATCTTTTAATTAATAATAACATAAAAAGATTAAAAAAAAGTAAAAAATTATCTATTTTTTTACCTTTTTTTTACCTTGTTCTTTTAATATATAACTATATTAAAAATATAAAGGAGAGATGAAGATGAATCGTATATCAGTAATTGCACCTGTTTATAATGAAAAAGAAAATATATCTTTATTTATAAACCAAGTGGAAACTTCATTGAAAAAAAAGTTTGATTCTTATGAAATAATCTTAATTGATGATGGAAGTAATGATGGAAGCCGTGAATTACTTGACAAGGAAGCAGAGAAAAATGGGCATGTAAAAGTCTATCATTTTACCCAAAATAATGGTCAAACTGCTGCTATTGCAGCTGGGTTTAAAGTTTGTTCTGGAGATCTAATAGTAACTATGGATTCAGACTTACAAACTAATCCAGAAGATATATATACACTTTTACCATATATTGAAGAATACGATATGGTAAATGGAAAACGTGAAACAAGAGAAGATGGATTTAAAAAGAAACTTTCCTCTTTTATAGGAAATAGCGTAAGAAATTTCATAACAAATGATGATATAAAAGATACGGGATGTCCTTTAAAACTTTTTAAAAAAGAAGTAGTAAAAAGTTTTTATCTATATGAAGGAATGCATAGATTTTTACCCACTCTTGCTAAAATGAATGGATTTAAAGTTATTGAAGTTCCAGTTAGGCATTATGATAGAGAGTTTGGAAAATCTAAATATGGAATTTCTAATAGACTTTTTAAAGGGCTTAAAGATGCTTTTGCTGTAAGATGGATGAAACAAAGAAAATTACATTATCAATTTGACATTGGAGAAGAAGAAATATGATAAAAAGTTTTGATTGGAATATATTTGTAATAATAGGATTTTTAGGACAAATTATGTTTTCTATGAGATTTATTTTACAATGGATTGCTAGTGAAAAAGCAGGACAAAGTATTATACCCTTTTCATTCTGGATATTTAGCTTGGGGGGAAGTCTTCTTCTCTTTTTATATGCAGTATATAAAAAAGATCCAGTATTTATTTTAGGACAAGCTCCAAATCTTTTTATATATTCAAGAAATATCTGGCTAATTAAAAAGAATAAAAAGAAAAGGGAGTGAAATAATTAGTATGGATAAACAAGAAAGAAAATACTTAATAATTTTAGCTTTTATTTCTATGGTTGCTTTCTTTTCAAATTTATGGGTAAGACCAGCTGATTTAATGGAAGCAAGAAACTTTATAACGGCAAGGGAGATGATACAAAATGATAATTATATTATTCCTACTCTCAATGATTTTTTAAGATTTGAAAAACCACCTCTTCCAACATGGGTTACGGCTCTTGTAATGAATATTACTGAAAATGTTAAAGATGAGTATATTTTACGTATCCCAGTTGCACTTTGTGGAATACTATTCATCTATCTTTTATATTATTTTGTAAAAATTACAACAGAAAATAAGTTACAAAGTTTTATAACAGCTTTTATTGGAAGTACAACTTTTATGATTATAAAAATAGGGAATGAAAATACTTGGGATTTATATACCTATGTTTTTGCTTTTGGAGCAATATTATTTTTTATAAGAGGTTTAAAAAAAGAAAAATTAATAGATTTTTTTATAACTGGAATTTTTCTATCTGCTTCTATAATGAGTAAAGGTCCTATTGGTATATATGGACTAATACTTCCATTTCTAATTGCTCACATCTATATTTATGGATTTTCAAGTTATAAGAAAAATATAGTAAAAATATTCGTTACTCTTATTATAACTATAATATTTTCTAGTATATGGCCACTTATAATATATTTAAAATATCCAGATTATTTTTTAAGTATTCTAAATAAAGAAAAAAATACTTGGAGTAATAGTCATGTAAAAAGTTTTGTTTATTATATGGACTATTTTATTTATATGGGTATTTGGATGTTTTTCTCTGTATTAACACTCTATTTTAATTGGATTAAAAGAAGAAGTGAAAACAAGAATTTTTCAAAGTTTATTTTTCTTTGGAATATATTAATTATTCTTGCTCTCTCTATAATAAAAATGAAGAAAAAAAGATATGGGATTCCAATATATATGATTTCTATAATAGGTGTAGGAACAATTTGTTACTATTATTATAATAAGTGTTGGGATAAATTAAAGAAATCTGATAAAATTCTTCTCTATTTTCAATTAGGATTTATCTCCTTTATTTCTATTACTATTCCAATTATTATATTTTTTAAAGGTTATCTTTTAAATCAAGTAGGATTAACATACTTCATCATTACTATAATTAGTTTTATTCCATTTATTATCTATGGAATTAGATATATTTTATATAAAAAAGATATAAACACAAAATTTATAGTAATTGGAAGTGGAATTTTGATGCTTATTGTAAATCTTACTTCAAATTGGTTTTTTGATACAAATTTTATTAATAAAAATAAAAAAGAAAATATAGAAAATTATACAAAAATAAAAGTTATGAGAGCAAATCCACCAAGTCTTAATATATATTCAAATAACTTTGAAATTGAAGATGTATGGAGAGTAGGAAAAAGTATTAAACCTTTTAATATCAATAATGATCTACCAGATAAATTTATTTTCTTAGGAGAGGTTTCAGAAAAGATGAAATCAAAATTTTATATTCAAAAGCAAGAAATTTATGTAAAAGAAAATGGAGATTTAGCAAAATTTTATTACTTGAAAAAAATGGAGGGATAAAATGAATATTGTAGTTACTGGAGGAGTTGGTTTTATTGGCTCTCATCTATGTGAAACTCTTTTAAAAGAGGGGCATAAAGTTATCTGTATAGATAATTTTGATGAATTTTATCAATTAAATATAAAAATAAGAAATCTTTTTGAAAGCACAGGAAATAAAAAACAATTTAAAATTTTTGAAAAAGAAATATTATCTAAAAATCTATCTAAAAATGAAATTATTAATTCAATAAAAGAATTTATAAAAAATGATAACTATAAGCTTTATTTTATGGATATAAGAGATAAAGAAATCGAGAAAATTTTTAGAGAAGAAAAACCAGATATTGTAATAAATTTAGCTGGACTTGCAGGAGTTAGACCCTCTCTCTTAAATCCATTAGAGTATGAATCTGTAAATGTACAGGGATTTATAAATCTTTTAGAAAATTGTAAAAGATGTGGAATAAATAAATTTATTCAAGCTTCTTCCTCTTCTGTATATGGAAATAATAAAATTGTTCCTTTTAAAGAGAATGACGTAGTTGACTTTGCTATCTCTCCATATGCTGCTACAAAAAAGAGTTGTGAAGTAATGGGGCATGTTTTTCACTCTCTTTATAATATAGATATGATACATCTTAGATTTTTTACTGTGTATGGTGAAAGGCAAAGACCTGATTTAGCTATTTCTAAATTTGTAAAAAATATAATAGAAGGAAAAGAAATTACTATGTATGGAGAGGGAGATACCTATAGAGATTATACATATGTTGCTGATATTATACAGGGAATAAAAAAATCTATAAACTATATTAATTCTAATACTAATGTTTATGAGATTTTAAATTTAGGTAATGGTAATACAATAGCTTTAAAAAAGATGATTTCAGTTTTGGAAAAAAAACTTGAATTAGAAGCAAAAATTAAAAAACTTCCTAAGCAATTAGGTGATGTAGATAGAACCTTTGCAGATATAACAAAAGCAAAAAATATGATTGGATACTCTCCAGAAACAACTTTTGAAAAAGGTATAGAAAGATTTATAAAATGGTACAATGAAAAGGAGTAAAAATTGAAAATAGGTGTTATAGGAACTGGATATGTAGGACTTGTTCAAGGTGTTATCATGGCGGATTTTGGTTCTAATGTAATCTGTATGGATATAAATGAGGACAGAATAAAAAAATTACAAGTTGGAGAAAGTCCAATATTTGAACCAGGATTAAAGGAGCTTTTATTAAAAAATATAAAAGAGAAAAGAATAAGTTTCACAACTGATATAAAAAAAGTGGTTGAAGAATCAGAAGTATTATTTATAGCTGTGGGAACTCCAGCTAATGAAGATGACTCAGCTGATCTTCATTATATTTTAGAAGTCGCTGAAAATATTGGTACATATATAAATGGTTATAAAGTAATTGTAGATAAATCTACTGTTCCAGTAGGAACAGGAAAACTTGTTAGAGAAACCATTGAGAAAAAACTTAATCAAAGAAAACAAAAAATAAGTTTTGATATTGTTTCTAATCCTGAATTTTTAAGAGAAGGTAAGGCTATTACAGATTGTCAACGTCCAGATAGAGTAGTAATAGGATATGAAAGTGAAAAAGCAAAAGAGATAATGAAAAAAGTTTATGATGTATTATTTATAAATGAGACACCTTTTATTTTTACTAATATAGAAACTGCTGAAATGATAAAATACTCTTCTAATGCTATGTTAGCTGTAAAAATCTCTTTTATAAATGAGATTGCTCTTTTAGCTGAAAAAGTAGGAGCAAATACTCAAGAAATTGCAAGAGCAATGGGAATGGATGGAAGAATTTCTCCAAAATTTTTACATTGTGGACCAGGATATGGTGGTTCATGTTTTCCTAAAGATACGAGAGCAATAGTAGATGTAGGGAAAAAATATGGTGAGGAGATGTTAGTAATAAAAGCTGCTATTGAAGCTAATCAAAAACAGAAAAAAAGAGTTATAGAAAAAATAATTTCAAAAATGAATGGAGTATCTGGAAAAATTATAGGAATCTTAGGACTCTCTTTCAAACCAGATACTGATGATATGAGAGAAGCTCCAAGTATAGATATTATAAGAGGACTTGTAAAATCTGGAGCTAAAATTCATGCATATTGTCCTGAAGGAATAAAAGAAGCTAGATGGAGACTCGCAGATATAGAAAAAAATATAATATATTGTGCTGATGAATATTCTATAGCTAATGATGCAGATGGAATTGTATTAATTACTGAATGGAATCAATTTAGAGGAATGAATCTTAAAAATGTAAGAGAAAGAATGAAGGACAATTTTTATTTTGATTTAAGAAATGTCTATGTTAAAGATAGCAATGTAAGAAAAATTTTTAAATATTATCCAATCGGTCAAGAATAAAGAGGAAAATACTATGTATAAAAAGTCAAAAATTGATAAAAATTATATTATCTTTACTTTTATTTATATCTTAATATTTGTTCCTATTATTATTTTACGTTTTCCTGATATTAGGAATGAAATAAAATATTTTCTTATAACTGATACTATTATAGAAAGTAAAAATTTTTTTATATTGAAATACAAAAATGAATTATATCCAGATAAGCCACCTTTGTATTTTTTTATTCTTTATATTATTAAAAAATATTTTGGTAAATATTTTATTCAGGGAGCTATAGTATTTGGAACACTTATTCCTTCATTTCTTATTACAACATTTTTTTATAAATTTATGAAGAGTTTTAAAAATAGAAGAGTAGCATTTATAAATACATTGTTTTTATTATCACTTCCTTTTTACATAGGGCTTTCAATTTTTATGAGAATGGATATGTTAATGACAACTTTTATATTTTTTTCTCTCTATTTTTTCTTTCAAATTTACTATAAAAAATTAAATGAAAAAAATATTTTTAAAATTTATATTTTTATTTTCCTTGCACTATTTACAAAAGGAATAGCAGGTTTTGCAATTCCAATTGCTATAATTTTAACTTTTCTTATTTTTGAAAGAAATTTAAAATTTCTTAAAAATATAAAATTTATTCAAGGAATTATTTTTATTATTTTCTTAATTGGAATATGGGGAATTTTAATTTTTCTACAGCCTCAAGGAAAAGAATACTTAAAACTTCTATTAGGGCAAGAAACGGTTGGTAGAATAGTAAATTCAAAAACTCATGTAAGAAGTTTTTTCTATTATATTGAAAATATCCCTCTTATAATGTATCCATATGGAGTAGCAATTTTAATATCATTAATTTTTTATCTAAAAAATATAAGAGGTTATAAGAAATGGCTTCCAATAGAAAAAATAGGATTTCTTTGGAGTATTATTCCTCTTTTACTTTTTTCATGTGCAAGTGGAAAATTAGCTATCTATCTTTTACCTATTTTCCCAGGAAATATAATTATTTTAATAAATTTTTTTATGAGAACAAAAAATATAAAATTTGGAAAAGTAATATTAAAAATTACAGAAATATTTTCATTATTAGCTATTCCTTTTAATTATCTTTTCAATAAAAGGAAAAATTTTTATAAAAGAGTTATTTTAATACCTTTTTCAATTTTTGTAATATTTATTTTTTTAATTTCAGGAGTTGAAATATATAATAAAGAATTTTCTTTAAAATATGTAGTTAAAAATATCTCAAAATATAGTGATAAAACAATTATCGCATATAAATTTTCAGATATGATTAACTTAAAGAATGAGATTAAAAAAGAAATATTATTAATTGAAAATAAAGAAGAAATAGAACAAGAAAAAAATATAAAATTAATTGTTGTACGTAATAAATACATCAAAGATTTAAATCTTAAGAAATTTAAAGTAATTTATAAAAATAAAAGTTATTTTTTACTATATAAATATTGAAATATTTAATCATAAAATTAGAATAAATGAAAGGAGAATGTATATAAATATTTTATATACAACAATATATGAAAAAATTAATAATATTACTATTAATATTTTATACCATAATCTGTGAAACAATAAGTAAAAAAATAAAAATATTATATAATAAAATTTCAAAGTAATTTTTCTAAAAATATATATTAAGTTTTTTTGAAAACAAAATAAAAAAACATTTATTTGTAACAAAAATGACACATGAAAAGTGTATACTTAAAACATAATAAATCTTTCCCCAAGATATTTTAATATAGATTAATAAAAATAGCAGAGTTTTTAAAGTTCTCTGCTGTTTTTATTTTTTGCAATTTTTTAAAGAGAGATAATATTTTGATACTCTTCAGGAGTATCTATATCTAAAAATTCTATCTTATTAGGGAAATCTACAAAGGAGATGAGGGACGAGTTTTTGATAACCTCTCTACCACCAGTATCACCTTCTAGATTTAAAAGTTCCTTTCTTTTATCTTTTGGAAAAAATACTGGGGAAAATCTTTCTCCCTCTGCTCTAGGAATAGTGATATAATTATATTTTAAAAATTCAAAATAGATTTTTAAGATACTATTTTTAGTTAGAAGTGGTTGGTCTCCAGTGAAAAAAACTATTCCATCTCCACTAGAGTTACTAACTCCTAATTTTACACTTTCACTTTGTCCAAGATGGGCATTTTTATTTTCAAGATAGATATAATTAAATTTTTTAGCTAAAGATTCTACCCAATCTTCCCTACCACATACGTATATATTGGAGAAAGGGAGAAAAGAGAGTTTTTCTAAGGTGTAACCTAATAAGTTTGTATCTCTATATGGCAGTTGTAACTTATTTTTTCCCATTCTTTTAGAATAACCAGAAGCCATTACTATAGCATCCGTGGAGATATATTTAAAGATATAATTGTTGTGTATAGAACCTAATACAAAATTATAAGAAGAATTATCTTTTTTTAATTGATTGCAAACTTCTAAAGTCAATGAAAATTTTTCAAGATAATTTTCTTCATCAATACCATTCAAGAAAATATATTTTTTACTAGAAGGAGAATTTTTAAAAAAATCACCTAATTTGATATAATCTATTAAAAAATTTTCATCAACAGTTTTATTTATATAACAATTAAATTTTTCTTTAAAAAGTTCAAACCTATGAATATTATTTTCTTCTAATTTTAAATCTAAAATATCTAAATTAATTATCCCAATAACTTTTGTAGAAAAACTTGGAATACAAGGCTCTGTATTATTCCAAGCTTTTATTTTTTTTTCTTTAGCCCCATCTCCTTCTATTAATATATAATCAAAATCTTTTTTTAAATCAAAAATCTTATCATAGGAAAGAGAGTGTAACTTATTATTTTCTATTTTCTCTCCATAAATAAATATATTTTTAGCTAATCCTTTAGTTTTATGGTTGGGTAATATTAATTCTTCATATTCATCTATTTTAGGAGTAAATATTTTAGTAGTAGTTGTAACTAATACTCTTCCTAAAGTAGAAAGCTCTCTAGCAAGTGAAAACATAAGAGAAGTCTTTCCACCAGCTCCTGTAATAGTAATAATATCCCCTTTTTTTATATCAAATACTTTTGTTAGCATCTATTCACCTCATCTTTTTTTATATTTTATGATAGAATAGGTAGTTAATGCAAGATAAATAATAAAAAAACTCAAGAACGAAAATTATTCTTGAGTTTTATATTAAGAAGATAATTTATTACCAAGTAGGAATATATCCACCTTTAAATTTTTCTAATACATATTTTTTCATCTTATCGCTTTGGTAAGCTTTTACAAAGGCTTTGATATCCTCTCTATTTTCATCACCTTTTCTTACAGCGAAAATATTAACATATGGAGATTTATTTACGTCCTCAACTAAAATAGCATCTTCAGTAGGAATGTATCCAGCTTCTACAGCATATCCACCATTGATAACACAAGCAGCTACATCTTTTATAACTCTAGGAAGTTGTGGAGCTTCTATTAATTTAAACTTTAATTTTTTAGGATTTTCAACAATATCAAATTCTGTTGCTAGTAGATTACTAGGGTCTTCTAATTTTATAATTCCAGCATTATGTAACATAATAAGTGCTCTTCCAGCATTAGTAGGGTCATTAGGAATAGCAATAATAGATTTTGCTGGGATTTCATCTACAGATTTATATTTTTCTGAATATAGTCCAAGAGCTACTACATAAGTTTCTCCTGCAGAAACTAAATCCAATCCCTTATCTTTACAAAATTGATTTAGATATTGAATATGTTGGAATGAGTTTATATCAATAGCTCCATCGGCTAATGCTAAGTTTGGAGTTACGTAGTCATTCATCTCTATCAATTCTAACTCTATCCCTTGAGCAGCTAAATCATCTTTTATTATATTAAACATTTCTACTCCTGGGTAAGAGCTAGTTCCTAATTTTAAAGTTTTTCCAAATGTAAGTCCAGATATAACTAATAGAAGTAGTATTATCAATTTTTTCATAAATTTCCTCCAGATGTTTTAAATATTTTAGAATGTAGCAACTACTCCACCATTGTAGTTAGCTAAAATATATTGTTTTACTTTTTCACTTTGTAAAGCTTTTATAAGTTTAACGATATCCTCTTTATTTTCATCTCCCTCTCTTACTGCTAAGATATTAGCATATGGAGATTCTTCTCCTTCTAGAGTTAGAGCATCTTTTACTGGAGAGAATCCAGCTTCTAAAGCATAGTTACCATTGATTACAGCAGCAGCTACGTCAGGTAAAACTCTAGGAAGTTGTGGAGCTTCAATAGGTTTAAATTTTAATTTTTTAGGATTTTCAACAATATCAAACTCTGTTGCATATAGATTGTTAGGATCAGCTAATTTGATAAGCCCTTTGTTATGTAGTAATATAAGTGCTCTTCCTCCATTAGATGGATCATTAGGAATAGCTATTGTAGCTTTTTCTGGTATATCTTCAAGTTTTGTATATTTTTTAGAGAATACTCCTAATGGTTCTATGTGGATTTTTGCAGCTGAAACAAGTTTTAAATTTCTTTCACTTGCAAATTTTTCTAAATATGGATAGTGTTGGAAGTAGTTAGCATCTATCTCTCCATCAGCTAATGAAAGGTTTGGTGTTACATAGTCAGTAAATTCTATAACTTTTAAATCTACTCCTTGAGCTTTTAAATCATCTTTTACTAAGTTTAAAAGTTCAGCATGTGGAACAGGTGTTGCTCCAACTTTTAATTCTCCAGCTAGAGAGTTTACTCCTAATGTTAAAAGTCCTGCTAATAAAAGTGTTCTTAGTGATAGTTTCATATTATCCTCTCCCTTATGTTATTATTATGTTATTATATGTTATCTATTTTTTTTGGCTCTGTAAACTAAATAATTTCCTAGTGATTGTAAAATTTGAACCACTATTATAATAACTATTACAGCATAAACCATAATATCTGTTTTAAATCTTTGATATCCAAATCTGATAGCTAAGTCTCCTAGTCCACCAGCTCCTATTGTACCAGCCATAGCAGAGAAACCTATAAGGCTAATCACTGTAACTGTTATTCCATGAATTATATGGGGCATAGTTTCAGGGATCATAACTTTAAATATTATTGTCCAGTTATTTGCTCCCATACTAGAACTAGCTTCAATAAGTCCTTTATCTACTTCGTTTAAAGCTCCTTCTATCATTCTAGCTACAAATGGAGCTGCTGAGATAGAAAGAGGAACTATTGCTGCTGTACTTCCTATTGTTGTCCCTACTATTATTCTTGAAAGCGGGAAAAGAAGTATCATAAGTATGATAAAAGGAAATGACCTTAAAGTATTGATTATAAAGTCTAATACTTTATTTAATTTTGGACTTTCTAAAATATTTCCTTCTTTAGTAACAGTAAGAAGTATTCCTATTGGGAAACCAATTAATAATGAAAAAAGTGTTGAGAAAAAAACCATGTATAATGTTTCTAATGTAGATGTCCATATCATACTAAATACCATTGTATATCACCTCTGTAAGTACTCCTGCTTCATTTTTAAACCAAGATATAGCTTCTTTTTGTTGCTCCATATCTCCAGATAGCTCTATAAATAGATGTCCTACTTTCATAGTAGAAAGATTATCAATAGAACCACCAATTATACTAAAATCTATATTGAAAGTTCTTACAGCTTGAGAGATAATAGGGTCTTCAGCTATTGTACCTAAGAAATCAAGTCTAACTATTGATTTACCTTTTGTTTTCATTATCTCTATTCCTTTTTCTTCCACTCCTGGTAGATAAGAGATTAACTCTTTAGTTACTTCAGATTGTGGATTAGAAAATATATGGTGTACACTTCCAGATTCTACAATTTTTCCATCAGCCATAACTGCTACTCTATTGCAAATATCTCTAATTACTTCCATTTGGTGAGTTATCATTACTACTGTAAGTCCAAATTGTTTTTGTATATTTTTTATTAATTCTAGTATCGATTTTGTAGTTTTAGGATCAAGAGCTGAAGTAGCTTCATCTGAAAGTAATATATCTGGATTATTTGCTAATGCTCTAGCAATAGCTACTCTTTGTTTTTGTCCTCCAGATAGTTGTGATGGATAGTAGTTTTCTTTATCTGATAATTCTACTACTTCTAATAATTCTTTAACTCTTTTATCTATATCAGCTTTATTCCAACCAGCTATCTCTAAAGAAAAAGCGATATTTTCTCCCACTGTTCTTGAAGAGAGTAAGTTAAAGTGTTGGAAAATCATTCCTATTTTTTTTCTTCTTTCTAATAAATCTTTTTTAGAAAGAGAGGTAATATCCACTCCATCTATTATAATTTTTCCACTTGTTGGTTCTTCTAATCTATTTAGAAGTCTTATTAATGAAGATTTTCCAGCACCACTTAGTCCTATTACTCCAAAGATATCTCCTGTTTTTATCTCTAAAGATATATCTTTTACAGCATGATAACCATTAGAATATATCTTATTTATCTTTTGTATCTCTATCATTTTTTCCTCCTGTAAATATTTTATAGTAAAAAAAATCTCTATTACCATCAAGTAATAGAGATTTAATAGAGCTTTTTTAGTTCTATCCATCTTTCTGGAATTAGCACCACACTTTTTAAGCAGGTTGCTGAAACGTCCTAGGGCCAGTCCCTCAGTTTCTCTTGATGGTTAATTTCTTTGTTAGAGCTATAATATAATTTTTTTATAAAAATGTCAATACTTTTTTTAAAATATAAAAAATTTTTATTAGAGTTTATTTTTCAGGAGTAGAAGCAACAATAAAATCTTTATATTTTTGTAAACGAGTTTTATACTCTTCAGTTTTTTTAGCTTCCATAAGTTTACTTTCATTAGTTTTGATATCATTCATATGAATAAATTTTCCAGAAAGAGTATTATGAGCATGTTCTAATTGTTCTTCAGGAAATATAAATTTAAGTCCAGTTTCATTTATTTCAAACTTACCAACAATTCCACATAGGCAACAAGTAGCACTTCCATCATTTTGTACATAGAAATTTCTACTATGACAGTGAGGGCATACTCCACTATCTCCTTTGAAAGTAGCATTTTCAATATCTCTTGCTGCTAAAGTAAGATTTCTTCCAATTTCTTGAACTCTTTTTATCTTGTCATCTTCCATAATAATTCCTTTAGACCAAGGGAAAACTTCATTATCTATGGTTTTCCACATTGGAGTAAGAGATAACATTTCACAATCACACTGAATTCTAGTTGTCCAGTCAGAACCACCTATTCCAATATAAGAGATAACTTTATCTTTGAAGTTTCTTTCATCTGGTGCAACTCCACCATTTTCTTCGGCAATTTTTTTAGCTACTACATTATTTCCTCTATCCATTCTAGGACCAAAACGGTCTACTACAGTTCTAAATATTCCAGCTGCTCCTTTTTCAAAAATAGGTACTGTAAATATAATTCCATCTGCATCTAACATCTTTCCTTTTAGCCATTCAAAATCATCTTTTAACGAGCAGATATTTCCTCTACCGCTCATTAAGGCTTTAACACAAGCTATACAACCAGTACAATGTTCTAAATCTAAGTCTAAAAGTCTGATAAATTCAACTTCTGCTCCTAATTTTTTAGCTTCCATTAGAGCTTCTTTACACATAGCATCATTATTTCCATTTTTTGTTCCTGCTGAAATTCCTAATATTTTCATTTTTTAACCTTCCTTAATTATTTTATATTTGTTTTAAACTATGGTCATTTTAATTTGTAAAATGGTATTCAGTTCCATCTCTTAAAAAATCTCTTTCTGCATGTTCTTCTAAAAATATACTTACAATATCTTTATATGGAGTTAAATATGGGAAAATATCATTAGATTTAGCCCAAGTAGGTTTTTTTACATTTGGAGTTTCTTCTATCCAATTTTTTTTCCAAGTTTTAGAATCTTTATACCAAAACTCGACTATTCTAACAAAGGGAGAAGTTTTAGGTTCAATAGACTTATAAGAGAAACATCTAAGTAGATCTTTTTGTTTTATTATTTCAGGAATAAAATTATTATAGAACCATTTCTCTCCCTCATCTTCTTTAACTCCTGTTGGATATTTTAAAGCTACTACAAATCTATAAAATGGTCCATCATCACTTGTAAGTCCATAACCTTTAAAATCGTCATCAATTTTTCTATTGACAAAAACAAAGGCAGCAGGATGAGCATTTTTATTATCTTGAACTCCCCAATCTGCTCTTTTAGTAGAAGCAATAGGGTTTCCTATCATTTCATTATATCCTTCTACCCATACTTCACTCATTGCAGTTCCTTGATTTAATTCATCTTCCATCGAAAAAGGATCTTCTCTCCAATAATGTTCAGTCATTCTCCAGTTATAAGCTCCATATTTTTCTCCACCTTCAGGAATAGGAAGAGCTCTGTAAGTTGAATATCCTGCTAAAATAGGACCATTAATATTGATTGTATCTTGAGCATGATATTTAAAAAGCCACCTATTAGCTTTAGGTAAATCATTAAGATCAGTTAAATTTAAAATTAAATAGCTTCTTTTTAATTGAGAGGCTAGAATTGGATTATTAAAAAAGATAAAAATTAATAATCCTAAAATAAAAATAATTTTTCTTTCTTTCATAAAAAACACTCCTTTTATGTGGTTAAACACATATTTTTGTTAAAAAAATAGAGTAAGATCACTCTAAATTTTTTATAATTTTATCTAATACATCGGAAAAAATTTTTTTCTCCTCTTCAGATACATTTTTAAAAACAGTATCTAAACTATGTTCTACAGTTTCTACAACATCACTTTGTATTTGTTTACCTAACTCTGTTAAAAATATTAAATTTATTCTTTTATCATTGAGAGAATTTTTCTTTATAATCAAACCTTTTTTTATAAGAGTATCTACAAGTCTAGAAACACAAGTATGATCTTTTCCAATAAGAGTTCCTATTTGATTTTGAGTAATTCCATTGCTTTCTAATAAAAAGTTAATAACACCCCACTGTTCAGGAGTTATCATAAAATTATTTTCTTTTAATTTTTTATTAAAATTTAAAGTAGTTAATCTAGAAGCTTTATCTAGTTTAAAACCTAAAGATTTTTTTAAATTATAATCACTCATAGTATCTCCTTTTATAATAAGTGTTTAAACACATATTATTTATATCACATAAAAAAGTTTTTTTCAAGAGTTTATTGACAAAAAAATAAAAAAAGTTTAGAATACTTTGTAAGCAAACTTTTTTGAGTAGGAGTATAATTATGAAAAGAGAAAAAAATGAAGATATTGGTTTTTTTGTAAAAAAAATAAGTAACCATATAGAGAGAGAGATGTATAATCAATATAAAAATTATAGTTTAAAAGATATTACCTTAATGAATATAATGATTATAAATTTTCTAGCAACTGTTGATAAAGATAAAGAAGTCTTTCAAAAGAATATAGAGGAGGAGTTTTATATCAATAAAGCAACTGCATCAAAGATGCTTTCGTTGATGGAGGAAAAAAGTCTAATAGAAAGAGTTCCTTTAGAAAATGATGGAAGGTTAAAAAAAATAGTTGTTTTAGAAAAAGGAGAGAGTTTAAAAATAGTTGGAAAAGAGATAATAAATAATTTGGAAAATAAATTAAAAAAAGATATCACTCAAGAAGAACTAGATATATTTAAGAAAGTTTGTAGATTATTAATAAAGAATATGGAAAAGTAGATTTTCCTATTTTAAAAGCAAAGTTTGCTAGCATACTAAAAAACGGAGGAAAAATGGAGAAAAATAAAAATTTATTTGAAAAAGTTGAAGTAAAAAAAGCAGTTATGGAGATGGCTATCCCTACAATAATCTCGTCATTAATTGTAGTAATATACAATATGGCAGATACATTTTTTGTAGGACAGACTCAAAATCCACTTCAAGTGGCAGCTGTATCTTTAACAAATCCAATTTTTGTAATGTATATGGCTATATCTCAACTTATTGGTATTGGAGGAAGTACATTGATTTCAATATTTTTAGGAAAGAGAAAAAGAAAATATGCAAAGCAGTGTTCAAGTTTTTCTTGTTATTCATCATTAGGATTGGGAGTAATTTTTGGAGCTATAATCATAATTTTTATGGATAATATATTAAAATTATTGGGTGCTACTCTAGATACATATATTTTTACAAGAGAGTATCTGTTTTATATAGCTCTAGGTGGACCTGTTATTTTATTTTCTAATGCTTTTGGTCATACTGTTCGTGGAGAAGGAGGAGCTAAGGCATCAATGATAGGTGGAATGATTGGAACAATTGTAAATATAGTTTTAGATCCAATATTTATCTTAACTTTAGGAATGGGAACAGCAGGAGCTGCTATAGCTACAGTTATTGGAAATATAGCTGGCACATTATATTATATTTATTATTTTAATTATAGAAGCCCGTTATTAACAATATCACCTAGATATTTTACTTTTAGTCAAGAAGTAGCAGGAAGTTTGTTAAAATTAGGAATACCTGCAGGAATAAATTCAGGGCTTATGAGTATCTCTACCATATTTTTAAATAATATTTTACTTATCTACGGAAATAGTGCAGTTGCTGCTATGGGAATAGTAACAAAGATATATCTATTAATAGCTCTAATACATATGGGAATTGCTAATGGTATCCAACCTCTTTTAGGATATTGTTATGGAGCTAAATTAAAAAAGAGATTTATGGATATTATGAAGTTTAGTTTAAAATTTTCAATAAGTATAGGCTTAATATTGACAGTAATTTATATAGTTTTTAGTAAAGAGATAATAGAATTATTTATTCAAGATAGAGAGGTTATTGAATATGGGGCAAAGATGTTAGTGGCTACTTCGTTAGCAGGACCTATATTAGGAGTAATGTTTTTATCAATAAATGGAATGCAGGCTATTAATAATCCTCTACCTGCTACTGTATTATCTTTAGCAAGACAGGGCTTATTGTTTATACCTTTGCTATTTGTGATGAACTCTTTTTTAGGATTGACAGGAGTTAACTTCACACAAACTGTAGCAGACTATATTTCTATTGTAATAGGAGTATTTTTATTTATAAATTCATTAAAAAAAGTAAAAGAATAAAAAATAGGAGCTAGTACAATTTAAAATTTGTAATAGCTCCTTCATTTTATAAATTTATAAATTTTTTCTTATCTTTTTTCTTAGAAAACTTAAATGAAAAAGGAAGTTCCTTTCTAAGAATAATTATACTAACAATAAAACACATAAGATCCGAAGCTGGAAGAGATAACCAAACCCCAGTTTCTCTTAAAAATAATGGAAGTACAATTATTGAGATTATAAAAAATACAATACTTCTCAATGAGGAGATTATATTAGATAGTTTTGTCATTCCTTTAGATTGTAAGTATGATATATTGATAAAGTTTGCTCCTTGAAAGATAATAGCACTAGCAAATAAAATCAATCCATGTGCTGCTAAATCAACAAGAGCTTTATCATTATTAAATAATTTTACTAGATGTTTTCCAAAGAATATTACAGTTAATAGTATAGATGAAGATATCAAGAAAGTAACTATATGCCCTAATCTATATGTTTTTTTAACTCTCTCATACTCTTTTATTCCATAGTTATAGCTTATAACAGGTTGAATTCCTTGAGATAATCCAGTAAATAAGCATCTAAATATATAACAGATATATGCGACAATACAGTAAGCTGATACTCCAATTTCTCCTAAAAATTTCATAAAGGAGATATTAAAAAGAGCATTGGTAAGTGCAGCTGTAAACTCGATTGTAAATGATGGAAATCCAATAGAGATAATATTTTTAAGAAAAGTTAATTTTAACTTTTGGAATTTATATTTTATTTTACAATCTATTCTATAAAAATATTTTACTAAAAATAAAAAAGAAAATAATTGTCCAATAGCTGTGGCAAAAGCACCACCAAAAACTCCCCATTTAAATACTATGATAAATAACCAATCTAGAAATACATTAGTAATAGCTCCAATAACCATAGATATAAAAGCGTATACAGGAGATTTATCATTTCTAACTACTGCATTTAAACTATTAGATAGCATCAAAAATATCATAGCAATAACACAAGTATATAGGTATGTTTTAACTTGTAAAGCTAACTGCTTACTTGAACCTAATAAAAAGATTAAACTATCTCCACTAATTAAAACTAATCCCAAAATAATAATATAGGAAATAATATTCAAAGTAACTATATGTGAAAAACAAGTATTTTTAAACTTAATATTTTTAGGATGTAAGGACATTAAAGTAGCTCCACCAGTTCCAATCAATAAACTTATGGCAATACCAAGATTGATAACAGGATAAGCAATATTTACAGCAGCAAGTCCGTCAGCTCCTACCCCTTGTCCAATAAAAATTCCATCTACAATAGCGTAGAGAGCATTAACCATCATACCAGTAACGGCAGGTATTGAAAAATTAAAAAATAGTTTTGAAACAGAGTCTCTTTTTAAATCAATAGCCTTAAACATTATTCCTCCAAATAAAAAATTAAAATCTCATTACAATAGAGTAAGGTATAAACTTAAAATAGTCAAGGAGAAATTAAAATATAGTAAGATTTAATTTCTTAGATAAATCTTCTAAAAGAGCAACACCAGCAATAGGATTTCCTTTTTCATCTAGAGATGGACCATAGACACCAATAGCCATCTTACCAGGGACAACAGATAGTATTCCACCACCTACACCACTTTTAGATGGGATACCAACTCTTATAGCAAACTCTCCAGAACTATCATACATTCCACAAGTAACCATTAATGTTTTTATAATAGTGGCTACTCTTGGTGGGATAATTGTTTCTCCAGTAGAAATTTTTCCATTATTAACTAGAAACAGTGCTATTTTTGAAAGAGTTTCAGCAGTCACCTCAATAGAACATTGTTTGAAATAAACTGTAAGAGCATCTTCTACATTTCCATCAATTATGCCCTCACTTTTCAAAAAATACCCCATAGCTCTATTTCTATTTCCTGTTTCTGCTTCTCCACAATAGATTTTATAATTTACATCAAGAGTACTGTCTTCAGAGATTAATTTAAAAAAGTCCAAAAGACGTTCGAATTTCTCTCTAGCATCTTTTCCTTTTATCATAGAGGAAACAGCAATCGCTCCAGCATTAATCATAGGATTATAGGGCTTTCTTCCACGAGAAGTTTCAAGTTTTACTATTGAGTTAAATGGATCGCCAGTAGGTTCCATACCTACTTTAGAGAATACATATTCCTCGCCATTGTCTAGAATTGCTAGCATAAGAGTTACTATTTTAGATATACTTTGTATAGTGAATTTTGTATTCCAATCTCCAGCATGAAATTTATTTCCAGTGATATCAGTTATAAAAATTCCTAGAGCATCTTTTTGGGCTTTATCTAGTTCTGGAATATAGTTAGCAACATTCCCATATTGACTAATAGGTCTATTTTTTATAACTAATTCATCTAATACTTCATTTAATTTCATTTTTTCACCTCTTCATATTTATAAGATAATTATATCAAAAAAATAAAATTATTTAAACTTTTTAAAGAAAAACTACGTCAAAAAAACATAGTAATTAATTCATAAAATTCTTTCCCCAAGAAAAAAGAGGAGTTTGTATATTCGGTGCAAACTCCTCTTTTTATCAAAATTATTTTTTAGCAGGAACTATCTCTATCCAATATCCATCTGGGTCTCCTATAAAATAGATTCCCATAGCTGGATTTTCGTATATAATAACTCCCATCTCTTTATGTTTTTTGTAAGCTTCTTCATAATTTTCAGTAGTAAGGGCTAAGTGGAACTCTTCATCTCCTAGATCATATTTTTCCTCTCTATCTCTAAGCCAAGTAAGTTCAAGAGAAAAATGTCCCTCTCCATCCCCAAGATAAATTAATTTATAGCTCCCATCTTCAGCTTCCTTTCTTCTTACTTCTTTTAATCCTAAAGCTTCCTCATAAAATTTTAAGCTTTTTTCTAAATCTAATACATTAAAGTTGAAATGGTTAAATTTAAACATATTAATCCTCCTTAAAAAGTTGATAGATAAATTATATCAAAGCAGAATAAAAGTTGTCAAAAATAATATTAACAGCTATAATATAGAGAATAGTTGTATTTAGGAGGTAGAGATGAAGATTTTTTATATTTATCACAGTGGATTTGCAGTAGAAACAGAAAATTATAAGTTAGTGTTTGATTATTATATGGAACCTAAAAGAAATAGTGGAAATTTTAGAATAGATGATTTTATAAAAAATGATAAAAAATTATTAGTATTTTCATCTCATGGACATGGGGATCACTTTAATAGTGAGATATTAAAGTGGAAAGAAAAAAATTCAAAGGTAGAATATGTTTTAAGTGATGATATTAAAGCAGAAGTAAAAAAATATTTTGTAAAAGAGGGAGATACTCTAAGCATAGATGGATTAGAGATAAAAGTTTTTGGATCAAGTGATTTAGGGGTATCCTATTTTGTAAAATGTGATGGAAAGAGATTCTTTCACTCAGGAGATTTAAATTGGTGGGCTTGGCCAGATGATACACCAAAAGAAGAAGAGGATATGAGAGATCTTTATATGAGTAAAATGAAAAAAATAGTAGAGAATATAGAAAAAGTAGATTATCTATTTTATCCAGTTGACCCAAGATTAGAGGAAAATAGCTTCTTAGGTGTGGAAGATTTTATAAAAAGAGTTGAAGTAAAAAATATAATTCCAATGCATATGTGGGATAAGTATAAAATAGCTGAAGAGTTGGAAAAAAGAGTTAATATAAATGTTATAAGAATTGTAAAAAATTGTGAGAAAATATTTGAGATATAGGGGGAGAATTTTTATGTTAACAATAAGATTTGCAAAAAAAGAGGATGTAGAGAGAATAGCTGATATAGAATTAGAATGTTTTCCAGTAGCAGAAGCAGCTGATAGAGAGACATTAAAAATAAGATTTGAAGCTTTCAGTGAAAATTTCTTAGTAGCAGAAAAAGATGGAAAAGTAGTAGGATTTATAAATGGTTGTACAACTAATACTCCAGAACTTCCAGACGAGCTGTATCATAATACAAAACTACATAAACCTAATGGAGATTATCAGACAGTTTTTGGACTAGATGTAGTACCTGAATATAGAAAACAGGGAATAGCTGAAGAATTGTTGAAAAAATTAATAGGATTGAGTATAGAAAGGGGTAAGAAAGGAGTAGTTCTTACTTGTAAAGACCATTTAGTACATTATTATTCTAAATTTGGGTTTAAACATCTAGGAATATCAGCATCTTCACATGGAGGAGCAAAGTGGAATGATATGTATTTAGAGCTAAAGAATAAATAAAATATTGATAAAATTCGTATTTTTTGATATAATATACTCTGAATAAAAATTAAGGATAGTAAGGGTAGAGAAGATTATGAGCTTAGAAAAGAGAGATGATATACTAGAAAAAATATACTTTATGTTAAAAATAGATGAGAGAGGAGCCTATGTTACTCCAGTAGATTCTAATGAAGAGATGTTGGAAAATATTGAGGTAGATGAAGAGGCAGAAGATACTACTAGTCAGATTTTAACATATATAAAGGGAATAAAAGAGGATAGTTTTTTTATAGATTGGGAAAATGAATATGAAGAAGCATATCTAAATGAACACCCAGATTTGATAGAATATCTGATAGATAATCCTAAACTTGTAAATGAAAAAATGGAGCCACTTAAGTGGGTAAAAAGAGAGAACACACTAGCTCTTATAATTAAAGAAAAGGAAAATAGTGCTACATCTTTAAATACAGAGCTTTTATTAAATGGTTCTATAAATGATTTTATAATTATAAATGAGGATTTAATTTTAGCTGATAATACTTTTTATATTATAGATATGGAGAGTAATGATTTCCATACCTTAAAAGAATTAGTTGGAACTATTGATGAATCAGGATTAGAAAATTTTTTAACTCTTACTATAAAATATTTTAAAAATATTGAGATAGAGTATAAGGATTATAAGGTTGTAATAGGAGAAAAGTGCACTCCTAATCCACAATTAGTAATAGAGAAAATATCCTATGATAATAGTTTGTATCTTCAAGTTACTTTAATGGTATCAGGTATGCATTATGATTTTTTAAAGGGACATGAGATAGAAAAAGTAGCTATTGTTAATAATATGGAGAAAAAAATATCTATTTGTGAAGTGGATATAAGTAGGATATCTGAGGCAGTAGAGGATATTGTAAAGATTTTAGCAAAAAATCAGAAAAATTTAAAGGTAAGAGCAAGTTATTATTTAGATGAAAGTAATCTAATTATTATGCAGGAAAAATTAGCTAAAGAGTTTATTATGCAGGACTTACTACAGTTAGCTTCTAAGTATAGAGTTGTAGGAACTGATAAACTTAGAAAGTATAATATAAAAGCAGTAAAACCAAAGGTTATAGGAAAATTTAGCCACTCTATAGATTTCTTAGAAGGAGAGATAGAGTTAGAGATAGAGGGAGAAAAGTTTTCTATACTAGATGTTCTTTCATCATATAAAAAAGATTCTTATATAATGTTAAGTGATGGAACAAGTGCTCTAATCAATAAGAAATATATTGAGAAATTAGAGAGACTTTTCAAAGATAGTGATAAGAAAAAAGTAAAACTTTCTTTCTTTGATTTACCTCTTGTAGAGGAATTGATAGAGGATAAGATTTTCTCTGAAGAGATGAATAGAACAAGAGATTTCTTTAAGGGAATAAATAATATAAAAAATTATGATATAGAACCTCCAAAGGTAAAAGCCCAACTTAGAGAGTATCAAGAGTATGGATATAAGTGGTTGTCATACCTAATGGATAATAATTTAGGAGGTTGCCTAGCAGATGATATGGGACTTGGAAAAACTCTACAAGCTATCTCTGTATTGACAAGATTACACCAAGTAAAAGGGAGAAAAAGCTTAGTAGTTATGCCAAAATCTCTTATCTACAACTGGGATGGTGAGATAAAAAGATTCAGTCCTAAATTAAAGGTTGGAATATACTATGGAAACTTTAGAAATAGAGATATTATAAAGAAAAATAGTATAATACTTACAACCTATGGAACTATTAGAAATGATATTGAGATTATAAGGGATTATG
Organism: Fusobacterium mortiferum ATCC 9817; assembly: GCF_000158195.2. NCBI lineage: Bacteria > Fusobacteriati > Fusobacteriota > Fusobacteriia > Fusobacteriales > Fusobacteriaceae > Fusobacterium > Fusobacterium mortiferum. The sequence continues at coordinate 342,127 of NZ_GL987988.1, forward strand.
ACTTTGATGCTGTAATATTAGATGAATCTCAAAATATAAAAAATGTAAATGCACAAACAACAAAGGCTATTATGTTACTTAATGCTAAACATAGAATAGCTCTAAGTGGAACACCTATAGAGAATAACCTAAGTGAATTGTATTCATTATTTAGATTTTTAAATCCATCAATGTTTGGAACAATGGAAGAGTTCAATAACTATTATGCTATTCCAATTCAAAGAGAAAATGACCAAGAGGCAATAGAGGAGCTTAAGAAAAAGGTATATCCATTTATCTTAAGAAGAATAAAAAAAGAGGTTCTGAAAGATTTACCTGATAAGATAGAGAAAACTATGTATATTGAGATGAATCCAGAGCAGAAAAAACTTTATGAAGAGAGAAGAAACTACTATTACAATATGGTACACTCTCAAATAAAAGAGAATGGATTAGGAAAGACACAATTTTTTATATTACAAGCTTTAAATGAGTTAAGACAGATAACAAGTTGTCCAGAATCAAAAAGTGTTGGAGTAACTTCTAGTAAGAGAGAGGTACTTATCAATAACATATTAGATGCAGTGGAGAATGGACACAAAGTATTAGTATTTACAAACTATATTAACTCTATAAAAAATATCTGTGATGACTTAGAAAAATATGGAATAAAATATCTTTCTATGAGTGGAGCCACTAAGGATAGACAGCTATTAGTAGATAAATTCCAAAAAGATAATAAATATAAAGTTTTTGTAATGACTCTTAAAACAGGAGGAGTAGGATTAAACCTTACTGCTGCTGATACAATATTTATCTATGACCCTTGGTGGAATAAGACAGTTGAAAATCAAGCAATAGATAGAGCTTATAGATTGGGACAAGATAGAACAGTATTTTCATATAAACTGATACTAAAAGATACTATTGAAGAGAAGATACTTCAATTACAAGAATCAAAAATAAAACTTCTAGATAGTTTAATATCTGAAGATAGTTCTAGTTTAAAAACACTTACTGAGAAGGATATTGAATTTATTTTAGGAGAATAAAAAAGTTTAGGAGAAGAGATGGCAATAAGTAAAGATAGATTTAGAGAGGCAGTAAATGAGTTTTACTCTAAGGAAGTTTTATTTAAACTTTATACTAAATATTTTTTAGACTGGATAGCTGAAGGGTATATAGGGAGTAACCTAGGACTTTTTGAAATCTCTTTAATTAGTGAAAATAGTAATAAACAGACTTTTTTAGATTTGTTAGAGCAATTTTATTCTAAAGAAGAGATATTCTGTACAATTTTTGAAAAACTAGATAAAGATGTAAGAGAGGTTTTTGAAGAGGTTGCTTGGAACGGAAAATTTTTTATTACTAATAGAGAAAGATTTTTAAAATTAGAAAATAATTACGATATCAATAAGGACTTAAAAGAGGAGTTTTTATTCTTTAAAGCTGATAAGGATATAAAAAAGGGAGAGTATCTTTACCTAGATTATGATATTCTTAGAGTAATAAGAAAATATATGAAAAAGCCAGAGGAATATAATATTATTCCACAGAAAAAAATAAAAGCAAACCTTGTAAATAATAATGAGAAAGAGTTAATAGAAAACTTTAAGATGTATTTTGAGTTTTATTCTCAAGGGGGAGTAAAATTATCAAGTAGTGCTAAGATATTGAAAGAATCAAAACTTAATATGAAAAAATATTGTAATATAACTGAATATTATGAAGATTCTAAAGATTTAGATTATCTAAAAACTGAAACAATAGCACTTTTCTTTTTCTTAGTAAAAGATAGATATATTGATGAAAATTATTTTAAAGTTTCAAATATAAAAAATATAGTTGGAGATTTTATAAGTGGAGAGCTTATCAAAGAGGAAAATTATCACTATACTTCTCTTTACTTAAACTATCTAAAGGGAGTAAAGAATATTTGGAAATCTAAAGAGGAGATAAAAAGAGGATTTGCAACTATTAAAAAGATAATAGACGAGTTACCAGATGATAAGCCTGTAAGTGTAGATAATATTATAAAAGCAATATTATATAGAGATGAGTTTATTGAAATAATAGATGTAAAAGATGCCTACGATTATATTTATATAAATGAGGCTAACTATGAGAGAACAAAAATTTTAAACTATGAAAAGTATCAAATGTATGTTGTGATACCATTTATAAAATCTGTACTATTCCTATTAGGAGTATTAGGAGTATTTGAAATCTATTATGATTACCCATCAATTAATAACTCTCTATATCTAAAAAATGGATATCTAAGTAAATATGATGGAATTAAATATATTAAATTTACAGAATTAGGAAGATATTGCTTCGATAGAATAGATGAGTATGACTTTAAAAATGCAAAAGAAGATGGAGAGGTAATCCTAGATGAAGATAGACTTATAGCTACTCTTATGGGAGATGCTCCAGTTAAGACAATGTTTTTAGAGAGAGTATCTCAAAGAATAGCTACAAATAAATATAAGTTTACTAGAGAAAATTTCTTAAGAGGAATCAGTAGTTCTAAAGAGATAGAGGAAAGAATAAATGAATTTTATACAAAAATAACTTCTGAACCTAACCAACTTTGGAGAGAGTTTTTTGAAGATATTTTAGAAAAAAGTAGTGTTATAAAAGCTGAAAGTCAATTTGTAGTTTTAAAACTAAAAAATGATAAAGAACTTATAAAAACTATTACTAAAGATGAAAGATTTAAACCTCTTATGTTAAAAGGGGAAGATTTCCACTTATTGATTAAAAGTGAAAATGTAAGTGAAGTAATTAGTTTATTTAAAGAGCATGGTTATTATGTAAATTTCTAATATTTTATATTTAGATTTTAGTTTTATAAAAATTATAAAATTCAAGAATAAAGAAGATTGAGAAGAATAAATAGAGCAAGTCAGCAAAAGCGAACGCTAAAAAACACAATTGTTTGAGTGAAGCGAGTTTTGTGTTTTTAGTGAGCTGAGCCATACTTGCTCTTTATTTTTTGAACGAGAGTTATTCTTAAATTATTTTATTTAATTCCCATATGAGCAGCAATAACTACTTTTTGAACTTCTGAAGTTCCTTCATAGATTTCAGTAACTTTAGCATCTCTCATCATTCTTTCCACTGGGAATTTTTTAGAATATCCATTTCCCCCAAATAATTGAACTGCCTTAGTTGTAACTTCCATAGCTATTTCTGAAGCAAATAATTTTGCCATAGATGCCATATATCCATAATCCTCTCCTAAATCTTTCATATTAGCAGCTCTATAAGTCATAAGTCTAGCAGCATCTATTTTTGTTTGTAAATCAGCTATGACAAATTGAGTATTTTGGTGGTGTGATATAGGTTTGCCAAGTTGCATTCTATTTTTTACATAATCTATTGCAGCATCTAAAGCTCCTTGTGCAAGTCCTACAGCTTGAGCTGCTACACCTATTCTTCCACCATTAAGTGTAGACATAGCTATTTTTAATCCTTCACCTAAGTTTCCAAGTAAATTTTCTTCTGGAATAGTACAGTTATCGAAGAAAAGCTCAGCAGTAGAAGAACCTCTTACTCCCATTTTATCCTCTGCTTCACCTACAGAAAATCCTTTTGTTCCTCTCTCTACAATAAAAGCTGAAAGAGTTCCATTTTCTAAATCTGTTTTAGCAAATACAACAAAGATATCAGCTTCATGTGAGTTAGTAATTAAAACTTTTTTACCATTTAATACATATTTATTTTCATTTTTTATTGCAGTTGTTTTAGTTCCAGCTTCAGCTTCTGTCCAACCAAAAGCTCCTAATTTTTTACCGCTAGCTAATGGAGTTAGATATTTAATTTTTTGCTCCTCAGTACCATAAGTAGCTATTGGCCAAGAGCATAAAGAAGTGTGTGCTGACATAATAACACCAGTAGAGGCACAAGCTTTTGATAACTCTTCAACAGCTGCTACATAAGTTAAGTTATCCATTTCAAGTCCACCATATTTTTTCTCAAAAGGTATTCCCATAATACCATTTTCTCCTAATAATTTAATAGTATTAACAGGGAATGATGCTTCTTTATCTATTTTAGCTGCGATAGGAGCAACCTCTTTCATAGTTATATCTCTCACTTTTGATAAAAATACTTCTTGTTCATTAGAAAATTTGAAATTCATAATAGCCTCCTAAAAATATTTATTTTATTTCTTATTTATGTCTTGATTTTATCATAAAAAAAGTATAAAATAAAATTATATATTTTTATTAAAATATAATAAAAAATTATAATCAAGGAGAAAAAATGTTAGACTTTAGAGTAGATACCTTTATAGAATTATGTAGAACTAGAAATTATACTAAAACTGCAGAGAATTTACATATGACACAGCCTGCAGTGAGTCAGCACATAAAATATTTAGAAGAATTTTATGGATGTAAGCTTTTTAATTACAATAAAAAAGTTTTAACTATAACAGAGCAGGGAGAAGCGCTATATAAATATCTTTTAACAATGAGTTCAGATGCTAATAAGATAAGAGAGGAGATAAAAAATATAGATATTAGTAAAAAAAATCTTCATTTTGGAGCTACTTTTACTATTGGTGAATTTATTATCCCTAAAATTATATCAGAGATTTCTAGCAAATACCCTGAGATCAATATTTCTTTTATTATAAGAGATACTAGTGAACTCTTAGAGGAATTAAAAAAAGGAAATATAGATTTTGCATTTATAGAGGGATTTTTTGAAAAAACTGAGTATGAAAATTATCTTTTTTCTAAGGAAAGATTTGTAGGAATATGTGCAGCAAATAATCCTATTGCTACTGAAATTACTAAATTTGATGATATTGTAAAAGAGAGAATTATTTTAAGAGAGAATGGTTCAGGAACAAGGGATATATTTGAAAAAATACTATATGATAATAATTTGTCATTAAATGATTTCAATAAGAAATATGAAATAGAAAATATAAATATAATAAAGGAGTTGGTAAAAGAAAATAAAGGAATATCTTTTATTTATGAAAGAGCAGTAGAGAAAGAGATTTTAATGAGAAAATTAGCAATTATTAATCTAGAAAATTTTTTTGAGGAGAGAGAGTTTAATTTTGTATTCTTGAAGAATAGTATTCATGAAGAAGAATATAAAAAATGGTATGAATTTATGAAAAAAAGGTATAGTATATAGAAAATAGGTTTGGTTTATTAAAATTTTTAAATATATGGAGGAAAAGATAATGGAGTATAAAATTTTAACAATGGGTGTTTTACTTTTTATAAGTTTATTTTCAATTAGATTATCTAAAAAAGTTCAAGTTCCATTGCTTATTATGTTTTTATTTATAGGGATATTAGCTGGTTCTGAAGGAATTGGTGGAATATATTTTGATGATGCTGAATTAACACAGCATTTGGGAAATTTTGCTCTTTTATTTATTTTGTTTTCAAGTGCTCTGGAGACAAAGAAAAGTGATGCCCTTTCAGCTCTCTATCCCAGTGGAATACTAGCTACATTGGGAGTGCTTTTAACAACTTTATTTGCAGCCCTTTTTGCATTTTTTCTTACAGATTTTACTCCAAAAGAAGCTTTACTTTTTGGAGCAATAGTTTCTTCAACAGATGCTGCTGCAGTTGTTTCAGTATTGGGAGATTCTAACTTAAAGAAAAAAGTTAAGACAGTGATAGAGATAGAGTCAGGAAGTAACGATCCTATGGCATATGCTTTAATACTGTTTATAATCTCTATGTTTAAAGCTGAAGGACCTTCAGTATTGGGAGGAATTTTCTTTTTAATAAAGCAGATAATAATAGGGGGGATATTAGGGGTTATTTTTGGAAGAATAACACTACCTATTGGAAAGTTTTTAAAGATAGAGAGAGAAGAGTTTTTGACAATTCATTTAATTGCTTTTCTTTTTATCTGTTTCTCTTTGAGTTCAATATTGGGAGGGAATGGATTTTTAGCTATCTATCTTATGGGAATATTAGTTGGAAATGAGAGATTTGATTTTAAGATGAATAGTTTTAGAAATATGAGGGTACTATCTTGGCTAATGCAGATAATGATGTTCGTTTTACTAGGACTTCTGGTATTTCCAAGTCAATTGGCAAAAGTGATGATAAGTGGAAGTATTTTGGCTATTTTGATTACAATTGTTTCAAGGACAGCAGTTGTATTTTTGCTCTTAGAAAAATTTAATTATAATTTAAAAGAAAAACTTTTTATTTCTTGGGCAGGATTGAAGGGGGCAGTACCTATTATATTCTCAACAATGGCAATAACAGAAGGGATAAAAAAATCTCAAGCTATGTTTAATATGGTATTTTATATCGTTGTATTTTCAGTTATTATTCAAGGAATGACATTAAAACCTCTAGCTAAGTTCTTCAATTTGTTTGAAAAAGAAAAAAATAATGATGCAACAGAGATTGATTTGGAAGAATTAGAGGAGTTATCTATAAAGAGATTATTTATAGAGAAAGATTCTGAATATGTGGATAAAGCAATAAGAGATCTATCTTTACCAAGAAGTATGCACATCATCTCAATAAGAAGAGGAGATAAGGATATTATCCCTTCTGGAGATGTAATATTAAGAGTGGGAGATAAGATTTTATTTAGCATCATATAAAAAAGAAAATAAATTTTTAAATTCTTTAAAAAATATTTGATTTTTTCAAAAAATATGATATAATCATTCGTGTAATAAAATTTTTATAAAATTTAGAAAAAGAAAATAATTTTTAAGGGAGAAGAAAAATGAGTAAAAAACTAAATTTGACTACGAAAATTTTTATAGCTTTAATATTAGGAGTGATTACAGGATTGATTTTACATCCAATGAAAGATAATCCATTTGTAAGTAAATATTTACTTAATTTTGTTTTCAATCTTTTAGGGAATGGATTTGTAAGAGCTATAAGAATGGTGGTAGTACCTTTAGTTTTATGCTCTTTAGTTATAGGTGCAGCTGGTATAGAAGATGTTACTAAATTAGGAAGAATAGGAGTAAAAACTTTAATATTCTATCTTTCTACAACTGCTTTTGCTGTAATATTAGCTCTAGTTGGAGGAAATATAATAAATCCTGGTAGAGGAGTAAATATAGGAGATATAGCAGTATCTCAAGTGACAGTTTCTGAAACTAAGCCTTTTGTAGATATATTACTTGATATGATACCTATAAATCCAGCAGAAGCTATGGCAACTGGAAATATGTTACAAATTATAGTTTTTGCTATCTTAGTTGGAGTTGCTCTTTCTCTTTTAGGAGATAAAGCTAGTAATATAAAGAAAGTATTTGAAGAAGGAAATGCTTTAAGTTTAAAATTAGTAGAAATAATAATGATATTTGCACCATTTGGAGTTTATGGATTGATATCTAAGACATTTACAACATTAGGATATGTAGCACTATTACCTCTATTCAAATATTTTATAGGTGTTGTAATTATATTGTTTATTCATTGCCTAGTTACATATCAAGGAATTCTAGTATTATTTGGAAAATATAATCCTATAAAATTCTTTAAAAGTTTTGCTCCTACTATGATGGTTGGTTTCTCTACTGCTTCAAGTAGTGCTTGCCTTCCATCATCTTTAAAATCTATGCAAGAAACATTTGGAGTATCAAAAGCAATTTCATCATTTACTATTCCATTAGGAAATACAATAAATATGGATGGTACAGCGGTAATGCAAGGAGTTGCAACAATATTTATAGCACAGATATATGGAATAGATTTAACAATGGGAAATTATATTACAATAATACTTACAGCAACTTTAGCTTCAATAGGAACTGCAGGTGTTCCAGGAGTTGGAGTTATAATGTTAGGAATGGTATTGGTTCAAATAGGACTTCCACTTGAAGGAATAGGATTAGTAATGGGAATAGATAGATTTGTTGATATGTTTAGAACAATGATAAATATTACTGGAGATGCAGTTTGTACTCTAGTTATTGCTAAAACAGAGGGGGAACAACTAAAAGAAGCTATATAAAACCTTTAAAGAAATGTTGGTAGAATATACCAGCATTTTTTTTATAAAAAACACTTGACTTGGAGTATACTCTAAATGTTATTGTAGAAGAAAGAGAATAAAAGGAGATGTTAATATGACAATAGCAGAGGTAAGTAAAAAACTTGAGTTAAGTGCAGATACTTTAAGATATTATGAGAGAATAGGACTTATTCCACCAGTACCAAGAAATAAAAGCGGAATAAGAGATTATGATGAAAACTCTATTGGATGGATAAATTTTATAAAATGTATGAGGAAAGCTGGACTTCCAATAGAGGTTTTAATAGAATATGTAACTTTATATCAATTAGGAGATTCTACTAAAGAGGCAAGAAAAAATTTACTTATTGAGCAAAGAGAAGAGTTGATAAGTAAAATAGAGGAGTTAAAAGAGACTTTAGAATATTTAAATAAAAAAATAGAGAGAGTTTATACAATAGATATAGAAAAAAGTATAAAGGAGGAAAAAGATTGTTTAGAATAATCCCTATTATATTATTAGGAATAATGACAATGTATTTTTATACAGTGTTATTGAGAATAAATAGTTGGGGAGAATTTAATTTTAGTAAACTAGTAGTAATTATAATTTTATTGTTAATAATGATTCCAGGAATAAATATTTTTGGAATCTGGTTTCTGATACTACTTCATCTTTTTGAAATAGGAATAGTAATAGAGATTTTAAATTTAATATTAAAAAAAATAGATTTAAAAGGTTGGAGCTTTCTCTATAATAGTTTTTCTTTACCAATTTTATTAACTTTCTTATTATTTTGTTATGGATATTATAATATCAATAATATAAAGAGAGTGGAGTATAATATATTTACAGAAAAAAATATTTCAGAAAAAGGATATAAAATAGGATTTATAAGTGATATACACTATGGGAACTCTTTAAATATGGAAAAATTAGAAAAAGTTGTAGAGAAATTAAATAAAGAGAATTTAGATTTTTTAATATTAGGTGGAGATATAGTAGATGAAGGAACTACACTACAAGGAGTAAAAGAGGTATTTAAAATTTTAGGGAAGATAAAAAATAGATATGGACTGTATTTTATATATGGAAATCACAATATGTCTAGATATACTAAAAAACCTAATTATACTTTAAAAGAATTAAAAGAAGCAATAGGAAAGGAAAATATTTATATATTAGAAGATAAAGGTATTGATATTAATGAAGATATTAATCTTGTAGGAAGAAAGGATAGAATATTTAAAAATAAAAAAGATAGTGAAGAGCTTATAAAAGAAGTGGATAAAAATAAATATATAATAGTAGTAAGTCATCAACCTACAGATTTAGAAAAAAATAGCAAATTAGGATATAATCTTCAAATATCTGGACATACTCACAATGGACAGATTTTCCCTTTTAATCTATTAATAAAATTTTTTAATTTAGCAGAGTTAATTTATGGACAAAAGGAGTTTGAAAATTTTAATGTAATAGTAACATCTGGATTGAGTGGTTGGGGTTATCCTATTAGAACAGCAGGAAATTCAGAGTATGTTATTATAAATATTTTGAGAAAGGAAGGATAAATATGAATAAAAAAGTTTTAGTAATATCAACTACTCTTAGAAAGGAAGGAAATTCGGATATTTTAGCTGACTATTTTTTAAAGGGAGCAGAGGAAAGCCAAAGTATTGTGGAGAAAGTATCTTTAGTAAATAAAAAAATAGAATTTTGTAAAGGTTGTTTAAGTTGTCAAAATACAGGAAAATGTATAATAAAAGATGATGCTAATGAGATTATAGAAAAAATAAAAAATTCTGATGTAGTAGTTTTTTCCACTCCAATATATTTTTATGAGATGGCAGGACAGATGAAGACTCTATTAGATAGAACAAATCCTCTATTTCCAAGTGAATACCAATTTAAAGATATCTATCTTTTAGCAACTGCAGCAGATACAGATGAAAGAGCTATCGATAGAGCAATAATGGGATTGGAAGGTTGGATTGAATGTTTTGAAAATAGCAGATTAAAAGGAGTAGTAAGAGGTGTTGGAGCTGATGTAGTAGGCTCTATAAAGAGATATGAAGAAAAGTTAAGAGAGGCTTATGAACTTGGAAAAAATGTTTAGAAAAATTTATATAATTTTATTTTTAAGTTTTCATTTTATATGTAAAGCTGTTGATATAGAGGAAAGTAATATGAGAATTATAGAAGTTATTATAAAAAATGAACATTACAAAGTAGAGTTAGAAGATAATAAAAGTGCTGATATATTTTTAGAAAGATTACCTTTAAAAATTAAAGTAAAGGAATTAAATGGAAATGAAAAATATGGAATAATCTCTAAAAAAATTCCCAGTGATAGAAGTTATAGTGGAAATATAGAAGTTGGAGATTTAATGTTATATGGCGATGATTGTATAGTGCTATTTTATAAAAGTTTTTATACTTCATATAGTTATACAAAACTAGGAAGGATAGTTGAAAAAGATAGATTACAAAAAAATATTAGTGAAACTGACCATAATCTAGAAATAATTTTTACAAAATAGATAAGAGGAGAGAGATGGATTTAGAAAAATTTTTAAATTATATGAAAAGTCAAAAGAAAGTTGAAGCAGGAAGTGAAATCCATAGATATATGTTAGAGTTAAGTGATGAAGCTAGAAAAATAACAATGGATTTAAATAGTAAATTTTATACACAAGAAGAGATAAGGGAATTGATGAGAAAATTGACAAGAAAAAATATAGATGAAAGTTTTTGTATGTTTCCACCATTTTATACTGATTGTGGTAAAAATATTGAGATAGGGAAAAATGTTTGGGTAGGAGCAAATGTTACAGTAGTTGCAGGTGTTACAATAGGAGATAATGCTATTATAGGAGCAGGTTCTGTTGTAACAAAAGATGTTGAAAAAAATATGATAGTTGGAGGAGTTCCTGCTAAAAAAATTAAAGATATTTTTTAAGAGATAATAGAGAGTATAGTTTAAATTACTATATCTCTCTTTTTATTTTTTATATAAATAATTTGACAAACAAAATAAAAGGTAGTATAATTATAACAGATTAGAAGTTTGAAGGAGGTTAACTATGAAAACAGCAATTTTTTATGGAAGTACAACAGGAACAACTGAGATGGTAGCAGGAAAAGTAGGAGAGTTATTAGGTGCAGAGGTATTATCAGCTACTGAGATTGATAGAGTTGAAGAGTATGATTTTGTAATATTTGCTACTTCTACTTGGGGAATGGGAGATTTACAAGACGATTGGTATGAAGCATTAGATAAATTAAAAACTAAAAATCTATCAGGGAAAAAAGTTGGACTTATAGGAATAGGAGACCAATTTGGATTTGGAGATACCTTTGTAGATGGAATAGGAACTATATATGAAGAGATAAAAGATATGGGAATAAATTTAGTAGGAAAAACTTCAACTGATGGATATTCATTCAGTGGGTCAAAAGCAGTAGTAGATGATGAGTTTGTAGGATTAGTAATAGATGAAAATAATCAAAGTGAACTTACAGATGAAAGAATAAATGCTTGGGTGGAAAAGGTAAAATAATATGAGTGAACAAAAGAGAAATGAACTTGGTGTATTTTTTCATATGATGTATGAATTGAATAAAGGTCTTAGAAGTTTGGCTCTTTTAACAACTACTACTGAAAATTTTGAAATAATTAAAGAAAGATTAGATAGATGTAGCTATGAATATATTTTAGAAAATCTTAAATCTGGATATGTAAATATATTCTTTGGGACAAAAGAATGTATAGAGGTATTAAAGAAATTTAAGAAAAACTCTTTGAGAGATTTTTCACCAGAAGAGGATTTTATTTTGGGAGTATTACTTGGGTATAATGTACAACAACAATGTAAAAGATATATAAATAGAAAAAAAGTTAGTTAGATATAAAAAGCAGCCTGATAATAAAGGACTGCTTTTTATATTTAGACATAATAAGTTAACATATTATACACTAAAAAATCAAATATTATTCAAAATGATTTATATAAAAAATATTGAATTATTTCAAAAAAAAGTGTATACTAAAAAGATAAGCTAAAAGAGTATAAATTGTAGATAGAAGGTGATTAGATGAATAAAAAAATGCTTCCAGATTTTTATGGAATATTAGAAGTCCAACATTATATAAAGGGGAGAATAAGATTAAAAGTAAACTCTCTTATACAAGATGATGAAAAAGCTAAAGAGTTAGTAGGAAAATTAGCTAGCTTAAATGGAATAGAAGATATCTCTGTAAATACTCTAATAGGAAGTGTTCTTATCAAGTTTTCAGAAGAAGTAGTTGACCCTATAACTTTAATAGGTGCTGTACTGAGTATTCTTGGATTAGAGGAAGAGGTTTTTGATAAAAAAAATGGAAAACTTTTTTCTGGAATGAGAGAAGTAATAGAGAGTATAGACTTTGCTATCTACAATAAAACAAAGGGAATATTGGATTTGAAAAGTACAATAGCTCTTTTATTTATAATTAATGGAATAAGAAAAATTAGACAAAATCCTATTATGCCAAATGGAGTAAATTTACTATGGTGGGGATTTAATATCATATCTAAAGGAGGAAATTAGTGAATAGTTTATTAAAATCAGCTTTTTTATATTTTAACAAAATAAAAGTAGTACATAGTATTCCAGGAAGATTAAGACTGCAGATTCCTGGGCTAGATAAAATTCCTGAAGATATGAAAAAATATGAGCACTATACAACAAGTATAATTAAGATGGAGCAAGGAATAGAAGATATTAGTTACTCATATATAACAAGTAAGGTACTTGTAAAATATAATCCACAACTTACAAATGAGAAAAAAATTGTAGATTGGTTAAACTTTGTATGGAAAAAAATTGTAGAAAATGAAGATGTCTATAATAAGATGTCAGTAGAAGAGATAGAGAAAAATTTAGATAAATTTTATGAAATTTTATGTAAAGAGTTGAAAAGAGGAAGATAAGATGAAAGGAAGAACTAATGGTCATCTTTTATATTGTGAAGTAGTTCATAAGATAAGAGGTAGAGTTCGTATAAAATCTAAAGCTCTAAAATATTTGGGGAAATTAAAAAATGAGGTTGAAAAACAATTAGAACAAGTAAGGTATATAGAAAGTGCTAAGATAAGTAGTGTTACAGGAACAGTAGTTATATATTTTGATGATATAAATGTAACTGATGACAATTTAATAGCTCTTATTCAAAATACATTAAATGTATATCTAGTAGAAATCTATAAAAATGAAAGAGCAGAAAATAGTAAAAACATAGTAATAGAGAGGAAGTTACAAGAGGAATCTCCAGAGGAGATAATAAAAAAAATGACAGCAGCTGGAATACTTTTAATATATAATATATTTAAAAAAGCACCAGCAGCACCAGTTGTAGGAATAAAGAGATTATTTAATCCTAATACTTTAGCAGTACTTTCATTAGCAGCTCCAGTTATATCAAATGGTTTGGGGTGTCTAGTGAAAAATAAAAGACCTAATGCTGATACATTGAGTTCTAGTGCTATTATAAGTAGTTTACTTTTAGGAAAAGAAAAGACAGCCTTAACTATTATGATAATGGAAGAGTTTGCTGAGCTTCTTACAGTTTATACAATGAAAAAAACTAGAGGGGCTATAAAAGATATGTTAAGTGTTGGAGAGAACTATGTCTGGAAAGTAATGGAGAATGGTAGTATCCAAAAGGTAGCTATTGAAGAGATTAGCAAAGGGGATAAAATAGTTGTTCAAACTGGAGAAAAAATAAGTGTCGATGGAGTGATTACAAAAGGAGAAGCTTATATTGACCAATCTTCTATTACAGGAGAGTATATGCCTGTAACTAAAAAAGTAGGAGAAAATGTCTTTGCAGGAACAATTATAAAAAATGGAAATATTACAATAGAGGCTGAAAAAGTTGGAGATGAGAGAACAGTTTCAAGAATCATAAAATTAGTAGAAGATGCTAATTTTAATAAAGCTCAAATTCAAAACTATGCTGATAATTTCTCAGCACAGCTCATACCATTAAACTTTTTATTAGCTGGTATAGTATATGGAACTACAAGAAATATTCAAAAAGCTATGAGTATGTTAGTAATAGATTACTCTTGTGGAATAAGACTTTCAACAGCAGCAGCTTTTTCTGCAGCTATAAATACAGCAGCTAAAAATGGAATCCTAATCAAAGGAAGTAACTATATAGAGGAAATTTCTAAAGCTGATACAATTATCTTTGATAAGACAGGAACAATCACAGAGGGAAAACCTAGTGTACAAACAATAAAACTTTTAGATAAAAATATTGGAGAAAATAAAATGCTTGCCTATGCAGCTGCAGCAGAAGAAACTTCTACTCATCCACTAGCAGTAGCGATTTTAAATGAGGTAAAAGAGAGAGGATTAGAGATACCTAATCATACAGAAAATAAAGTTATAGTAGCAAGAGGAATTGAAACAGAGGTAGGGGATAGCATAATTAGAGTGGGAAGTAAAAAGTTTATGGAGGAAAATGGAATCTCTACAGATAATTCTCATGATGAAGTGAAGGTTATTCTTGGTAGAGGAGAGATACTTATCTATGTTGCTAAAGATGATAAGTTAATAGGACTTATTGGAGTTACAGACCCACCTAGAGAAAATATAAAAAGAACTATAAATAGATTGAGAGGACAGGGGATAGATGAGATAGTATTACTTACAGGAGATTTAGAACAACAAGCTCAAACTATAGCTTCTAGAATGTCCATAGATAGTTATGAGTCAGAGTTACTTCCAGAAGATAAGGCAAGAAATATATTAGCCCTACAATCTAGAGGAAGTAATGTAATAATGATAGGAGATGGAATAAATGATGCTCCTGCTCTATCATATGCAAATATAGGTGTAGCGTTGGGAAGTACTAGAACTGATGTGGCTATGGAGGCAGCAGATATAACTATTACAAAAGATGACCCACTATTAGTTCCAGAAGTAATAGGGCTTTCAAAGAAAACTGTTAAGACAATAAAAGAAAATTTTGCTATGGCAATAGGAATAAACTCTTTTGCTTTAGTACTAGGAGCAACTGGAATATTACCTGCAATATATAGTTCAGTTATACATAATATGAGTACAATCTTAGTTGTAGGAAACTCTTTAAAACTTCTAAAATATAAATTAAAAAATTAAGGAGAGGGGAATGAAAAAACTTAGTGTAATAATTATGCATAAGTTACCAAATAGAGTTAGGCTAAAGTTATCTGAGCCTATAAAATCTTTTGAAACTTTTAGGGAAAATGTTACAAAGGATAGTGAAAGTATTGAGTTAAAATATAGTCCTGTAACTAAAAGTGTAGTAGCTACATTTAATCCTGAAAAAGTTAATCTACAGGAGGCAATATATAAAATACTTACAGCCTTTTCCATTGAAAATGGAATGATGCCAGTGAAGTTATTAGAAGGGGTAGAGCAAAAAGCTATAGAGAGTTTTGCTATATATTCAGGAGCTTCTATAATGATGTCAGGGATAAATATGTTAATTAATAGAAACGATAATCAATTACAAAATATAATGAATTGGTTTTCTATATCTATGACAACAGCTGCTATATTAGAGCATGCTTGCATAGAAACTAATAGAAAAGGGGTATTTGATTTAGAAATTTTACCAGCAGTATACTTGATAAAATCATTTCTAAATACTCCAAAACTTTCAATAGTTGCAATGATTTGGCTGACAACATTTGGTAGACACCTTATTTCTACAAATAATGATGCTAAGGAAGTAAAGTTTTTTAGAATAAAAAATAAACAAGAAAATAAAGATTATTATATAGCTAATGTTTCTGAAGATAACAGTATAGATAATATTGGAGATTTAATATACCATGTGTTCTTTAGAAAAAATAAAAATATGTCTAGAAATACAGAAAAGTATGTAACAATAAATAAATAATAGGAGGTATTACCATGTTCGGATTTGGATTCGGAGGAAATGGAAAAATAACAAAAGCCCATGTAGTAGGAGCTGCAGTGGGAATAGGAGTAACAGTAGCAGGATATTACCTATACAAAAAAAATAAGACAAAGGTTGATGCTTTTTTAAGAAATCAAGGTATCAATATAAAATCTTGTGATTCTGTAAACTATGAAGATATGTCAGTAGAGGCTTTAACAGAAACAAAAGAGCATATTGAGGATATCTTAGCTGAAAGAGAATTAAATGGAGCTACTTGTGAAGCTTGTGAAATAGCTGAAACAAAATAGTAGTTTGAATATTGAAAAGGGATTTGCTTCTAAGTATGAGGTAAGTCCCTTTTTTCTTTGAAAGAAATAGAAAATATTATATAATAATAATATGAGATATAAAGAAGGGAGAGATATATGAGAGAAAATAGCAAAGGGAAAAATTTTTTAATAGCTTTAGTTGTGATATTATTAATTACAGGATTAATTTCTGGAATCATTTATTTAGCAACTAAATCTTTTGAAAAAAATGTAGATAAGGGAGAGATAGTTAAAGCTAAGGAAGAGGTATCAGGTGTATTAGCTGAGTTAAAAGAAAAATTAGATAAGATAAATCAGGGAGAGGTAATACCACCAGAAAAAAAGAAAAATTAGAAGAGGTAACAAAGGTTATTGTAAAAAATTCTTCAGAAAAAAAATTAGAGAAACCTAAAATAAATATCTCTAAGAAAAATTTAAAAAATGGAACTATATATGATTATTATGTAGATGGAACAATAAAAAGAGAGCAAAATTATGTAGATGGAATAAAAAATGGAAAAGAAGTAGAATATTATTCTAATGGTAAGATAAAATATGAAGTTGACTATATAAATGGTTTTAAAAATGGTAGTGAGAGATATTATTACTCTAATGGAGCTATATCTAAAGAGATTAATTATAATAATGGAATAAAAGAGGGACGCTATTTAGAAAATTTCGAGAATGGAAATATTAAGATTTCTGGAAATTATCTTTCAGGTAAATTAGATGGAGTATTTATTAGATATAATAGTAATGGACAAAAAGATATAGAGTTAAATTATGTGCTTGGGAAAAAAGAGGGGAAGGCAACTGAGTATATAGGGGGACAGATTCTTTCGCAAGTAAACTATCAAAATGATATGAGAGAGGGATATTTCTTTACTAATAACTACAATGGTGGATTGGAAGTAGAGGGAAACTTTGTAAACGATAAAAAAGATGGAGTATGGGTAAAGTATAATAGAGATAGAAAAATAATATCAGAAGAAACTTATCAATTGGGAGTATTAAATGGAAAATATACTACATATTATGATAATGGAGATATAAAAGAGAGTGGAAATTATATAGATGGATATTTAGAAGGGATAGTTACTATATATAATAATAAAGGAGAAATGATAAGAAAAATAAATTATATAAAAGGACAAAAAGAGGGAAAATCTGAAAGTTATTATCCAATAGATGGTAAATTATATGAAGAGGAAAATTATAAAAATGATATTTTAGATGGAGAGTACAAAAGTTATTATAGAAATGGGAAAATACATACAATAGGCTACCATACTAATGGAGTTCGTTCTGGAGAATGGAAAGATTATAGTGAAAATGGTAAAAATATAGGAATATATACTTATAATCAAAATGGAAGACTAGATGGGAAAATAATCTATTATATTCCAACAGATTTTAGCCAAAAAAGTTATTTTAGAAAAGAAACTGAATATAGAGATGGAATTTTAGAGGGAAGTTATATTGTATATGATACAAAAGATAGAATTACAGAAAAAGGTTTTCATAGAAATAATGAGAAAGATGGTCAGTGGATAAAATATGTAGAAGGAAAAATTATTTATGAAGAAAATTATAGAAATGGTAGAAGAGATGGGGTACAGAGATACTACTATACCAATGGGAAAGTAAGTGAAGAGTATGTGTATAATTATGGAAAAGAGATAGAAGTTAGAAGATATGATGAGAATGGAAATCTCAAATATGAAAGAAAAAGATAGCAAAACGCTATCTTTTTTTCTTATAGGTATAAGCTGTAAAATCTTGATACTCTTTTACTTCAACTACAGAATATCCAAACTCTTCTACATTTGGAAAGTAAAGAGGATTATTTGGAATGGTTACTTCTATGTGGGATTTTAATTTAGAGATATAAATATTATCTAATGGATATTTTTCAAGATAAGCTTTATATACAGTGGCACCTCCACATATAAAGATTTTTTTATCTGTATCTTTATATCTTTCTACAATCTCATAAAAACTATCTTTAGAAGAGATTACAATAACATCTCTATTTTTTTTCATAAGTTCAAGAGGAACATATTTAGCAGTATTTTTTCCAAAGATAACAACATTCCCAATAGTTCTTTCTTTATAGTAAGCTAACTCCTCTTTTGAATGCCAAAGTAAACCATTTCCAGTTGGATTTTTATCTCCAATAAGATTATTTTCAGCCACACAAACTATCATATTTATCTCAGGTTTACTCATTATATAGCCACCTCATAAGATATTTTATCCCCATATTTGTAATTTTCAACTACTACATCATCAGGTTTAAAATCATAAATAGAAGTAAAGTTTTCAATTTTTAAAATAGCACCCTCAAACTCTTCTCTTTTAATTTGCTCTAAAAGTACAGGCATATGTCTATCATAGATATGTACATTGTGGATGCTCCAAATAATATCAGCAGGCTCAAGTCCACATTCCATAGCTACTAGTTTATGGAGGACAGAGTATTGGAAAACATTAGCAACAAGTCCTAATGCAACATCACAACTTCTTTGTCTTACTTCAAGATAAAGCTTATTCCCTATTACACTCCATTGAGTGAGATGTACACAGGGAGTAAGAGCCATTTTGTCTAAATCTTCAGGTACCCAAATCTCTGTCATAATTCTTCTACTGTTTGGATTTTTCTTAATTTCATTAATAATGTAATCAAGCTGACTTTTATATCCAAAAGTTTGTTTAGCTATCTGATATCCATAGGCTTTACCAATAGTTCCATCTTCCATTTTCCATTCATCCCAAAATTTACATTTTAATTTATTTAATTCCTCTACATTATTAGATTGCATTATCCATATCCAATATAACTCTCTAATAGGAGCTTTATTAGGAGCAAATCTAGTAGTTATGAGATGAGCTTCATCAGTGGAGTTATCTAATCTGAACTGGTAACCTATATAACTTTTATAATGGGCAGGAGTACCATCAGCATATTTAGTTCTTACATTTCCTTCACTCCAAATTCCATATTTATCTATAGTTTCTACTATATCTTTGTATATTTTATCAAATTTTGCCATGACTACCTCCTTGAATATTTATCTCTATTATTTTATCATAAAAAAAAGAAAATTAAATAAAAAATTAAAGAATTTATTTAACTTAGAGTAGATCAATATATTTTTATGTAATTGTTTGATATTTGTAATATTTAAATTCAAAAAATGCTTGTAAAAATATAGTATAAAAATTATAAAAATTGACTTATTTGTTAAAAAAATAAAAATACATAAATTATAAAATAAAAATATTAATATTGGTATGAATAAAATACTTATAAAATATACAAAATAATTTTTTCATCATTAAAATGATTAAAAAATTATCTTTTTTTAAAAAATGAAAAAAGTAACTTGTATTTTGTTATTAAAATATGATAAAGTAAAAAACAGCAAGAAGAAGAGGCATGGAGGATATAAATGGCAGAAAAAAAAGTTGTTGAAGCACAAGTTGAATTAACAAATGAGCAAATAGATGTTCATGTAGAAGAACTTGTAACAAAAGCATTAAAAGCATTAAAAGAATTTGAAAATTTTACTCAGGAGCAAGTAGACCACATAGTAGCAAAATGTTCAGTAGCTGGGCTTGATGCTCATGGGATATTAGCGGAAGCAGCAGTAAAAGAAACAGGAAGAGGAGTTTTTGAAGACAAAGCAGTAAAAAATCTTTTTGCTTGTGAGTATGTAACTAGTAATTTACGTCATTTAAAAACAGTTGGAGTAATAAATGAGGATAAATTAACAGGAATTACTGAAATAGCTGAACCGGTTGGAGTAGTATGTGGAATAGTACCAACTACAAATCCAACATCGACAGTAATTTTTAAATCACTAATTGCACTAAAAACAAGAAATCCTATTATATTTTCATTTCATCCATCAGCACATGAGTGTTCTGCAATGGCAGCAAAGATAATCAGAGATGCAGCTGTAAAAGCTGGAGCACCAGAAAATTGTATCCAATGGTTAGAGATGAAATCAATGTATGCAACTGAGGCATTAATGAAGCATGATGGAGTAGCAACAATATTAGCTACAGGAGGAAATGCAATGGTTAAAGCTGCATACTCTTGTGGGAAACCAGCATTAGGAGTTGGAGCAGGAAACGTTCCAGCATATGTTGAAAAATCATGTGTATTACCAAGAACTGTAAATGATATTATACTTTCAAAATCTTTTGACAATGGTATGATTTGTGCATCAGAGCAAGCTGCTATTGTTGACCATGAAATATATAATGAATTTATAAAAGGGATGAAGCGTTTCAAAGTTTACTTTGTAAATGCTGAAGAGAAAGCAAAATTAGAGAAATTTATGTTTGGAGCTGCTGCTTACTCAGAAGAGGCAAAAGATGCTAAATTAAATGCAGCAGTAGTAGGAAAACCAGCTACTTGGATAGCAGAACAATCTGGATTTAAAGTTCCTGCTGATACGCAAATTATATGTGCAGAGTGTAAAGAGGTTGGAGTAAATGAACCATTAACAAGAGAGAAATTATCTCCAGTATTAGCTATATTAAAAGCTGAAAGTACAACGGATGGAATAGCTAAGTCAGCAGCAATGGTAGAGTTTAATGGGCTAGGACACTCAGCAGCAATACACACTCAAGACCCAGAGATTTCTAAGAGATTTGGATTTGCTTGTAAAGCTATAAGAATAATAGAAAATGCTCCATCTACATTTGGAGGAATTGGTTCTGTATACAATGCATTTATCCCATCATTAACACTTGGATGTGGTTCTTATGGACGTAACTCAGTTTCAAATAACGTAAGTGCAGTTAACTTACTAAATATCAAAAGAATAGGGAGACGTAATAATAATATGCAATGGGTTAAACTTCCACCAAAAATTTACTTTGAAAAAAATTCAATCAAATATCTTCAAGATATGAAAGAGATAGAAAAAGTTATGATAATTACTGATAGAGGTATGTATAACTTAGGATATGTTAAGAAAATAGAAGATGTTTTAGCTGGAAGAAGAGATAAAGTAGATATGGAGTTATTCTTTGATGTAGAATCAGACCCAAGCTTCGATACAGTAGAAAAAGGATTAGAGTTAATGAATAACTTCAAGCCAGATACAATAATAGCTCTAGGTGGAGGTTCTCCAATGGACGCTGCTAAAGTAATGTGGCTTCTATATGAAAACCCAGAAGTAAACTTTGATGATATAAAACAAAAATTTATGGATATTAGAAAGCGTGCTTTCAGATTCCCAGAGTTAGGTAAAAAAGCTAAATTAGTATGTATTCCTACAACTTCAGGAACAGGTTCAGAGGTAACTCCATTCGCAGTTATTACTGATAAAAAAGAAAATAAAAAATATCCATTAACTGACTACTCTTTAACTCCAACTGTAGCAATAGTTGACCCAGAGTTAGTAATGAGTTTACCAGCTAGTATAGCAGCAGATACAGGAATAGACGTATTAACTCACGCTGTAGAAGCTTATGTTTCAATACTTGCATCTGACTTTACAGATGGATGGGCTAAACAAGCTGTAAAATTAGTATTTGATTACTTAGAGTTATCAGTAAAAGAGGGAGCTAAACACCCTTGTGCAAGAGAAAAAATGCATAATGCATCTACAATAGCTGGAATGGCATTTGCTAATGCATTCTTAGGAATGAATCACTCTTTAGCACATAAAATAGGTGGAGAGTTCCATATCCCTCACGGACGTACAAATGGAATTTTATTACCACACGTAATTAGATACAATGGAACAATTCCTACAAAATTAAATATTTGGCCTAAGATAGAAAACTATAAGGCAGATGTAAAATATATGGAATTAGCTCAATTAATAGGATTAAATCCAAAAACTCCAGCTGAAGGGGTACAAATGTTTGCTGATGCTTGTGAAGAGCTTTGTCAAAAAGTGGGAGTAGTAAGTAATATAAAATCTCAAGGAATCTCTAAAGAGGCTTGGGATGAGGCAATTCATAGAATGGCAATGAACGCTTATGAAGACCAATGTACACCAGCTAATCCAAGAATGCCAATGGTTAACGATATGGAAGAGATATTGAGAACTATTTGGGATTATAAAAGTAAGTTTGAAAAATAATTAAGTAAGTATTAGAAAAAAGGAGTTACTATTTTATATAGTAACTCCCTTTTATATTAGTAGTATTTATACATATTACCAATAATACCAACAGCTTCTTTAGCTTTCATAACTTTTTTTTGAGCAATAGCTCTAGCCTTTTTTCCACCTTCAAATAGTACATCGTGGATATAATTCATATCTTGAGCTAATTTTTCTCTTCTTTCTCTAGCTTCTCCAAAGTATTCTAATACAGCATTTAAAAGTTCTGTTTTAGCATGTCCATAACCATAGTTACCAGCTAAAAATTTTTCCTTCATCTCATTTTGCTTTTCTATTGAAGCAAATAGTGCATAAAGTTTTGCTATATTGTTATCAGGATTTTTTGGTTCTTCTAAAGGAGTAGAATCAGTTACAATACTCATAATTTGTTTCTTTAAATCTTTTTTACTAGCAAACATATTAATAGTATTTCCATAAGACTTACTCATTTTTTGTCCATCTACTCCAGGAACTACAGCTGAGTCATCTAAAGTAAGAGGTTCAGGAAGTTTAAATAGTTCAACTCCATATTGTTGGTTAAATTTCATAGCAATATCTCTAGTCATCTCTAAATGTTGCTTTTGGTCTTTTCCTACAGGAACTACGTCAGCATCATACATAAGTATATCAGCAGCCATAAGAACTGGATAAGTAAGTAGCCCTGTGTTAGGGAAAATTCCTTTAGCTATTTTATCCTTATATGAATGTCCTCTTTCTAATAATCCAACAGGAGTTACATTTGATAGTAACCAAGAAAGCTCTACATGTTCAGGGACATCTGATTGTAAAAATATAGTTGATTTATTAGGGTCAAGTCCAAGTGCAAGATAATCTAACACTATATTATAAGTATTATCCTTTAAAGATTTAGGATCAGTAAGTGATGTAAGAGAGTGATAGTCAGCTATAAAATAAAAACCATCATACTCTCCACTATTTTGAGCATCTATAAATTGTTTCATAGCACCAAAATAGTTTCCAAGGTGAAGTATTCCACTAGGTTGAATACCAGATAAACTTCTTTTCATTATGTTCCTCCTAAAATAATATTATAAATTCCATAATATTATACCACAATACTTATTTTGTTTCTACAACAGAATCAAAAATGTATTTTCCATCTTTTACTTTAATTATTGTAACAGCTTTGATAGGGTTATTTTTTTCATCAAAAGTTAAATGTCCAGTAATACCATCCATATCACTAGCTTTTATAGCTTTTACTAAATCTTCTTTATCAGTTGTACCAGCTTTTTCAATTGCATTTTTTAATATATATACATTATCGTAAGCTAAAGCTGAGAAAGCAGTAGGTTCTTCATTATATTTCTCTCTATATTTTTTTAAGAAAGATTGAACTTTTTCACTGCTATCTTCTGCTGAATAATGGTTAGTGAAGTAAGAGTTATCAACAACTGAGTAAGCTGATGGATCAAGTGCACCAATAATTCCATCCCAACCATCTGGTCCTACAAAGGTAGATTTCATTCCAATCTCTCTAGCTTGTGTAGCAATAAGTGCAGAAAGCTCATAATATTCAGGAACCATTAAAATATCAGGGTTTTCTCCATTTATTTTAGTAAGTTGAGCTTTGAAATCTTTATCTCCATCAGAGTATCCCTCTTTAGCAACTATCTCTATTCCCTCTTTTTTAGCTTGCTCTATAAATGCATTAGCAATACCATCAGAGTAGTCACTAGATGTATTTACCATAACAGCAGCAGTTTTTGCATTTAATTTATCTTTAGCAAATTTTGCTAATGTACTTCCTTGGTATGGATCAGTAAAACATACACGGAAAACATTTGGTCCTGCATCATTTATATTTATTTGTGTTCCAGTAGGAGTAATCATAGGCATTCCATCTTTAGCAGCTAATTCAGCTACTGCTAAAGTTGGTTTAGAAGTAACACTTCCAAGGATAGCAACAACTCCTTCATCAACTAATTTATTGTAAGCATTTACAGCTTCGATAGGGTCAGCCTTTTCATCTAGAGATATGTATTCTAATTTTTTACCTAAAACTCCTCCATTGTTATTAATCTCTTCAAAGGCTAATTTAGCTCCTTTCTCAATAGTAGTTCCATACATAGCAGCAGAACCAGTTAAAGGTCCCATTCCTCCTACTTTAATAGTAGAACTCTCCTCTTGTGTTTGATTTCCACCACAGCTTACCATCATAGCAGCTCCAGCTAACATTGCAATAATTTTTTTCATAAAATTTTCCTCCTTAGATATTTTAATATAAAAAAAACAGCCTGTTAGGCTGTTGTCAACAAAATAAAATTATTTAGTTAAATAAAAAATAAGTAAAATTATTTTAAATCTAAAAATAATAGATGCTCAAAAACTAAATAATATATAAATCCTAACATTTTAACAAAGTATATGAAAATTGACTCAGATTGTTAAGGCTGAGTGAGAGTCCATATACAGTTGTCCAACAAATGTTAGCACTATACATAATAGTTTTCCTCCTAGTTTTAATTTTCTTAATTATAACACTTTTTTAAAAAAAATCAAGTGTAATTTTAAAAAAATAATGTGTAAAATAAAAAAACATATAGTATAATAAAATTATCAATAAGTATGGAGGTATTAGGAATGAATTATTATGTAGGTATTGATTTAGGTGGAACTAACACTAAAATTGGAATTTTAAATATTGAGGGTGAGATTTTTAAAAGTACTGTCATTAAAACTCTTTCTTCTGAGGGAGCTGAGAGAACTTTAACTAGAATTTGGGAAGCTGCTAAAGGATTAGCTGAAGATTTAAAAATAAAGGAAAGCTCTATAAAAGGTATAGGTATAGGTATTCCTGGTCCTGTTATCAATCAAAGTATTGTTGCTTTCTTTGCTAATTTTCCTTGGGGAGAAAATGTAGATATAAAAGCTATGATGGAAAAAATTTCCGGCGTAGAAACAAAACTTGATAATGATGTTAATATTATTGCTCTAGGAGAAGCTAAATATGGTGCAGCTAAGGGAAGTAAAACAAGTGTAACAGTAGCATTAGGAACAGGTGTAGGTGGAGGAATCTATGTAGATGGTAAACTTATATCTGGATTTATGGGTGCAGGTGGAGAGATAGGACATATGAAGCTTGTAAAAGATGGAAAGCTTTGTGGATGTGGACAAAAGGGATGTTTTGAAGCATATGCATCAGCTACTGGGCTTATAAGAGAGGCTACATCAAGATTGATAGTTAATAAACAAAACTTACTATATACAATGATAGAAGGAAAGTTAGATACTTTAGAAGCAAAAGATATATTTGATGCAGCAAAAGAGGGAGATAAATTTTCATTGGATTTAGTAGATTATGAAGCTGAATATTTAGCAATGGGAATAGGAAATATACTAAATATAATCAATCCAGAAAAAGTTGTACTAGGTGGGGGAGTAGCAATGGCTGGAGATATACTTATGAATCCAATGAAAGAAAAATTAAAAAAATATGCATTACCTGTTACATTAAAAGGAATAGAGATAGTACAAGGAATGCTTGGAAATGAAGCTGGAATAAAGGGAGCTGTTGGACTTTTTAACTAAAAATCGAAAACTTATTTCAAAAAATAAAAAAAGTTTATGAAATTTTAAATTAGACACTTGACAAAATATGAATAAAAGATTATCATTGACTTATAGAATGAAAACCATTCTTATAAGACTGAAAAAAGTTGAATGGTACATAAATCAAACAGTGTACACTGTAGGAGGGAATTGGGATATGAAGAAAACAGGAATAATTTTAGGAGCATTATTACTAGCAGCAGGACTAACAGGATGTGGTGGAGAGAAAAAAGAAGAGGCAGCAAAAGCACCTGAAAAGTTAAGAATTGGATTTACTGCTTATAAATATGATGACAACTTTATAGCATTATATAGAAAAGTTGTATTAGCAGAAGCTGAAAAAGTACAAGATAAGGTTGAGTTAACAATGAATGACTCTCAAAATAGCCAACAAACACAAAATGACCAAATAGATGTTATGTTATCAAAAGGTGTAGATGCACTAGCAATCAACTTAGTTGACCCAGCAGCTGGACAAACAGTAATGGAAAAAATTAAAGCTGAAAATGTACCAGTAGTATTCTATAATAAAAAACCAGCTAAATCAGTTATAGATGCATATGATAAAGCTTACTATGTAGGAATTGACCCAAATGCGCAAGGAGTTGCACAAGGAGAATTAATAGCAAAAGCTTGGAAAGCTAATCCAGCATTAGATCTTAATGGAGATGGAGTTATCCAATATGTTATGATAAAAGGAGAACCTGGACACCCAGATGCTGAGGCAAGAACTACTTACTCTATTAAAACTCTAAATGATATGGGAATTCAAACAGAAGAGTTACACTTAGACACAGCTATGTGGGATACTGCAATGGCAAAAGATAAAATGGATGCATGGTTATCAGGACCTAATGGAGATAAAATTGAAGTTGTAATTTGTAATAATGATGGAATGGCTTTAGGAGCTATCGAATCATTAAAAGCAACTGGAAAAATGTTACCAGTATATGGTGTAGACGCATTACCAGAAGCAATAGTTAAGATTGAAGCTGGAGAAATGGCAGGAACAGTTCTTAATGATGCTCAAGGACAAGGAAAGGGAACTTGGGATATGGTTGTAAACTTATCTCAAGGTAAAGCAGCAACAGAAGGAACTTCATATCAATTAGTAGAAAAAGAATTATTAATTCCAAGTATTGGAATAGATAAAGAAAATGCAGCACAATTCAAATAGGATTAATTAGTAAGGTTAATGTTAACAAGGGGAATTGTATTACAATTTCCCCTTTTTTATAAGAGAAGGAGAACATTATGGAAAACACTAAATACTTATTGGAAATGAGCAATATAACTAAAGAGTTTCCTGGGGTAAAAGCACTAGATGGTGCTAACTTGAAAGTAAGACCTCATTCAGTACATGCTCTAATGGGAGAAAATGGGGCTGGAAAATCAACTTTGATGAAATGCTTATTTGGAATTTATGAAAAAGATTCAGGGAGTATCATATTTGAAGGAAAAGAGATAAATTTTAAATCTGCAAAAGAAGCTCTAGATAATGGAGTTTCAATGGTACACCAAGAGTTAAACCAAGTTTTACAAAGAAATATTTTAGACAATATTTGGTTAGGAAGATATCCTAAAAAAGGATTTTTTATTGATGAGAAAAAAATGTATGAAGATACTAAGAAGATATTTGAAGATTTAGATATCAGTGTAGATCCTCGTGCTAAAATGGGAGATTTAGCAGTATCTGAAAGACAGATGGTAGAAATAGCAAAAGCTGTTTCATATAATTCAAAAATAATAGTAATGGATGAGCCTACATCATCATTAACTGAAAAAGAAGTAGAACATCTATTTAAAATTATTAATAAATTGAGAGAAAGAGGTTGTGGAATAGTATATATTTCACATAAGATGGAAGAGATAAAGGCAATATCAGATGATATTACAATAATGAGAGATGGAAAATGGATTGCAACTGAGTCAGTAAAAGATTTGACTACTGAACAAATTATCAATATGATGGTAGGAAGAGACCTAACAAATCGTTTCCCACCAAAAGATAATATAGTAAAAGAAGAAATATTAAAAGTAGAGGGACTAACAGCACTGCACCAACCTTCAATTCAAGATGTAACATTTGAGTTACATAAAGGAGAGATACTTGGAATAGCCGGACTAGTTGGTTCAAAAAGAACAGAAATTGTTGAAACAATATTTGGAATGAGAGAAAAAGCAAGTGGGAAAATAACTATTAAAGGGAAAGAAGTAAAAAATCATAATCCAAATGAAGCAATAGCTAATGGATTTGCTCTTGTAACAGAGGAACGTAGAGCAACAGGAATATATGGAATGTTAGATATAAACTTTAACTCTACTATTTCAAATTTAGATAGATATAAAGGAAAACATCCATTATTAGCATTATTAAATGATAAGGGTATGAAGGAAGATACTCAATGGGTAATAGATAGTATGCATGTAAAAACACCTTCACAAAATACTTCAATAGGTTCTTTATCTGGAGGAAATCAGCAAAAAGTTATATTAGGAAGATGGCTATTAACTGAGCCAGATGTATTAATGCTTGATGAGCCTACAAGAGGTATAGATGTATTAGCAAAATATGAGATTTATCAACTTATGATAGAACTTGCTAAAAAAGATAAGGGAATTATAATGATATCTTCAGAGATGCCAGAGTTACTAGGAGTAACAGATAGAATATTGGTAATGAGTAATGGAAGAGTAGCTGGAATAGTAAAAACTTCTGAGACAACTCAAGAAGAAATAATGACATTATCAGCTAAATATCTATAATTTGAAATATTTAAAGAGAAAGAGGAGAAGAAAATGAGTATACGTACAAAAGATGGAAATATTGACTATAAAAAACTTTTAATTCAAAGTGGACTTTATCTTGTATTATTAATAATGTTAGTTCTTATTATTATAAAAGAGCCTTCATTCTTAAGTATAAGAAACTTTAAAAATATCTTAACACAATCATCAGTAAGACTTATTATAGCTTTAGGGGTTGCAGGGCTTATTGTTACAACAGGTACTGACCTTTCAGTAGGAAGACAAGTTGGATTTTCAGCAGTAATTTCAGCTACACTTTTACAAGCAGCAACAACTGCTCATAAAGTATATCCAGATATGCAAGACTTCCCACTTTTTGGTGCAATAGCTATTGTAATGTTAGTTGGTATGATAATTGGTGCTCTAAATGGACTTGCAGTAGCAAAACTAAATTTACACCCATTCATTGTTACAATGGGTAGTATGACAATAGTTTATGGTATTAACTCACTTTATTATGACTTTGCTGGTGGATCTCCAATAGCTGGTTTTGCTGAAAAATATACTTCTTTTGCTCAAGGGTATATTAATATTGGTGGATTTACAATCTCTTATTTAATCTTCTATGCTTTAATAGCTACAGTAATTATGTGGATATTATGGAATAAAACAAAATTTGGTAAAAATGTATTTGCTGTTGGAGGAAATATAGAAGCAGCTAAAGTATCAGGGGTAAACGTTCACTGGACATTAATAAAACTTTATGCACTATCTGGTATCTTCTATGCTTTTGGAGGTTTCTTAGAGGCAGGACGTATTGGTTCAGCTACTAACAACTTAGGAAATATGTATGAGATGGATGCAATTGCAGCATGTGTAATTGGAGGAGTTTCATTCTATGGAGGAGTTGGAAAAATTTCTGGAGTTGTAACAGGAGTTATTTTACTTACAGTTATTAACTATGGACTTACATATATTGGAGTAAATCCTTACTGGCAATATATTATCAAAGGACTTATCATAATAGTAGCAGTTGCATTTGACTCTATTAAATATGCTAAGAAAAAATAATATTTAAATAAAAATCTATATTTAAATCTGAGAGTGTAGTTTACACTCTCTTTTTTTATAAAAAATAATTCGTAAAATTTCATAAAATATGATACAATAAAGGGTAAATTATAAAGGATTAGGTGATGTTATGTTTTTACCTACTACAATGGAAGAGGTAAGAAAATTAGGTTGGGATGATTTAGATATAATTTTGGTATCTGGAGACACATATATAGATAGTTCATATAACGGTAGTGCTGTCATAGGAAAATGGTTATTAAAGCATGGATTTAGAGTAGGAATAATAGCTCAGCCAGATATAAATAGTGATGTTGATATAAAAAGACTGGGAGTACCTAGACTTTACTGGGCAATATCTGGAGGATGTGTAGATTCTATGGTAGCTAACTATACAGCTACAAAAAAGAAGAGAAAGCAAGATGATTTTACTCCAGGCGGGGAGAATACAAAAAGACCAGATAGAGCTATAATAGCTTATACTAACCTTATAAAGAGATATTTTAAAAACTATAATATACCAATAGTAATCAGTGGAATAGAATCAAGTCTTAGAAGAATTACTCACTATGATTATTGGAGTAACTCTCTTAGAAGACCTATAATTTTTGATGCTAAGGCGGATATTTTATCATATGGTATGGGTGAGAAATCTATGTTAGCACTAGCTAGAGCTTTAAAAGGTGGAAGAGAGTGGAGAGGTATAAGAGGACTTTGTTATATTTCTAAGGATAAAAATGAAAACTATGTAGAGCTTCCTTCCTATGAAGAGTGTGTAGCTGATAAATTTAAATTTATAGATGCTTTTAATAGTTTTTATATAAATTGCGACCCAATTACTGCTAAAGGTCTATGCCAAAAATGTGGAGATAGATATTTGATACAAAATCCACCTAGTGAAAATTTTACAACTGAGGAATTAGATGAGATATACTCTATGGATTTTGAAAGAGAGGTACACCCATATTATAAAAAGATGGGAGAGGTAAGAGCACTTGATACAATTAGAAACTCTGTAACTACACATAGAGGTTGTTATGGAGAGTGTAATTTCTGTGCAATAGCTATACATCAAGGACGTACAGTAATATCTAGAAGTGAAGATTCAATAGTAGAAGAGATAGAAGAGATAGCATCAGCTCCCAAATTTAAAGGATATATATCAGATGTAGGTGGTCCTACTGCTAATATGTATCAAGTGGAGTGTACAAAAAAATTAAAATTAGGAGCTTGTCAAGATAGAAGATGTCTATATCCTCAAAAATGTCCAGCTTTGAAGATAAATCACAATAAACAGATAGAACTTTTAAAAAGATTGAAAAAAATAGATAAAATTAAAAAAATATTTATTGCATCTGGAATAAGATATGATATGATTTTAGATGATAGTAAGTGTGGACAACTTTATTTAGAAGAGATAGTAAAAGACCATGTATCTGGACAGATGAAAATAGCACCAGAGCATACTGAAGATAAAGTTTTAGCTCTTATGGGTAAACAAGGAAAAGCACCACTAAAGGAGTTTAAAGATAGATTCTACAAGATAAATGAAAAATATGGATTAAAACAGTTTTTAACATATTATCTTATAGCTGCTCATCCTGGATGTGATGAAAAAGATATGCTAGATTTGAAAAGATTTGCTTCAGCAGAGTTAAAAGTCAATCCAGAACAGGTACAAATATTTACACCAACACCATCTACATACTCGACACTTATGTATTATACAGAGATAAATCCTTTCACTAGAAAGAAGATGTTTGTAGAAAAAGATAACAGAAGAAAGCAAAGACAAAAAGATATTGTTATTCCACAGGAGAAAAGTATAAAAAGTAAAGTTGGAAATAAAAATATAGGAAATGAAAAACAATCAAATTTTAAACAAGTAAAGAAAAATTTTAATAATAAAGAGAAAAGAAGATAGGGAGGTAAAAAATGAAGCCTATTGTTGCAATAGTTGGAAGACCAAATGTAGGTAAATCAACACTATTTAATAACCTAGTAGGAGATAGAGTGGCTATCGTTGATGATATGCCAGGAGTTACAAGAGATAGACTTTATAGAGAGACTGAGTGGAATGGAACTGAGTTTGTAGTAGTAGATACTGGAGGACTAGAACCAAGAAACAATGACTTTATGATGACTAAAATAAAACAACAAGCAGAGGTTGCTATGAATGAAGCAGATGTAATCCTATTTGTTGTTGATGGAAAGTGTGGAGTAAATCCGTTGGATGAAGAGATAGCTTATATCTTAAGAAAGAAAAATAAACCAATCATCTTATGTGTAAATAAGATAGATAACTTCTTAGAGCAACAAGATGATGTATATGATTTCTGGGCATTAGGTTTTGAACACCTTATACCAATATCTGGAGGACACAAGGTAAATCTTGGAGATATGCTAGATATGGTTACAGATATGATTAAGAAAATAGATATTCCTGAAGAGGAAGAGGATGTATTAAAACTTGCTATTATAGGTAAGCCAAATGCTGGAAAATCTTCTCTTGTAAATAGACTAGCTGGAGAGGAGAGAACAATAGTAAGTGATATAGCTGGAACTACTAGAGATGCTATTGACACTATTGTAGAATTTGATGAGAAAAAATATATGATAATAGATACTGCTGGTATCAGAAGAAAATCAAAGGTAGAGGAGAGTCTAGAGTATTATTCTGTACTTAGAGCTATCAAGACTATTAAAAGAGCAGATGTATGTTTACTTATGTTAGATGGTAAAGAGGGACTAAGTGAGCAAGATAAGAGAATAGCTGGAATAGCGGCTGAAGAGTTAAAACCTATAATTGTAGTAGTTAACAAGTGGGACTTAGTAGATAAAAAATCTAATACTATGGAGAAGATGAGAGAGAAACTTTATGCAGAGTTACCATTCCTATCTTATGCTCCAATAGAGTTTGTATCAGCTTTAACAGGACAAAGAACAACAAAACTTTTAGAGATAGCAGATACAATATTTGAAGAGTACAACAAGAGAATATCTACTGGTATCTTAAATACAGTGCTTAAGGAAGCTGTACTTATGAACAACCCACCTACAAGAAAAGGTAGAGTTGTAAAAATCAACTATGCTACACAAGTATCTGTTGCACCACCAAGATTTGCTCTATTCTGTAACTATCCAGAGCTAATTCACTTCTCATATGCTAGATATATTGAGAATAAATTTAGAGAGGCATTTGGATTTGATGGTTCTCCAATCTTAATTAGTTTTGAAAAGAAAAATGGAGAGGAGTAAGAAAAAATTATAATTAATCTGTAACGAATTTGTCATAATTATATGTTACTATTAATACATAATAAATCTTTCCCCAAAATATTTTATATATTAGATAACAAACAACAAGGAGCCACTAGCTAGTCTAGTGGTTTTTTGTTGCATTAGTATTTTTTCTTTTTTTAAATATATGCTATAATTAAAAGAAAATAAAAGAGTAATTAAGGAAGTATTGATGAGTAAATTTGAGATAGAGAAGATAATTTTTGATGAGATAAAATTGATAAAGCCTAAAATATTTCAAGATGAAAGAGGCTTCTTTCTAGAGTTTTTTAACTATGAGGAGTTTAAAAAGTTAGGGATAGATGAAAGATTTGTCCAAGATAATCATTCGAAGTCTAAGAGAGGAGTGTTGAGAGGATTACATTTTCAGACTAAACACCCTCAAGGAAAATTGGTAAGAGTGATAAAGGGAGCTATTTATGATATCATAGTAGATATTAGAAAAGGAAGCTCAACCTTTGGTAAATGGTTTGGAGTGGAGTTAAACTCTTATGATAAAAAGATGTTATACATTCCAAAGGGATTTGCTCACGGATTTTTGACTTTAGAAGATGATACAGAGATAGAGTATAAGTGTAATGATTTTTATTACCCACAATATGAAAGTGGCATAATGTATGATGATAAAGATTTAAATGTTGATTGGAAATTAGAAGAGTATAGAATAACAGAGCTGACTTTATCAGAAAAAGATAAAAAGCATCAATCGTTTAAAGAATATACAGAAAGATATCAAGGAGATTATGTATTACTTACTGGAGCTAATGGGCAACTAGGACAGGGTTTTCAAAAGTTATTTGATAAATTAGGAGTAAAATATATAGCTACTGATTATCAAGAATTAGATATTACTAATAAAAAGAAAGTAAGAAAGTATATAGAGAATAATAATTTTACAATAATTATTAACTGTGCTGCATATAATAATGTAGATAAGGCAGAGGAAGAAGTAGAAAAATGTTATGCTCTTAATGCCTATGCTCCTAAAAATTTAGCAGAGATATGTAAGGAGAAAAATAAAATATTTGTAACTTACTCAACGGATTTTATATTTGATGGAGAAAAGGAGATACCATATACAGAGGAAGATATACCTAATCCATTATCGGTTTATTCAAAATCTAAATTAGAAGGGGAAAAATACTCTTTAAAGCATGAGAAAAGTTTTATAATAAGAACTTCTTGGGTATTTGGAATGGGAAATAACAACTTCTGTAAGCAGGTAATAAATTGGTCAAAGAGTAGGGATACTTTGAAGATAGTAGATGACCAAGTTTCAAGTCCAACCTACTCAAAAGATTTAGCAGAGTTTTCCTGGGACTTGATACAAACAGATAAATTTGGATTGTATCACTTCTCAAATAGTGGAGAGGCATCTAAGTATGAGCAAGCAGAATATATTCTTAAAAAGATAGATTGGAATGGAAAATTAGAGAGAGCTAAGACAGATGATTTTCCATTGAAAGCTAAAAGAGCTAAATATTCAAAATTAGATAGTAGTAAAATAGAGAAGTTATTAAATAAGAAGATACCTTATTGGAAAGAGGGAATAGATAGATTTTTAGAAGAGTATAAAAATATATAAGAATAAAAGGAGAAAAGATGAAAATATATTTAGTAACAGGAGCAGCAGGATTTATAGGAGTAAACTTTGTAAAGTATATGCTTGAGAAGTATGGAAAGGATATACAGATAATAGTTTTGGATAAACTTACTTATGCTGGAAATAAGGATAGTTTAAAAGATGAGATAGCAGAAGGAAAAATAGAGTTTGTAAAGGGAGATATTGGAAATAAAGAGTTAGTAGAAAATATCTTCTCAAGATATGATATAGATTATGTAGTAAACTTTGCTGCTGAATCTCATGTAGATAGAAGCATCTTAGGACCAAGAGTATTTTTAGAGACAAATATCCTAGGAACACAAAACTTATTAGAAGTATCAAAGGATAGTTGGATAATAGGAAAAGATGAAAATGGTTACCCTATCTATAAAGAGGGGAAAAAATATATTCAAATCTCAACTGATGAGGTATATGGTTCATTAAGTAGAGATTACGCTGAAGCTAAAGAGTTGCACTTAGATGAAAATGTAAAAAAGGTAGTAGAGGGAAGAGAAAACTTAAAAACTTATGGAGAAAGATTCTTTACAGAGGAAACTCCACTAGACCCAAGATCTCCATACTCATCATCAAAGGCATCTGGAGATATGATAGTAAGAGCCTATGCAGAAACATATAAGCTACCTATCAATATCACAAGATGCTCTAATAACTATGGACCATATCAATTCCCAGAAAAACTAATACCATTAATAATAAAAAATATATTGGAAGGAAAATCTCTACCAGTGTATGGAGATGGAAGCAATGTAAGAGATTGGCTATATGTAAGAGACCATAACAAAGCAGTTGATATGGTAATCAATAGTGGAAGACTGGGAGAAGTTTACAATATTGGTGGATTTAATGAGGAGAAAAATATCAATATAGTAAAACTTACAATAGATACAATAGCAAAAATAATGAAAGAGGAACCAGAGTATAGAAAGGTACTTAAAACAAATATAGAGAATATCAACTATAGTTTAATAACTTATGTACAGGATAGACTTGGGCATGATGCAAGATATGCAATAGACCCAACAAAGATAGCAACAGAATTAGGTTGGTATCCAGAGACACCATTTGATAAGGGGATAGAAAAAACAATTAGATGGTATTTAGATAATCAAGAATGGGTAGAAAATTTAAAATAAATACGAACATAAAAAGAGGTTTATCTTATGATAAATCTCTTTTAAATTAAGATTTTATATGCAAAAATACGAACAAAAAATAAAAAAAATTGATGGTATTATTTTTTTAGTATGAATGATAAAATATATTGGTAAAGAAAAAGAGAGGAGAAAATTATAAATGGATGGAATAAGAGAGATAATAAATTTTGTAAATGATTTATTATGGGGAAAAAATGTTTTAGTAGTTATGCTGATAGGAGCAGCTGTTCTTTTAAGTTTAAGAACGAGATTTATGCAATTTAGATTATTTGGAGATATAGTTAAAATATTAGGAAAAGATGATAAAAATAAAGAGGGAATAAGTTCTCTAGAGGCATTTTTTTTAGGAACTGCGTGTAGAGTAGGTGCTGGAAATATAACTGGAGTAGTAGCAGCTATATCTGTAGGAGGTCCTGGTTCTATATTTTGGATGTGGCTTGTGGCATTACTTGGAGCAGCAACATCTTTCGTAGAATCTTGTCTAGCTGTTATGTATAGAGAAAAGGTTGGAAGAAAAGAGTATAGAGGTGGAACTCCTTGGATAATAGAGAAAAGATTAAATAAAAGATGGCTTGGAGTAATATATGCAATAGCTTCGATTATATGTTATATAGGTGTTATCCAAGTAATGTCTAACTCTATAACTGAATCAGTAAATAGTGCTTATGGATTA
This sequence comes from Fusobacterium mortiferum ATCC 9817, assembly GCF_000158195.2. Lineage (NCBI taxonomy): Bacteria > Fusobacteriati > Fusobacteriota > Fusobacteriia > Fusobacteriales > Fusobacteriaceae > Fusobacterium > Fusobacterium mortiferum. The sequence continues at coordinate 378,611 of NZ_GL987988.1, forward strand.
AGTATAAAGCACATAGCAATAGGACTTACAGTAATTGTAGGAGCAATAATTTTTGGAAGAGGAAAGAAAGATACAATAATAGTAGCTTTAAATAAAATAGTTCCAGTGATGGCTATATTATATCTAATGGTTGTTTTATTTGTTATAATAACTAATTTTACATCTATTCCTGGAATGTTAATGAATATTGTACATCAAGCTTTTAGACCTAGTGAGATGATAGGTGGAGGAGTAGGAATAGTTATAATGCAAGGAGTTAGAAGAGGGCTTTTTTCAAATGAGGCTGGAAGTGGAGATTCTAACTATGCAGCAGCAGTGGTAGATATAGATGAGCCAGCTAAACAGGGAATGGTACAGGCTCTTGGAGTATTCGTAGATACTTTAGTAGTATGTAGTGCAACCGCATTTATAATATTGCTTGCTGATCAAAATGTATTAGCAGGTACAAGTGGAATGACTATGTTCCAAGAAGCTATAAAAAATCATATTGGTTGGGTTGGAATACCATTTACAATAGTAGTACTTTTCTTTTTCTCACTAAGTACAATACTTGCTGTAACTTTCTATGGAAAAAATGCTATTAACTTTATAACTGAAGCTAAAGAGTTAAGATATCTGTATCATATAATAGTAGTAATAATGGTATATATAGGAGGGATAGAGCAAAATTTCTTTGTTTGGTCATTAGCTGACTTTGGATTAGGAATAATGACAGTGATAAATATTATATGTATTTTACCAATAGCAGGAGAGGCTATTGCTGAATTAAAAAAATATGAAAAGTTATTAAGAAATGAAAAATAATAGATAGTATGAAGAGAGATTGTTGTAATTTGAGAATTTGCAACAATCTCTTTTTTGTTAAAGAATAAAATTTATTAAAGTTGACTATTTAAATAAAGAATAATATAATAGTAGTATATTAGAAAAGGAAGTGATATAATGAATATATTAAATAGAGAAGAATTAGAAAATATACTACTAGAAATGAAAGAAAATGGGAAATATGAAGAGTATCATGATATGATTTTAGATGATTTTGAAGAGCATCAAATAGTATATAAGCTAGAGCCAGATGAGATGATAGCTTTGGCATATAAAAATAATACGATTCCTTTTAAGATGAAAGAATATTATGATTGGCATGAAATGAATCTTTTAATAGAAGAGGATTTAGATTAATAAGAAGGTGGATTACATGAAAGATATAGAGATAGTTGAAAAATGGTTTAAAACATTTTATTCAATAGGAGCAGATGAAAGTGGTGGAGTAACAAGATTAGGTTATACAAAAAATGAAGATGTAATGCATGGAGCTATAAGAAATATAGCTAGAGATTTAGGATTAAAATATTCTAGTGATGAAGTAGGAAATACATATATCTATGAGGAAGATTGGAAAGAGTACTACCTAATAGGTTCTCACTTAGACTCAGTAATTAACGGTGGAAGATATGATGGAGTAGTAGGAGTTGTAGCAGGATTACTTATTTTAAAATGGATAAAAGATAACAAATTAAACATTCCTCTAAAAGTTGTAGCATTTAGATGTGAAGAATCAAGTGCTTTTGGAATAGCAACTGTAGGTAGTGGTCTTATCACTCATAAGCTGGATATCAATAAATTAAAAGAAGTATATAATACAGAGGGAAAATCTTTGTACGAAACATTAAAATTTAAAGGGTATAAACCAGAATGCAGTAAGATAAAAGGAGTAAAGAAATATTTTGAAATTCACATTGAGCAAGGAAGAAGATTAGAGGATAATAATCTAAAAATAGGAATAGTAGATGCTATTGCTAATGCAACAAGATACTGGCTTACAATAGAGGGACGTCAAGATCACTCTGGAGCAGCTCCAATGGGAATGAGAAAGGATGCTTTATGTGCTGGTGCAGAGATTGTACTTCAGTTAGAAAGACTTGCAGGAAGAGAGTCTAAATATAAGAGTGTTGGAACTGTTGGATTTTTACAAAACTATCCAAATGCTTTTAATGTTGTTCCTGGTAAAGTTAGAATGGGAATAGATATAAGAGGAGTTGATTGGGAGAGTATTCAAAGAATAGACAACGAAATTGTTGAATATATAGAAAAACTATGTAAAATAAGAGAGTTAAAATATAATTTAGATTTGGTTGCAAAAGGAAGACCTGTAATCTTAGATGAAAATTTAAAATCAGAACTTGAAAGTGTAACGCAAAAATTAGGAATTGACTATATGGTAATGAATAGTGGAGCAGGGCATGATGCTATGAAATTTTATGATATAGCTCCAACAGGAATGGTATTTATTCCTTGTAAAGAAGGAATTAGTCATAATATAGCTGAAGAAATTGAGAAAGATGATATTATTTTAGCGAGTAAAATAATATTTGAATATTTAAAAAATAGAATATAAGAGGTAAAATATGACAGAAAAAGAAAAAGCGAGATTAGGACTTTTATATGATGCTAACTATGATGAAGAACTTTTAGCTGAAAGAAGAAGATGTAAAGAGTTATGTTTCCAATTTAATCAACTTTCGCCTTTAAAAGAATTAGAACAAAAAGAGATTATAGGAAAACTTTTTGGAAAAACAAAAGAAAATTTTTGTGTAACAGCACCTTTTTATTGTGATTATGGATATAATATAGAGATAGGAGAAAATTTTTATTCAAACCATAATCTAGTAATTCTAGATGGAGCAAAAGTAGAGATAGGTGATAATGTTTTTATAGCACCAAATTGTTGTATAACAACAGCAGGTCATCCTATAAATATAGATGAAAGAAATAGAGGGTTAGAGTATGCTTATCCTATAAAAATAGGTAATAATGTATGGATAGGAGCTGGAGCTAATATTCTTCCAGGAGTTACTATTGGAGATAATGTAACAATTGGAGCTGGAAGTGTAGTAAATAAAAGTATTCCAGCTAATTCAATAGCAGTAGGAAACCCTTGTAAAGTAATAAAAACTATTTTAGATAAAACTAAAGGTGTTAATTCCAATTAATGAGGTTATAGCCTAAATAGTAAAAACTTCTAAAATGGGAGGAATTGTGAAAAAAGAACCCGAAAATAAAAAAGGAATAAAAATTCAAGAGGTTCTTACTGGAGAACAAGTTCTTGCTATGTTAACAAGTGCTTTTGATGAAGCTAAATCTAAAAATTTTAATGTGACCATAACTATTGTAGATAAATCTGGACAAAAATTAGGAGTAATTAGAAGTGAAGATGCAGGAGTTCATACTCTTTCTGCTAGTTATAAGAAGGCTTATACTGCAGCTTCACAAAAAAGAACAACTCTTGAAATTTTCACAGGAATAAAAGAAGGAAAAATACCTGAAGATATAAGATATTTAGATGAAAACTTTAGTGTTATGGAAGGTGGAATTCCTATTAAAATCAATGAAACTATTGTTGGTGGAATAGGAGTAGGAGGAGCACACGGTAATGAGGATACCAAAATTGCTATGAAGGCTTTAGAAACACTGAGAAGTTTAATAGAAAATTGAGAATAGGAAAAAGAATTAAATAAAAAAGAAATAAAATAAAAAGGAGAAGATTTAGTTATACTATATTACAATTTTCTCCTTTTTATATATTAAATTATTTTATAAAAGATTTAAAATTTCTTCAATAGATTTACTTCCAAAATAAACTTTTTCATCATTGATAACCATAGCAGGAACACTCATAATATCATATTTATCTTTGAACTCTTTAAAAGAGAAAACATCAATAACTTCAATTTGAATATTACTATTTTCTACAGCTATTCTTTGAGCTGCTTGAACAGTGTCTGGGCACTTAGTACAGCTCAGAGAGATACCAATTTTAATATCAATTGGATTTTTGATATTGAAGATTTTACTTAAAGTATCCTCACCTATTTTTTGTCCAGGTCCAGCTACATTGTACATAGCCAAGATAAAAGAATTTAGTTCATGCCCACCAGGGATAGTAGCATACTTAATTCCAGAATAATTACCCTCTTTATCTAAAAGAGCTATAACTGGGGCTCTATTAAGTTTGATTTTTTCTTCTAATTGAGGATTATCCCCTAGATTGTAAGATGAGAACTTAAGCTTATCAGAAACAGAGGCAATCTCTTTAACAATCCCCTCCATCTCTAAAGATTTTTCATCGCCATTTTTTATAACTACTAGTTCAATAGGATTATCGAATTTTTTTACAATTTCAGATAATTGCTCTTTAAGATGAGAATCTAAAAATTCTGATTCTTTTTCTTCAACTTTAGAAGTTTTTTCAATATGATTTTCTTCTTTTACAAGATTTAACTTTTCTCTCAATTCAGCTACATATTTCTCAATATTAAAAGCAGCTTCAGCTCCGTCAGACACAGCAGTAACTACCTGTCTTAATTTCTTAGGCCTAATATCTCCAGCAGCAAATATACCTGGAATATTAGTCATCATATCTTCGTTTGTTGGGATAAATCCAAACTTATCAATCTCTATGTGATTTTGGAATAGTTTACTTTGAGGAGCATATCCAACAAAGATAAATATACCAAAGCTCTCTCCTTCAGCTGCTTTAAACTCTGTTATCTCTTTAGTAACATTATTTATAAATTTAGCTTGTCTTAACTGTATATCTCCAGTTGCTTCTAGAATTTCAGTATTAAATTTAACTTCTATTTTTGGATGAGCTAAAACTTTATCAGCAATAGATTTTGCACAAGTAAATTCAGGTTCTCTAGCTATTACAGTAACTTTTCTAGCAAATCTTGTTAAAAATATTGCTTCCTCTGCAGCTGCAAATCCAGCTCCAATTACAAATACATCCATATCTGTAAAGAACTCTCCATCACAAGTTGCACAATAAGCTACACCTCTTCCCTCATACTCCTTTTCTCCAGGGAATCCTAATTTTCTAGGAGAAGCTCCAGTAGCAATAACTACTGATAGAGCTTGATACTCTCCAGATTTAGTTTTTATAATTTTTATATCTTTAGAAAAGTCCATATCAATAACTTCATCTGAAAGAAACTCTACACCAAAATTTAATGCCTGCTGTCTAAGTGTTTCTCCATATTTAGCTCCTGTTGTTTCTAGTATACCTGGATAGTTAACTACTTCATTAGTTACAGTAATCTGGCCACCAGGGACACTTTTTTCAATAATAAGTGTATCTAGTTTGGCTCTACCACCATATAGACCTGCTGTTAAACCAGCAGGTCCACCACCTATTACTATCATATCATATAATTTATTCATAGGTTTTCACTTCCAAATCTATTATAGTTTACCTACTAAATCAATAGAAGGTTTTAAAGTTTCTTTTCCAGGTTGCCATTTAGCTGGACAAACCTCTCCATGTTCAGCTACGAATTTAGCTGCTTGTAATTTTCTAAGAAGTTCACTAGCTTCTCTTCCTATTCCCATATCATGTACTTCGTAAGCTACTATTACTCCTTCTGGATTGATTACAAAGCTTCCTCTTAAGGCTAATCCTTCCTCTTCAACTAAAACTTCAAACTCTCTAGAGATTTTTCCAGTAGGGTCTGCTACCATAGGGAATTGAATTTTTTTAATTCTCTCTGATGTATCATGCCAAGCTTTATGTACAAAGTGAGTATCAGTTGAAACTGAGTAAACCTCGCATCCTTCAGCTTTAAATTTTTCATAATGTTCAGCTAAATCCTCTAATTCAGTAGGACATACAAAAGTAAAATCAGCAGGATAAAATACTACTACAGACCATTTTCCTCTTAGACTATCACTTGTAACATTTATAAACTCTCCATTTTGATAAGCTGTTGCTTTAAATTCATTTATTTTTTTACCTATTAATGACATATATTTACCTCCATAATTTTATATTTAAAATATTAAGTTTTAATTATATTTTGATTATAGAATAAAAATAAAAAAAAGTCAAGATAAATTATAAAAAAAATAAATTTGAAATAATTACAATGAAAAAATATTTAATCTCTCTTTTTAAAAAAGAATCTTTGTGATATAATTATTGAAGATACTCTGAAATATAGGGGGAGTAAAATGGAAATAAATAAGGAAACAGAAAAATATAGGAGATATGGAACAATACTTTATTATCTTCTTCAAATAGTAAGAAAAACTCTTAAAGTAAAAGTCATAAAGAACGAAAGTATAGATGAAAAAAATGAGAGTTACATATTTGCATTTTGGCATAATAAATTAGTAGCTTCAACACTATGTTTAGACTATATAGAAAAAAGAGCAGTATTAGCAAGTCCTTCTAAAGATGGAGAGTTAATCTCAGTTCCTTTAGAAAAATTGGGATATCAGATGATAAGAGGTTCATCAGATAAAAATTCTACTTCAAGTTTAATCTCTTTGATAAAATATATGAAAAAGGGATATTGTATAGGGACACCAGTAGATGGACCAAAAGGACCTATATATGAGGTAAAACCAGGTATGATATATCTTGCACAAAAAGGGAAAAAATATATAATCCCAACTGGAACTGCCTATAAGAGTAAATGGGAATTTAAAAAAGCTTGGGATAAGTTTCAATTTCCAAAACCCTTTACAACTATGGTATATATAATGGGGGAACCTATTGAAGTCCCAGCAGATGCAGATATAGATAAATATTGCGAAAAAATAAAAAATGAGTTAAATAGACTTGATAAAGAAGCAGAAAAATATATTTAATGGATATAGAGAGGAGAGATATCGTGAACAAAAATTTTTATGTAACAACACCAATATATTATGTAAATGGAGACCCACATGTAGGAAGTGCTTACACTACAATAGCTGCAGATGTAATGGCTAGATATAAAAGAACAATGGGATATGATGCTTATTTTTTAACTGGAACAGATGAACATGGACAAAAGGTAGAGGAGACGGCAAAACAAAAGGGATATACTCCACAACAATGGACAGATATAATGGCTCCAAGATTTAAAGAAATGTGGGCTAAATTAGGAATAGAGTATTCAGATTTTATAAGAACAACTGAATCAAGACATAAAGAAGCAGTTAAAAAAATATTAAAGAAAGTATATGAGAATGGAGATATTTACAAGGGAGAATATTCTGGAAAATACTGTGTTTCATGTGAAACATTTGTACCAGAGAATCAAATAGTAAATGGAAATCATTGTCCAGACTGTGGAAAAGAGTTAAGAGTTGTAAAAGAGGAATCTTACTTTTTTAAGATGTCAAAATATCAAGATGCTCTATTAGAGCATATAGATAAACACCCAGACTTTATATTACCTCGTTCTAGAAGAAATGAAGTAGTTTCATTTATAAAGCAAGGATTACAAGATTTATCAATTTCAAGAAATACTTTTGAATGGGGAATACCTATAGAGTTTGCACCTGGACATATAACTTATGTATGGTTTGATGCTCTTACTAACTATTTAACAGCAGTAGGATATGAAAATAACCCAGAAATGTTTGATAAGTATTGGAATAATGCTGAGGTAATGCATTTATTAGGAAAAGATATAGTTAGATTCCATGCTATAATTTGGCCTTGTATGTTATTATCAGCAGGAGAAAAACTTCCAGATAAAGTAGTAGCTCATGGTTGGTGGACATCTGAGGGAGAAAAGATGTCAAAATCTAAAGGAAATGTTGTAGACCCTATATCTGAGATAGAAAAATATGGAGTAGATGCTTTTAGATATTGTCTAATGAGAGAGGTTCAATTTGGAAATGATGGAGACTACTCTACAAAATCAGTAGTTACAAGAATTAATTCTGATCTTGCTAATGATTTAGGAAACCTATTAAATAGAACATTAGGAATGTATAAAAAATACTTTGGTGGAGTAGTTGTAAATGGAGCTACTAGGGATAAGTATGATGATGAGATAGAAACTTTATGGACAGAGGTAGTAAAAGAAGTAGAGGAGCAAATGAATATAGTTCAGTACTCTAAAGCTCTTGAAGCTATTTGGAAATTTATCTCAAGATTAAATAAGTATATAGATGAAACAGCTCCATGGACATTAGCTAAAGATGAAGCTAATAGAGATAGACTTGCTGTTGTAATGAATCATTTAGTAGATGGACTATATAAAGCAGCTGTTATGGTTTATCCATATATGCCAACATCAGCTCAAAAAATTTGGAATCAATTGGGAGAAACTAGGGATATCCATACAGCAAAAGTTGAAGAGGTAATGGGATGGAACCTATTAAGAGAGGGACATGTATTAGGAAATGCTGAGCCAATATTCCCAAGATTAGATTTAGAAACATTAGAAGTTCCTAAAAAAGATCCTATGCAAGTGAATGAAGATTTAGAAGTAGAAAATCCTATTGATATAACAGATTTTGATAAGGTAAATATTCAAGTTGTAGAGATTTTAGAAGCTGGAAAAGTAAAGGGAGCAGATAAGCTTTTAAAATTTAAAGTAAGTGTTGGAGATCATGTAAGACAAATTCTTTCTGGAATAGCTAAATACTATCCAGAGCCAGAAAAATTAGTTGGTAAAAAAGTTTTAGCTATCACTAACTTAAAACCTAGAAAGATGAGAGGAGAAATCTCTCAAGGAATGCTTTTAAGTACAGAAGATAAAAATGGACTAAGACTTGTAGAGGTAAATACAGAAGTAGAAAATGGTTCTAAAGCAAAATAGTTTATAAGGAGAGATAGTATGAGAAAAGTAACAAAGGCAGTAATACCTGCTGCAGGACTAGGGACTAGAGTATTACCAGCAACTAAGGCACAACCTAAAGAGATGCTTGTTATTGTTGATAAACCATCTCTTCAATATATAGTAGAGGAGCTAGTAGAGTCTGGAATAAAGGATATTATAATAGTTACTGGAAGAAATAAAAACTCTATCGAAGACCATTTTGATTACTCTTATGAGTTAGAAAATACTTTAACAAAAGATGGAAAAAAAGAGTTATTAGAAAAGGTTGAAAAAATATCTTCAATGGCAAATATTTGCTATGTAAGACAAAATCATCCAAAAGGATTAGGACATGCTATACTTAAAGCTAAACCATTTGTAGGAGATGAGCCATTTGTAATAGCTTTAGGAGATGATATAGTATATAATCCTGAGGCACCGGTAGCTAAACAACTTATAGAGAAATATGAAAAATATGGAAGTAGTATAGTAGGTTGTCAAGAGGTAAAAGCTGAAGATGTATCTAAGTATGGTATAGTAAAACCAACTAAAAATCTTGATGACAAAACTGTAGAGATGGATGACTTTATAGAAAAACCAGCTATGGAAGAAGCACCATCAAGACTTGCTTGTCTTGGAAGATATCTACTTACTCCAAAAATCTTTGAATATCTTGAAAAGGAAAAGCCAGGAAAAGGTGGAGAGATTCAACTTACTGATGCTATATTAGATATGTTAAAAGATGGAGAAAAAGTAATAGCTTACGAATTTGATGGTAAGAGATATGATATCGGAAATAAGTTTGGATTACTTAAAGCAAATATAGAGTTTGGACTTAGAAATGAAGAGACAAGAGATGAGTTATTAAATTATTTAAAGAATGACTTAGAGTTATAATGGTAAGAATAACAAATCAAGAATAATGGAGATTGAATTTAAAATAATTCAAGAATAACTTTCGTTCAAAGAATAAAGAGCAAGTATGGCTTAGCTTACTAAAAACATAAAACTCGTTTCACTCAAACAGTTATGTTTTTTAGCGTTCGCTTTCGCTGACTTGCTCTATTTATTCTTCTCAATCTTCGTTATTCTTGAGATTTTAAAACATCAGGGGGAATTTTATGAATGCTAAATTGAGAAATATTACTGCTATGTTAATCTTTGGAACAATAGGATTATTTGTAAAAAATATAGAGTTGTCTTCAAGTGAAATTGCTTTAACAAGAGGATTTATAGGTGGAGTTACACTGATTTTAGCTACAATTTTTTTAAAGAAAAAGATATCCTTTGAGGCAATAAAAAATAATTTATATCTACTAATTTTTTCAGGATTAGCTGTGGGACTTAACTGGATATTTTTATTCCAAGGGTATAAATACACATCTATTTCAAATGCTACTTTGAGCTATTATTTTGCACCAGTATTTGTAACAATATTAGCTCCATTTATACTAAAGGAAAAATTAACATTATCAAAATTTTTATGTGTTTTAATGGCTTTGGTAGGAATGTTTTGTATAGTAGGAGTAGATGGAATAAATGGTGGAAGTGATTTAATAGGAATAGTCTATGGATTATTAGCAGCAGGATTTTATGCTAGTGTAATCCTGATGAATAAATTTTTAAAAGGGATAGATAGTATAGAGATAACAGTAATTCAACTTATTTCTGCTACAATTACATTGTTACCATATGTTTTATATGTAGAAGGTTTTGGAATTTTAAGTGTTTCTTCAGTTTCTATACCATATATTTTAATTTTAGGAATTGTTCATACTGGAATAGCATACCTACTTTATTTTTCATCGCTTCAAGGATTGAAAGGACAAACAATAGCAGTACTTAGTTATATAGACCCTGTATTTGCTATTATTATATCAGCAGTTATTTTAAAGGAACAATTGGGATTTTTACAGATAATTGGTGGAGTTTTGATACTTGGATCAAGTTTTTTAAGTGAGTTTTTAAATAGAAAATAAAGGAGAGAGTATGAGAGTATTATTTATAGGGAATAGTCACACTTATTTTAATGATATGCCACATATTTTCAAGCAGGTATGTCAAGAAAATAACATTGATATGGAAGTTACAATGTTAGCTAGAGGGTATAAGGGACTTGATTATCATTGTAAAGAGCCACAGACGAGATTTAATATTTTGTATGGAAATTATGATATTGTAGTGTTACAACATTTACAAAGTGGTTTTGATAAAGAGGTATTACATAATTCTACTAAAAAGTTAAAAGAGTGGATAAATATTTCTGGAGCTAAGCCAATACTCTATATGACATGGACTTTAAAAGATGAGAGAGATAAACAATTGGAATTAACAGAAGGATATAAAGAGGTGGGAGAGAAACTAGGAATAGAAGTAGCTCCTGTAGGAGAGGTATGGTGGAGATATTTTGATAAATATCCTGAGGACATACTTTATTTTAAAGATGATAAACATGCTTCTCCTCTTGGTTCAACTTTGGCAGCTTACACTATTTTTAATGTTATATTTAAGAAAAAAGCTAATACTGAAGATGAAATTTGTAAGAGAATAAATGAGATGATATAGAAAAAGAGGATTAAGTTATTGTAATTTAAAACTTTACAATAGCTCAATCCTTTCTTTTATTTTACTCTCTTACTTGTCCATTACCAGTTATTACATACTTAGTAGTAGTAAGCTCTTTTAATCCCATAGGTCCTCTAGCGTGAAGTTTTTGTGTACTGATACCTATTTCAGCACCAAAACCAAATTGTCCACCATCTGTAAATCTAGTAGAAGCGTTTACATAAACAGCAGCAGCATCTACTTCATTTAAAAATCTTTGGGCATTAGAATAGTTTTCAGTAACTATACATTCAGAGTGTTTAGTACCATATTTAGCAATGTGCTTTATAACCTCATCTAAATTCTCTACAACTTTAATAGCTACAATATAATCTTCATATTCAGTAGCCCAGTCCTCTTCAGTAGCAGGGATAGAGTTTGGTATATATTTTCTAGTGATTTCGTCTCCTCTTATCTCTACATTTCTCTTGATAAGCTCCTCTCCAAGTTGAGGTAGAATATCTTTAGCACAATTTTTATGGATAAGAAGAGTTTCTACTGCGTTACAAACTCCAGGTCTTTGAGTTTTAGCATTGATGATAATATTGATGGCCTTAGGGATATCACCACTCTCATCTACAAATATATGACAGTTTCCTATTCCTGTCTGAATACAAGGGATAGTAGAATTTTCTATAACTGTATTGATAAGTCTAGCACTTCCTCTAGGAATTAATACATCTATATATTGATGAGCTTTCATTAATTTATTAGCAGTATCGTGGCTAGTATCCTCTAAAATTTGTACAGCATTTTCATTGATACCACACTCTTTTAAAACCTCTTTAAAAACTTTTACAATAGCTATGTTAGTGTTTATAGCCTCTTTTCCACCTCTTAAGATAACAGCGTTTCCACTTTTTAAGCAAAGTCCAAAAGCATCAGCTGTAACATTAGGACGAGATTCAAATATGATAGCTACCACTCCTAATGGAACTCTTTTTTGTTGAATGATTAGTCCATTAGGTAGAGTTTTACCATATGTAAACTCTCCAACTGGGTCATTTAATGAGGCAATTTGTCTAAGCCCATCTGCCATATCCTCTATTCTTTTCTCTGTAAGAGTAAGTCTATCAATAAAAGCTTTCTTTACACCAGAATTGATAGCATTCTCTACATCTTTTTTATTGATTTCTAAAATATTATTACAGTTATCTAAAAGTGCTTGAGCAGATTTTAAAAGTATTTCATTTTTTACCTTTGTAGATAGTTGAGCTATCTGTATCTCTGCTTCCTTAGCAGCAGTACCAAGTTTTTCAATATATTCCATAATTTCCTCCTATTTTCCATTTCCAAAGATAGTTCCAATATCTTCTCCATTGATAAGTTCCTCAATAAATGAAGGGTTAGAACCATCTAATATAGCCATCATTACTCCACCAGCATAACACTCTCTAGCAGCTAGAAGTTTAGTTTCCATTCCACCTACACTAAACTCACTTCCTTTTTCTCCACCCATAGCAAGTATCTCATCAGTTACCTTTTCTACATAAGGGATTCTTTTTGCTTCAGGGTGTGTCTTAGGATTAGCATCATATAGAGCATCTATATCTGTAAGGATTACTAATAAGTCAGCTTTTAAAAGAGAAGCAACACTTGCTGATAATCTATCGTTGTCACTGAACTCTATTTCAAAAGTAGATATAGTATCGTTGGCGTTGATAATAGGAATAACTCCAAAATCAAGTAGAGTTTCTAAAGTATTATTAGTATTAGTTTTTCTCTCTCCCTCTTTGAAATCATCTTTAGTAAGAAGGATTTGAGCAACTCTTTGATTATATTCTCCCATAAAGTTTTTATAGATATGCATAAGTTCAGCTTGTCCTACTGCAGCAGCTGCTTGTTTCTCTCTAGTAAGAGTAGGTCTTTTTTCAAAGTTTAAGCTTTTTGACCCCACTCCAATAGCTCCAGAAGTTACAAGAATAACATCTCTTCCTTGGTTTCTTAAATCAGCTAATATCCAAGCTAGTCTATTCATCAAGTTAAAATTTAAGTTTCCATTGGGGTATGTAAGAGTAGAAGTTCCTACTTTTATTACAATTCTTTTTGAATTTTTAATCTGTTCTCTAATCTCTTTATTCATTATTACTCACCTTAAAAATATTTATAATATATATTATACATATAAAATTATTTTTTTAATATCTTTTTTTGAAAAAAATAGATTTTTTTTTATAAATTTTGTAAAATATACATATGGTAATAAAATATCAAAGGGAGGAGCAGCATGGAAAACTTAAAGTTAAGAGATTTTTTAGATTACAATTATTTATCAAGTATAGAGGTTTCACCAGATAAAAAAAATACTGCATTTATAGTTCATCGAGGAGATTATGATGACAATGACTATAAATCTAATATCTGGGTAATGAATAATGAAACAAAAAAATATTTCAGACTTACAGGAATGAATGAGGAAAGAAGTTTTTTATGGTTAGATGAAACAAAGATTCTTTTCCCAAGTATGAGAGATAAAAAATTAAAAGTAAAAGTTGAAGAGGGAGAAAAATGGACTTGTTACTACTCTATTGATATAAATGGAGGAGAGGCTCAAGAGTATATGAGAGTACCTCTTATTGTAACATCTATAAAAAAAATAGATGGAGATAACTTCATACTTACAGCTAAATATGATAATTATGGAGTAAATCTAAATGAATTAACAGGAGAGGCTAGAGCAGAAGCTACAAAAAAAATAAAAGAGGATAAGGATTATGAGATTTTAGATGAGATTCCTTTCTGGAGCAATGGTGGAGGATTTACTAATAAAAAGAGAAATAGATTATATATCTATAATAGAGCAACTGAAGAGATAACACCAGTATCAGATAGTATTTCAAATGTAACTTATTATTCATATAAAGATGGAGTAGTATTATATGTAGTAAATAGATTTAAAGATAAGCAGGAGCAAAGAGAGGCAATATATACATACGATATAGCTACTAAAGAGGAGAAGTTAGTACTCCCAAGTGAAGATTATAGAGTTAGTTTTGCAGAGTTTTTTGGAGATGGAATACTTTGTGGATTAAATGATACTTTAAAATATGGATTAAATCAAAATCCTAACTTTTATATAATAAGAGATGGAAAAGTTGAATTATTTAAAGAGCATGATACTTGGATGATAAATACAGTAGGTTCTGATTGTAGATACGGTGGAGGAAAAAGCTTTAGAGTAAAAGGGAATAAGCTTTATTTCTTAACAACTGTTATGCATGATGCTTTCTTAAATACACTAGATATAAATGGAGAGGAAAGAGTTTTAACTAAGGCTAATGGTTCAGTAGATACATATGCAATAGCTGGAGATGATATCTATTTTATTGGACTTAGAGGTTTAAGACTTCAAGAGCTATATTTATTAAAAGATGAAGAAGAAATACAACTTACTAAATTTAATGAGAATATAATAGAGAGTAAAAAATTATCTATTCCAGAAAAATTCGATATTGTAAATGATGGAATAGAAATAGAGGGATGGGTATTAAAACCTACAGATTATGAAGAGGGAAAAGAATATCCAGCAATTTTAGATATCCATGGAGGGCCAAAAACAGTGTATGGAGATGTATTCTATCATGAGATGCAAGTTTGGGCAAACATGGGATATTTTGTATTTTTCTGTAATCCATGTGGTGGAGATGGAAGAGGAAATGAGTTTGCAGATATTAGAGGAAAATATGGAACTGTGGACTATGATGATTTAATGAAGTTTACAGATGAAGTATTAAAGGCTTATCCAATAGATAGATCAAGAGTAGGAGTAACAGGTGGTTCGTATGGTGGATTTATGACTAACTGGATAATAGGGCATACTGACAGATTTGCTTGTGCAGCATCTCAAAGAAGCATAGCAAACTGGTTCTCTAAATTTGGAACTACTGATATAGGATATTATTTTAATGTAGATCAAAATGCTTCTAGTCCATGGGAGAATCCAGAAAAATTATGGTGGCACTCCCCTATGAAATATGCAGATAAGGTAAAAACTCCAACTTTGTTTATTCATTCAGAAGAAGATTATAGATGTTGGTTGACAGAGGGAATACAAATGTTTACTTCACTAAAATATCATGGGGTCCCAGCTAGATTATGTATGTTTAGAGGAGAAAATCATGAGTTATCAAGAAGTGGAAAACCAAGACATAGAGTAAAAAGATTAGAAGAGATGACAAATTGGTTTGAATTATATTTGAAGTAAAAAATTGAAAATCGTTCAAAATGTGATATAATATATAATATTAAAATAAGAAGAGTATGTAGTATTTCATACTCTTTTTAAAGTAAAAATTTGGAGGTGGGCTTTTTGAAAAGAGCTAATTATCTTATGATGACACCTGGACCAACTATGGTTAGGGAAAATGTACTACATGCAAGAGGGGATTACTACGGAAATTCAGACTTTGACCCTAAATTTTTTGAGTTTTATGGACAACTTTGTAAAAAAATAGGAAAGATTTTTGGAGCAAAGAAAGCTCAAACTATAATAATGGCAGGGGAAGGAATGCTAGGACTTGACAGTGCTTGTGCATCACTTACAGAAAAGGGAGATAAAGTTTTAGTAATTTCTAATGGAATATATGGAGCTGGATTTAAAGAGTTAGTAGAAACTTATGGTGGAGAGGTTACGCTTTTTGAAAGTGAAGTGGACAATAAAATAAACACTGATAAGTTAAGAGTATTTTTAGAGCAAAATAAAGATGTGGGATTTAAATATGCCACTGTTGTACATTGTGATACTCCATCTGGTGTTTTAAACAATGTAAAAGATATATGTAAAACTTTAAAATCTATGGGGATAATGACAGTGGTAGATGCTGTTTCATCTGTTGGAGGAACAGAATTAAAAGTTGATGAATGGGGAATTGATATTGCACTAGGAGCTTCACAAAAAGTTTTTTCAGCAGCTACTGGTCTTACAATAATGACAATAAGCGAGGATGCTTGGAAAGTTATAGAAAATAGAGAAACACCTATTCCATCTTTTTATTGTAATCTTTCACTTTGGAGAAATTGTGTGGAGAAAAAATTCTTTCCATATACTATGCCAATGACAGCAATAGTTGCTTTAGGTGTAGCAATAGATAATATGTTTGAAGAGGGATTAGATAAAGTAATTGAAAGACATTATGCAGTAGCAGAATATACTAGAACAAGACTTATGGATTTAGGATTAGAATTATATCTAAAAGGAGGATACTCTCCTACTATTACAGCTTTTTGTCTACCAGAGGGATATGATTTAGAAGAGGTATATACTCATATGTTAGAAAATCATGAGGTAATGTTAGGAAAATCATATGGATATTTAGCTGATAAAGTTTTAAGAATAGGACATATGGGGGAAAATGCTCGTTATTTTAGAATAGATTATACATTAAGAGCTTTAGAAAAAACTTTAAAAGAATTAAAAAAGTAATATAATCTTACGTAAATGTTCTAAAAATGAAAAAAATATACAAAAAAATTAAAAAAAAATAAAAAAAATCTTTTTTATTTTTAAAAACTTGAATTTTCCTAAATAAGATAATATAATAAAATGTCACGTCTTTTTTCTCAAAAGATTTTAAAATTTGATACTTTTAGAGAAAAGTTTTATAATTCTTATTTATTTTAGGAGGTAAAATGTATCTGGAAATAATTTTTAAGGTTCTTGGAGGACTTGGAATTTTCCTATATGGAATGGATAATATGTCTTCTGGAATGCAAAAATTAGCAGGGAAGAGGTTAAAAAGATTTTTGGCTGTTTTAACTACTAATAGAGTAGTAGCCATATTAATGGGTATGTTTGTTACAATGCTAGTACAATCATCATCTGTTAGTACAGTAATGACAATAGGATTTGTTAATGCTTCATTACTTACTTTAAAGCAAGCATTAGGAGTAATTTTTGGAGCTAATATTGGAACTACTATAACAGGATGGATTCTAGCACTGAATATAGGAAAGTATGGACTTCCTATAGTAGGAGCAGCAGCTATAGCTCATATGTTCTTAAAGGGAGATAAAGCTAAGACAAGAGCTTTAACAATAATGGGATTAGGAATGATTTTCTTTGGACTAGAACTTATGAGTGGTGGATTAAAGCCAGTAAGAAGTATGCCAGAATTTGTGAAATTATTCCATATGTTTTCAGCTGATACATATTTTGGAGTATTAAAGGCAGCAGCAGTAGGAGCATTAGTTACAGCAGTTGTACAATCATCTTCTGCTACATTAGGTATAACAATTACCTTAGCTGTACAAGGGTTAATTACTTATGAAACAGCAGTAGCATTGGTTTTAGGAGAAAATGTTGGAACTACTATAACAGCAATACTTGCTACACTAAAGGCAAATGTAAATGCTAAAAGAGCAGCTTATGCACATACAATTATAAATACATTTGGAGTTATTTGGGTAACATCAATATTTCCATTTTATTTAAAATTTTTAGGATTATTTGGAAATCATGATGAAAATATAACAGTTGCAATAGCTACAGCTCATACAGTATTCAACGTATCAAATGTTATTATATTTACTCCATTTATTGGATATCTTGCAGATTTTCTATGTAAAGTTGTAAAAGATGATGGAAAAGTAAATGAAAAAATTACACAAATTGATGAATTAATGTTAAAAACTTCTGGTGTTGTTGTAGAACAAACGAAAATAGAAGTTGGAAATATGGGTAAAATGATTCAAATAATGTTTGATGAAGTAAAAAATGTGTATAGAAGTCCACAATTTTTAACTGATGAGAAAGTAAAAGAACTTAGAAAAATAGAGGATGACTTAGACCTATATCAAAAAGAGATAACAGATGCAAACTTTGTAATCTTAAATAATAAGGATATCAATGATAGTTTAAGAAGAGATATTAGAAATAACTTAATTGTATCTGATGAATATGAAACAGTAAGTGACTATTTAATGAGAATTACTAACAGTTTAAAGAAATTACAGGATAATGTAATATCTTTAACAGAGCAAGAGATGAAAGTAGTATTAGCTCTTCATGAAAAAACTAATGAATTTTTTAGAAATATAGATAGAGGATATCAAGAGAAAAATCCTATCTTAATAAAAGAGTGTGTTGTAGATGCTAAAGAAGTTACAGCTTTATATAAAGATGCTAAGAAAAACTATATGGATTATGGAATAAAGGAAGCAGCTACTACAATGTCTACTACTAATTTTATGGATATAATAAACTTCTATAGAAGAGTAGGAGATCACTTAACAAATATAATTGAAGGATATACTGATAAGTAATGATATAGATGGAGTATAAAATGATGACTAAAAATTATTGATTTATACTCCATCTTTTTCTTTTTATAAAAAATATGAATCTTTTTATTATTAGATATTCTTATCTTTTAAAAAGATCTTTGATAAATGAAATAGAGCTTTTTTTACTTTTCTTTCTTTGAATTAGATAATTCAAATTTTAAGATAATAACAAAATTTTAAAAATAAGAAAAAATGAAATTAAATCCTGAAGTGGTATTAAAATTACAGCAGTTCCTTATAAAGAGATTTTAGTTAAAAATCATAAATCTGTCCATCATTTGGAATAAGAATTTCTTGCTCAATTCCTTTTTGGATTAATTTATATAATAATATATTTCTTGTAAGATAAGCATGAGCAACGTTATCTAAATGAGAAGCAATTATTTTTGCATTTGGAGCTAATTTATGAATGATATCAATTGCTTCTTCATCCATTATTAAATGGCCATATTTAATAAAAAAAGCATCAGCAACATTTAAAATTATTATATCTGGTTTAAATTTCTCTATTACAGATTTTACTCCATCATACATAATTGTATCCCCAGCAAAATATATTGTGGGTTCTCTTTCAGCTTCAAAAATAAGACCGCTAGCTGGACCACACGGAGTTAGGGAACCATGTAAAGCTTCTACTCTAGTGAGTTTTATTTTTCCTAAAGAACTTCCATTTTCTTGTAATATCTTAATATCTTTAAATCCTAAATTTTTCATAAAATCAGCTTCTGCATTATTTTGAATAAAAATAGGAATATTTCTATCTAATACTTCATTATAATTATCCATATCAAAGTGATCTGGATGTAAATGTGTTACAATATAAAAATCTACATCTTCTAAAATTTCAGTAGTGGAAAAAGGTAAATCACATATTGGCATTCTTATACTTTCTTTTACTAATTCTTTTACCTTAAACTCTCCTTTATTTAATTCTAATAAACTTCCTGTTGCACCTTTAGGAGCAAGCCATGGATCAATAAGAAAGATGTAGCCTCCATAGCTTAATTTTATAGTTGCATTACGAATTTGCTGTATTTGTGTTCCTATTTTTTTTAACTTCATCAAATTTTCTCCTTTTTTAATTTTTAAATTAATTGACATGTTGTCTATAAATATATTATAATCTTAAATATAAAATTTCTACAATTACAATTATTAAAAAAATGTATTTTTATTTATATATTTTAAAATATGTAAATATTTTTGAGGTAAAAATGAAAAAAAGAAAAGATGATATAAGAGCTAAGTATACTTGTAGATTAATTAAAGATACGTTTTTAGAATTATTAGAAAATATATCTTATGAAAAATTGAATATTTCAATAATTTGTAAAAAAGCTAAAATAGCAAGAGCAACATTTTATTTACACTATAATAATCTTAATCAAGTTTTAATAGAAGTTTTAGATGACGCTTTAGAACTAACAGATAATATTAATAATAAAAATTTAAATGAATCGGACAAAGAACCACTATGTCAAAAATCAATAACTTCAAAATATCAAGTACTCTTTAATGATTTTTATCTATCTAATTATATTGCTAGTAGATTATATAACTATGCAAAAAAAGACAGTATAAAAAAATTTATGAAAAATTATAATTTAACAGAATATGAGGCTGAAAAGTTATTTCTTTTTATCTTTTATGGAAGTTTTTCAATTAACAAATCATTAAAATGGGAAAAAAACGAAGAATGGAATAAGGTTCAAAATTTAATATCTAAATTTGTAGAATATGGGTTAAAACACAGTTCAAATTCTTAGCTTTTATTCAATTAATTTGTTATAGATGTATTATATTGAAAATTTGAAAAAATTTTAAATACTTGATAGTTTTTATAAAAAAAGCTAAGGAGATAAAAAAGCTCCTTAGTCAATTTTAAAGTTTGAAATTATTTAAAGTTACAATAGTCTCTTTCATTATTTTTGATTGAAATCTAAATTTGTAAGATCAATGTCTCCATTTTTCTTAAATACAAGTCCAGTTAAATTTTTGTTTTTAGCTAAATTAATTTTTGGATAGGCTAATGGATAAATAGCTAAATCCTCTTGTAAAATATTTTGAACTTCTTTATATAGAGTAGTTCTTTCTTCTTCGTTAACAGAAACTCTAGCTTTATCTAATAATTCATCTACTTTTTTATTAGAGTAAAAACTTCTATTTCCAGGAGCTCCATGTTGAGATGAGTGAAATAGTGGATATAGGGCAACATCTCCATCACCAGAAGAATTCCAAGATAGGAAGTATAACTCTTTATTAGGTAGAGCTGTTTTAGAAACATAAGCACCAAATTCAAAGATTTTAATCTCTACATTAATACCAATTTTTTTAAGCTGGTCTTGAATGATAACACACATATCTACTCTAGGTCCATCATCCATACACCATAATTCAATATCTAATCCATTAGGATATCCAGCTTCAGCTAAAAGTTTTTTAGCTTTTTCTATATCTTGATTATATTTTTTTACATTTCTATTATAAGCAGGACTTGCTTTAGGTAGAGGAGAATCTCCAGCTACAGCAGAACCTCTAAAAACAACATCTACAAAAGTTTGATTATCAATAGCATAAGCAATAGCCTCTCTTAATTTTTTATTTTGGCAGATGGGATTAGTTTGGTCAAAGCCTAAGTATAGTAAAGCGGGAGATTCAACCTCAACAAGTTCTAGGTTGTTACTATTTTCGATAGTTTCTTTGTCCATAATTCCAATATCAAAAGCTACATCTACCTCTCCAGTTTCAAGAGCAATCATTCTATTACTCACTTCTGGAATTGTAAGATAAGTTAATTCTTCAAAATTAGGAGCACCTTGATATGCATCTTTAAATCCTTCAAAAACAATTCTATTTCCAGGTAACCATTCTTTTAATTTATATTGTCCAGTTCCAACAGGATGATTTACATAATCATCTCCATACTCAAGTACAGCTTTTTTAGAAACAATACCACCTTGAACAGCAGCTAGATTATTAAGTAAAGCACCAAAAGGTTTGTCAGTGGTAACTTGAACTGTATAATCATCAATAACTGTAACTTTAGTGATAGGTTTAAATAGATAAAGAGTTTGTGGAGAAGAGGCAGCTCTTTCTAATGTAAATTTTACATCTTCAGCTTTTAGCTCCTCTCCATTATGGAATTTTACACCTTTTTTCAAATGAAAAACAACATTACAATCATCTAATCTTTCCCAAGACTCAGCCAAATTTGGCTTAAGATTTAAGTTTTCATCCAAATCTAAAAGAGTATCATATATTAATGTGATTGATTTGTTAGACATAGTGTCTATACTTTTTTGAGGGTCTAAAGTTTTTGGGTCAGCTTTCATAGCTATAGATATTTTATTTTTCTTTAGCTCTTGAGCTTTTACATCATCAGCAGAAAATTTAAGATAACCAGCAACTCCCATAACAACTACAAAGAGTAGTAAAAATAATTTTTTATTCATAATCAATCACATCTCCTTTAATCAATACTCTTATAGAGTCTTATTTTTATTCAGATAATCTAGAGCATATTGAGAATAATATGCTACCCCATATACAAAAGCATCTTCATCAACTTCAAATTTTCCATGGTGATGAGGATAACATGCACCTTTTTCTGGATTTCCAGCTCCAAGTTTTGTCATTACTCCAGGAACTATTGAAGAAAATTCTGAGAAATCCTCTCCACCAGTTTCAGGTCCTACCATTACAACTTTTTCAGCTCCTACTATTTTAGCTGCTGTTTCTTGAGCAAGCTTAGCACACTCTTCATCATTAATAGTAGGTTTTACAGCATTTTCATATTCTACCACAGCTTCAGCTCTATATGCTTCAGCTGTACATTTTGCTATTCTTTCAATAGCAGCAGATATAGTTTTAAAATATTCAGGGTCATAATATCTAACTGTTCCTTCTAATACAGCAGTAGGAGCTATAACATTAAATCTAGTTCCTGAGTGTATAGAACCTATTGTAACAACAGCTGGTTGAAGAGGTGTAAGTTCTCTGCTTACTATACTTTGAAGATTCATAATAGTAGCCCCTCCTACTACAACAGCATCTACACATTGGTGAGGAGCAGAACCATGTCCACCTTTTCCAGTTATAGTTATTTTAAACTTATCAGCTGCTGCCATTCTAGGACCAGCTTCAGCATTGATAGTTCCAACAGGTAGCATAGAAGCTATATGGATTCCCATAGCTGAATCTACACCTTCAAGTGCTCCCTCTTCTACCATTTTTCTAGCTCCCTTTCCCACCTCTTCTCCAGGTTGGAAGAAGAATTTCACAGTTCCATATATCTCATCTTTCATTTCATTAAGAACTTTTACAGCTCCAAGTAGCATAGCAGCATGAGTATCATGTCCACAAGCATGCATTAGTCCAGGATTTTTAGAAGCATAATCTTTTCCAGTTTCCTCTACAACAGCAAGAGCATCTATATCTCCCCTTAGAGCTATACATTTTCCAGGATGAGCACCTTTTATTGTAGCTATTACTCCTGTTCCAGCTATTCCTCTATACTCTACTCCCATTTTTTCTAGTTCCTCTTTTATTCTTTTAGAAGTGTTGTATTCTTCCATACTTGCTTCTGGATTTTGATGAAACTCTCTTCTCATAGATATTACATAATCGTGATATTTTTTAGCTAACTCCATTGTTTTCATAAACTATAACCTCCAATTAATTCTCTTTTACTGCATACATATTTCTTATATCAATATATCCATCATTACGAAAAACTACATTTTTAACATTTTTTCTAACTGCTACATTTAACATTGGGTAAACTAAAGTGTAGTGAGGTAACTCTTCTTGTAAAATATTTTGAGCTTGAGCATAAGCTTCACTTCTTACAGTTTTATCAACAGAATATCTACCAGTGTCTAAAGCTTTATCTACATCTGTATTTTCAAAGTAGCTTCTATTTCCTGATAAACCTTTTTGTGAAGAGTGGAATAAAGCATATAAAGCAGCATCTCCATCACTTGTAGAGTTCCAAGATAATAAGTATAATTGTTTTTTAGGTTGAGCAGTTCTAGTTACATAAGCTCCCCATTCCCAAATTTTTATCTCAGCATTGATTCCAATATTTCTCAATTGTTCTTGCATAATAACACACATATCAACTCTAGCTCCATCATCATTAACCCATAACTCTATATCAAATCCATTTGGGTATCCAGCTTCAGCTAATAATTGTTTAGCTTTCTCTATATTTTGAGAATATTGCTTAGCAGGAGTGATGTGGTCTACACATGAACTAGGCATAGGTGAATCAGCTACTACAGCAGAACCTTGAAATACTGTATTAACTAAGATATCCTTGTCAACAGCATATGCTATAGCCTCTCTTACTCTCTTGTCTGTAAATATTGGATTAGTTTGGTCAAATCCTAAGTATAATGATGAAGGTGAAGAGATTTCTAAAAATTCCATCTCATCATTGTTCTTAACAGCTTCTTTATCCATAATTCCAATATCAAAAGCTATATCAGCTTCACCAGTTTCCAAAGCAATCATTCTATTGCTAACTTCTGTGATTATTCTTAAAGTAATCTCTCTCACTTGAGGTTTTCCTTGGAATGAGTCATCAAAAGCTTCCATAACGATTCTATCTCCAGGTATCCAATCTTTAAATTTATATTGTCCAGTTCCCACAGGAGATTTGAAAAAGTTTTCCTCTCCCACCTCTTCTACGGCTCTTTTACAAACAATAGAAGCTTGAGTTTGAGCTAAGTTTGTCATAAGAGGTCCAAAAGGTTTATCAGTAGTAACTTTTACTGTATATTTGTCAACTACTGATACCTCTGTTATAGGTGCAAATAGATATCCAGTTTGATTAGATTTTCTAGCTCTATCTAAAGTAAATTTCACATCTTCTGCAGTCATCTCATCTCCATTGTGGAATTTTACTCCCTTTCTTAAATGGAAGATAACATTGCAATCATCAACATTCTCCCAAGATTCAGCTAAGCAAGGTTGAATATTTAAATCTTTATCAAATACTAAAAGTCCATTGAACATCATCTGTATTGGTTTATTTGATGAAGTATCTATTGTTCTTTGTGGATCTAATGTTTTTGCATCAGCTTTTACAGCAATAGTTACTCTATCTTTATTTTCTAAAATCGTCTCCCCACGATTTTCTATTTTTTTCTCCTCTTTAGAAGATTTCATTCCCATAAATAATACTGCTCCAATAATAACAGCTCCAGCTATAATTTGTTTCACTCTTTTATTTTCCATCTCCAACACTCCCTTGTTTTTATCACAATATTTTTATTATCTCCTTTAAATCCTTTTTGTGATAAACAGAGTAGTGAATAGTTTTTAAAATTTTTCATAATGATTTCCTCCTAATTTTTATTGGTATAAAAAAAACAGCCCTGTTAGGCTGTTTATAACAAATTAATAAATATATTTACACTCTAAATTAAAGTTAGCTTAAAAAAGCTATAAAACTTTAGAGCTAGATATATAAGAATTTGATTCAAAGAATTGAATAAACTTTCCCCTAACATAATTTTTTGTATATGAAATTAAACTCATAGATATTATTATGAGCAGTATTATACATATGACAAAAAGTATTATGCTAAGTGACATCATCATATCTTTGAACCTCCTTTTTTTAAATCTTGTTTCTTGTAAAGAAGTATAATACTAAATTGAAAAAATTGCAAGTGTTTTTTTATAAAAATTTTTTTAAAATAGAAAAAGCTAGAAAAAAAAAGGAGTTTATAGTAAGATATTTTTATAAAAGTAAAAGTATCAGGAGGAGAGTTTTTTGAAAAAAGAGAGTATCAGATTTTTAAAATTATTTGTGGGACTTTTTATATGTTCCTTAGGTTGTGTTACAATTCTAAAATCTAATTTGGGATTAGCACCTTGGGATGTATTACATCAAGGAGTATCTAAAGTAACAGGGATAACTATAGGGCAAGCTAGTATTAGTTTAGGAGTAATAATTGTTTTGATGGATATATTTTTAGGACAGCCAATAGGGGTAGGAACAGTTCTAAACTTTATATTCATAGGGCTTTTTATGGACTTGATAATATTTTTAGATTTCATACCTATATTTCAAAATTTATTTGCTAGAATAATAGAGTTGTTAATAGGAATTTTCTTTTATAGTTATGGAACATATCTCTATATGACACAGGGTATGGGTTGTGGTCCAAGAGATGGATTTATGCAGGTACTAACTAAAAGATTTAATAAGCCAGTAAGTGTAATAAAGAATGGGATAGAAATAATAGCCTTTGTAATAGGGTGGTTGCTTGGAGGAAAATTAGGGATAGGAACTATTGTAACAGCTCTTGTAATGGGGATATGGTTGCAATGGATGTTTAAATTTGGAGGGGTAGATATAAAGAAATTACATCACAGAAATATAAAAGAGGAGCTTTTACATTTAAATAGAGTGGTAAGAGGTTTTGAAGATTAGTGGAGGTCATATGCATAAAAAGATTATGATACAGGGAACAGGTTCATCAGTAGGAAAAAGTATAATTACAGCTGGATTGTGTAGAGTATTTGCTCAAGATGGGTATAGAGTTTCCCCTTTTAAATCTCAAAATATGGCACTTAATTCTTTTGTGGACATAGAGGGGCTTGAGATGGGAAGAGCACAGGTAGTACAGGCAGAGGCTAGTAAAGAGATACCTAGAGCTTTTATGAATCCCATACTTTTAAAACCTAACTCTGATAATAATTCGCAAGTGATAATAGAGGGAAAACCTATAAGTAATACGGGAGCTAAGGATTATTTTGCTAACTCAAAACTATGGAAAGAGGTAGCTTTAAGAAACTATAAAAAGATAGAGGAAAATTTTGATATAGGAGTATTAGAGGGAGGAGGAAGCCCTGCAGAGATAAATCTTAGAGAGTACGACTGTGTAAATATGGGAATGGCAGAATTGGTAGATGCTCCAGTGATATTGGTAGGAAATATAGAGATTGGAGGGGTATTTGCCTCTTTATATGGAACTATTGCTCTTTTAGATAAAAAAGATAGAGATAGGATAAAGGGATTGATTATCAATAAGTTTAGAGGAGATATTGAAATATTAAAACCTGGAATAGATATGCTTATGGAGAGATTAAAAACAGAGGGATTAGATATAAAGTTTTTAGGAGTTGTACCTTATGAAAAATTAGAGATAGAAGAGGAAGATACCCTAGCTAAAAAGATAAATGAGCATACTAAAAAAGATGGAGAGATAAAAATAAGTATAATCAGAACAGAGAAAATGTCTAACTATACAGATTTTGATGCTCTAAACCATTATTCTGATGTAGCTATAAACTATGTTTTTTCTAAAGAGGAATTGGGAGATGAGGATATAATTATTCTACCTGGAAGTAAAAGTACCATATCAGATTTAGAGAAGTTAAAAAGTAATGGAATCTATGAAAAGATAAAAGAGCTATATAAAAAAGGAACTATTGTAGTGGGAATATGTGGTGGATTTCAAATGCTAGGAAGAGAGGTATTAGATCCTCATCATATAGAGGGGGATAAAAAATCTACTGAGGGATTTGGATTTTTAGATATGATAACAACTATGGAAAAAATTAAATGTACTAAGCAGAGTGAAAAGAGTATTTTATCTAATCTTTCTGGAACAATAATTGAAGGTTGTGAAGATATAAAAGTAAAAGGTTATGAGATTCATCAAGGAGTTACATTAGGAGATGAAAAAAATCTTGTGGAAGGAGATGAGTTTATCTTTACTGCTAAGGAGAATCTCTTTGCTACATATATCCACGGAATTTTTGATAATGAGAAATTTACAAGAAAATTTTTAAATAATGTGAGAGTAAAAAAGGGATTAGAACTTTTAGAAGAGAGCTTTTCATTTACAGAGTTTAAGGAGAGAGAGTACGATAGATTAGCTAAACTTTTAAGAGAGAATTTAGATATTGATGAAATCTATAATATGATGAAATAAAAAAGTGGACTGAGGCAATTTTTTTGCAACAGTCCATTTTTCCTTATTGAAAATGATAATGTTCATCAGTAAGATGAAGAACGTGTCTATATCTATGTCTTAAAGAGAAATATATAAAAGCGATAGTTAAATAACCAATACCTGCTATTATAAAAACACCATCTTTAAAAAGGAAATAAAGCTCTACTCCACAGAAACCACCAACTAAAAAAGCTAGAACACTAAATAAACAGAAATAAACTTTCCATTTATCTTGTATTTTTCCTTTTAGACAGTGTCCAAGATATACTCCAGCATCTGTAATATTTCCACTGATATGGCTAGTTCTTACAACAACTCCCTTATAAGAGATAAAAAGTCCATTTTGTACCCCTATCATAAAAGGTAGGTAGTAAAAAAATAGCCAAGTATCTTTTACAGTAGTGTATAAAATAAGAAGTCCAACACCTAAAATAAGCATAGAATATCCATATCTTCTTTTTAGGTTAAACTCTCTACCATCAACAAGAAAACCAGAGATAGTAGAACCAAGAGCAAAAGCTATAATAATAGAGAGAATTTTAAAAACCTCTGAAAGATTTCCTTGCCCGATATTAATAGCCACCTTAGATACGTGTCCAGTGAAGTGTGAAACAGTATAGGAGTATTTAACAATACTAACTGTATTAATAAATCCCCCAAAAAAACATAACATATAAATCCAATGTAATAAAAGTCTATGTAAAACTTTCATCTACTCACCCCAAATAATTTTATCCACTTAATTTGATAATAACCTTTTTTTCAAAAAAATTCAAGTATAATTTAACAAATATTTGGAAAAAATTTCAGTGGGAAAAATAATTAGATATGATATAATTTATTTGAAAAGAAAAGGAGGGAAGAGATGGAATTAAATGAGAAACAGTATGAGGCAGTAAGGAGCACAGAGGGACCATTACTTTTGATTTCTGGACCAGGTTCTGGTAAAACTAGAACATTAGTAGAAAGGGCTATATATCTTTTAGTAGAGAAAAAAGTAAAACCAGAAAATATTTTTCTTTCAACTTTTACAGAAAAATCAGCTAGGGAGTTATTAGTAAGAATATCTGATAGAATAAAAGAGAGCAATGAGAAAATAAATATAAATGAGATGTATATTGGAACTCTTCACTCTATATTTTTAAGAATGATAGATGAGAATATTGAGTACTCTTTTTTTAGAGATGGATATAGAGTATTAGATGATATTGATCAACAATTTTTTATATATAGTAGAATAAAAAGATTTAGTGAGATAGAGGGATATAGAGATTTTTTTAAAGATATTCCAGGGATAAATAGTTGGGAGAGAAGTAAAAAAATTCTATGGTGGCTCAATAAGATAAATGAAGAGGGAAAAAGATTAGATAATATAAGAACTGAAAATAGAAAAATCCTATTTTTAAAAGAGGCTCATAGGGTATATCATGAGATGCTAGTAGAGGAAAATTTGATGGACTTTACTACTATTCAAAGAGAACTATATAGAATACTTCATAGAGAAGAGGTATTAGAAAAATTACAAAACAGAATAGAATATATAATGATAGATGAGTATCAGGATACTAATACTATTCAAGAAAAGATAATTTTTATGTTGGGAGCAAAAAAAGAGAATATCTGTGTAGTGGGAGATGATGACCAAGGAATATATAGATTTAGAGGGGCAACAGTTAGAAATATCTTAAGATTTCCAGAGAGATTTGAAAAGGGAAGATGTAAAAAGATAAACTTAGATATAAACTATCGTTCCCATGAGGATATTATAAGATTTTGCAATAGATGGATAAAGCTTATCAATTGGAGAGAGTTTAGGTATGAAAAAGAGATAGTGCCTCCAGAGGATAAAGAGTTTTCAAAAACTAGTGGAGTTATAAGAATAGGTGGAGATTCTGAGAAACATTGGAAGGATAATATATATAAATTTATAAAAAAACTCTATACAACTAAAAAAATATCTGATTATAGTCAAGTGGCTTTTCTTTTTAGAAGTGTGCAAAATCCTAATGTAAAAGAGTTAAAAAACTATTTAGAAGAGTGTGGAATCCCAATATACTCTCCACGTTCTAAAGATTTTTTTGATAGAATTGAGATAAAGCTTACAATAGGAGCTCTTCTTGTATATTTTCCTCAATGTAAATATCTAGTATTAGATGAGGTACAAAATAGAGGACAGTCAGTATTTTATTACTATAAAGATTGTTTAACTCAATTAAAAAAAGTGATACAAAATGATGAAGAACTATATAAATGGTTAGTTGAAAGAAGAAAAGCCAATGCCAGTGAAGAGGTAATAACTATTCCAAGTTTAAGGAAGATTTTCTACTCTTTATTACAGTTTGAGACATTTAAAAAGTTTATAAAACTAGAGAGTGAAGGGGTAAATGAGGGAAGAGAAACATATAATCTAGGAGTTTTTACTGAGATATTGGAAAAATTTGAGAGATTGTCTAAGGTAGAGGATATAGCTAAAGAGGAGATAGAAAAAGTTGTAAGATATTTCTTTATGGTGTATATGAAAAATCTATATCAAAAAAGAGTAGATGAATATGAAAATAAAGAGGAGTTTCCACTGGGAGCTATCCCATTTCTTACTTTCCATCAAGCTAAAGGATTGGAGTTTCCAATTGTAGTAGTAGGTTCATTGGACTCTTCTCCTGTGGAGAGAGGAAAGACAGAGGAGGATATCCTTGAGGAGTTATTAAGGCTTGGGGATGATTATGAGCCAAGGGATAGGAAAAATATTTTTGATTTTTGGAGAATCTATTACACAGCTTTTTCTCGTGCTCAAAATCTTTTAGTACTTACAAGTATAGAAAATCGTTCAGGAAGAAATGAGTTACCATCTAGAACTTTTAGACCAATGTATGAATCTATTCCATATGTAGATGATGAGAGATTTCAGTTAAAAAATTTAGAGGTAGAGCCATTAAAAGTTACAGAAAATAAAGAGTTATTATCATATACTGGGCATATACTTCTATATGAATTTTGTCCTTTAAAATATAGATTTATTAAGGATTTTAAATTTAAAGCTCTAAGTAATCCTAAAACTTACTATGGAATTTTTGTGCATAAGGTAATAGAGAGAATACATAAAGAGTTTTTATCTGGAATTTTTCAAAGGGAGAGTTTAAAAGAGTTAATAGAAAATATAGGTAGCTCTTTAGAGAAAAATTTGAGAACTGATTTCAGTGGGGAGATAAGAGAAAAAGTAAAATTAGAGGTAGAGAGATACCTAGATAGAAATAATCTAAAGAGTATAATATCTACTGAGGTAAAAAACTATAGTGTAGAAAAAGATTATATAATAGAGGGAACTCTAGATTTATTGAGAAAAACCTCTAATGGAGTAGAGCTAATAGATTTCAAAACAGGGGCTTATGATAAAGCTAGAGTAGAAATCTATAAAAGACAGTTAGAGATATATACATATCTTCTAAAGGAGAGATATACCCTTGACGAGACAAAAGCATATCTTTACTATATTGAGGAAGAAAATTCTCTAGTAGAGATAGAGCTAGAGGAAAAAAGTATAGATAGGACTATAAAAAGGTTTGATTATATAGCTGAAAGGCTTATCAGTGGAGATTTTAATCCAAGAGAGTATGGGGAAAAGTGTGGAGAGTGTGAATTTAAATGGTACTGTATGCCAAAGGAGGAGAAAGTTGAAACAAAATTATGATTTATTAATGGAAAAGGAGATAAAAAAAATAGCAGAAGAGGGAAGAAAACCTAAACTTTTACTTCATTCTTGCTGTGCTCCCTGTAGTTGTGCTGTGATAGAGTATCTATTACAATACTTTCAACTGACAGTATTTTTCTATAATCCGAATATAACTTTTGAAGATGAGTATAGAAAGAGATTAGAGGAGCAAAGAGATTACCATAGAAGAAGAGGATATGATATAGAGGTAATAGAGGGAAGATACAATCCTAAAGAGGAATTTTTTGAAAAGGTAAAAGGATTAGAAAAAGCTAAAGAGGGAGGGGAGAGATGCTATAAGTGCTATGGACTTCGTTTAGAAGAAACTGCTATTAAAACTAAGGAGCTAGGCTTTGACTATTTTACTTCAGCTTTGAGCATCAGCCCTATGAAAAACTCTCAATGGATAAATGAGTTAGGAGAGAGCTTTGGAGAAAAATATGGAGTTAAGTTTTTAAATGGAGATTTTAAAAAGAAGAGTAGATATTTACGTTCTGTAAATATATCAAAAGAGTATGATTTATATAGACAGGATTACTGTGGGTGTATATTTTCTAAATTAGAGAGAGAAGAGAAAAGTAAAAACGCTTGATTACCAAGCGTTTTTATTTTTACAACTATCTATCATATTAGAAGTATCCTCTTTTTCAATAGAGATAATCTCTATCTCAGAGTTAGTTCTCTTTTTAACTACAAGTTTATCGTAAAAATATAGCACTCCAAAAGATAGAACTAGAGCTATAAAACTTGTGATAATACTTTGATTTTCGCTAAGTCCAAGAAGCTTCTCTCCTAAAAAATATCCAACTATCATAGCCACAGCAGGAAAAACATAGGCAATAGAAGCAGCTTTTATGACTTTTCCAGCAGATATTTCAAAGGTAACAGTATCTCCTATTTCAGCTTTCATATCAGTTGTAAATTCAAAATCTTTTCCATATTTACTATCTCCACTACAACCACTACAATGAGAGCATGCAGTATCTTTATAAAGTTTTACAATAATTTTATTTCCATCAATTTTTTTAACAATACCTTTGTTTAACATTTTTAACCACCTTTTAATTTATATCTACTAGAATTATATCACAAATTTTTACAAAAATTTACTATTATTTAAAATTGTGGTAAATTTTAGCAAACATCTCTATTCCTGTAAGTAAAGCTTTCTCATCAAAGTTAAATCTACAATTATGAAGAGCTTGTGTAAATCCTTTCTCTTCATTTCTAGTACCTAATAGAACAAATAATCCAGGTACTTCTTGTTGATAGTAAGCAAAATCTTCAGCAATAGCAAGAGGTTCATATTCTACACAAGGAATTCCCTCTATAGTTTTTAAAAATTTATTATATAGCTTTTCATCATTTGTAACAGGGGGATACATAACCTCAAGATTCTCTTCAATTTTTACATTGTAAGCTATCTCTATTCCTCTATGTATCTCTTTAATTCTTTTTATAGCAAAATCTGTGTTTGCTTGTGAAAATGTTCTAAGTGTTCCCCAGAACTCCACTGTTTCAGGTAGAATATTAAAAGCACTTCCTCCTTGGAATTTACCAATAGTTAGAGCTGTTGTTTCAAAAGGAGAAAAATTTCTAGAGATTATAGTTTGGTATGCATCTACAACTTTAGTAAAAGCTTGAAGAGCATCTACTCCTTTATGTGGCATAGCTCCATGTCCACTTTTTCCAGTGATTTTTCCATGGATAACAGTAGGTTGAGCGAAGAAAGCTCCAGCTCTAGTTCCTATTGTTCCCTCTGGTAATTCTGGGAATAGATGTAATCCATAGACTTCTTTTACAGAATATTTTTGTAAAAGTCCAGATTGACATATCTCTTTAGCTCTACCAGGAGCTTCTTCAGCTGGTTGGAATATTAAAAGTACACTTTTTTCTAGTGGTTGAATAGTAGTTAGGTACTTAGCAAACCCTAAAAGAGTAGCCATATGCCCATCATGTCCACAAGCGTGCATTTTTCCTTTATGTTTAGAGGCAAATTCAATATTGTTTTCCTCTAAAATATCAAGAGCATCTATATCAGAACGAAAGGCAATACAATTTTCTTTATCTTTTCCCTCAATATATACATATAGCCCTGTTTCACAAATCTCTTGAGGATTTAGTCCTATTGAGATAAGATAATCTTTTAAATATTTTTGTGTTTTAAATTCAGTAAGAGCTGTTTCTGGTATTTGATGAAGAGCTCTTCTATTTTTTATAACATCATCTAATAAAAAATTTAAATCCATAATTATCCCCCTTGTATATTTGATAAAAATATTTTAGCACAAAACAAATAAAAAACCTAGTCTTAAAATAGACTAGGTAATATACCTAAAATTGTAAAGATGATTATAAACTTAATATCTTCTGAAAATTCTTTCCTTTTACTAATAAAACTGATATCTTTTATAATTTTTTTATCTTTTTTGTGAAGGTAATATGAAATTAACACAATGAAAGTATAGCCTAGAGTAAAAAAGAGTATATCTAATTTATCAAAAGTTCCAAGTAGAGTTCCATGTCCACCAAAATATTTTTGTAAAAATTCTAAAGTTACCATAAAAATATAAATTACTGTAAAAACTATAAAGTGAAAAGAATAAAAAAATCTCTCAATTAAGAGAATAGCCCCAAAAGAAAATAACCAAAGTCCATCTGGAAGTGAATATACACTCCAAAGAGGAAGATGTTTACGATATAGCCAAGCTATATCTCTAATTTTTATAACATAGCTATAGATAAGAGGATGTGTTGTAAAAATTTTAAAGTAGAAGAGGTTTCTGCTTCTATATAGAAAATATATTCCAACTCCTACAAAAAGAGGAAATAGTATAAAAAAAAGTTTTCTCCTGCTCATAATTTCACCTTGTATGATTTGTATAATAAAAAGATACAGGAAATATAAAAAAAAGTCAAGTAAGGAAGAGAAAACTCTAGAAAAAATCTATTTTTTGCCATATAATAGTATGGTAATAAATTGGAGGGATTGAATTGGATTATAAACCAAGTTTTTTATTTAAAAATGGACATATAAATACTTGTTTTCCAACTATTTTTAGAAATATAGAGGTAAAATATAGAAGAGAGAGAATAAATACACCAGATTTAGATTTTTTAGACATAGATTGGATAAAAAGAGGAAGTAATAATGTAATAGTATTGTGTCATGGACTGGAGGGAAGCTCTAGAAGTAAATATATACAGGGAATGGCTAAGTATTTTTCTGAAAGAGGTTGGGATATCTTAGCTATGAATTATCGAGGGTGTAGTGGAGAGGCAAATAAGAAGATAAAATTTTATAATATGGGACAGATAGAAGATTTAGAAGAGGTATTGAAAAAAACTTCTGACTATAAAAAAGTTGTAATAGCAGGATTTAGTCTAGGTGGAGGACTTGTATTAAATTACTTAGGAAGTAGAAAAGAACTACCTAAAAATCTTTATTGTGCTATGGCTGTTTCTGCCCCTTGCGACCCTTTAGGAAGTGCTAGAACTTTTTTAAAGAAAGAAAATAAAATCTATACTAAATATTTTATGGATAAGCTGAAGAAAAAGATAGTAGAAAAATCTACAATTTATCCAGATAAGATCAATGTAGATACTGTTTTAAAATGCCAAACAATAGAGGAGTTTGATAATGTTTTTACAGCTCCACAATATGGATATAGAGATGCTTTAGATTACTATGAGAGAGTAAGCCCTAAAAAGTCTATACCATTTATTAAGATACCTACCCTCATATTGATGGCTGAAGATGATCCAATTATGTCAGAGAGCTGTTATCCCATAAAGGAAGCTAGAAGAAATAAGTATATAACTTTGCAGATTACAAAATATGGTGGACATGTGGGATATGCTAGATTTTTTGGAGAACACTATTGGTTAGAAGAGAGATTATTTTCATATGTAGAGAGTAAAAAATAAAAGATATAGTAAATATAAAAAACTCAAGAATGTTGAAAGTTTTAAAAACACTCTTGAGCTTTTTTATTTAATAAATTATTTTATAATTAATAAGCTTCTTTTAAAATAGTTAAAATTTCATCAGGAGTTAATTTTTTGTATCCTCCATCAAGAATTACAGAAGAGTTAGCTATTTTAGGTAACATATCTTCAGTAGCTCCTACCTCCCTCAATGTAGTAGGGATACCTAACTCTTTTATAAATTCAGAAAGTTTTTCAATTCCAGCAAGAGCAATCTCATCTTTAGTTAGATTTTTACTTTCAACTTTCCATATTTTTTCAGCAAATCTTACAAATTTATCTAAACCATATTTGTAAATATATTTATAGTAAGGGATAGAGATGATAGCTAGTCCAATTCCATGGGCACAGTCAGTATATGCTCCAAGTTGGTGCTCTATCATATGAACTTCCCAGTCCTGTGCTTTAGATACTCCTGTAATTGTATTAAGACCAATAGTTGTACACCACATAATATTACTTCTTGCTTCGTAATCTTCAGGATTTTTTAAAGCTACTCTAGCATTATCAATAAGGGCTTCTATAACACCTTCTAGAATATAGTCAGTAGTGTTATTGTCATCTCCAGAAAAATATTGCTCCATAAGGTGAGAAAGGGTATCGAAAATTCCACTTATCATTTGATATTTAGGAACTGTATAAGTATATTCAGGGTTTAATATAGAAAATTTGGGATAAACTTCAGGAGAAAAAACTCTTCCATTTTTCAACATTTTCTCTTCATGAGTTATTACAGAACCACCATTCATTTCAGAACCAGTACCAGCCATTGTTAAAATACTTCCTACTGGAACAATTTTATTATTTACCTCTTCAAAGTTTATCCAATATTTTTCCCAAGCATCTCCATCACAGTATGCAGATACAGATATAGCTTTAGAACAATCTATAACTGAACCTCCACCTACTCCTAAAATTAAATCAACATTGTTTTCTCTAACAAGTCTTGCTCCTTCCATCATTTGATTATATGTTGGATTTGATTTTATTCCAGCTAATTCTACCACTTTTTTATTAGATTCCTTTAAAATTTCAATGACTTTATCATAAAGTCCACTCTTTTTTATAGAGTTTTTTCCATATACTAAAAGAACAGTTTCTCCATAATTTTTTAACTCGTCTTTTAAATTATTAAGAGCAGTTTTTCCAAAATAAATTTTAGTTGGGTTATAGTAATTAAAATCAAATTTCATTTTAAGACCTCCATTATATTTTATGATAATTTATTATACTCTTCATCAGTTACAGGTTCACACCACTCATTTGAACAGTTTTCTCCAGGTACTTCTACAGCT
This sequence comes from Fusobacterium mortiferum ATCC 9817, assembly GCF_000158195.2. NCBI lineage: Bacteria > Fusobacteriati > Fusobacteriota > Fusobacteriia > Fusobacteriales > Fusobacteriaceae > Fusobacterium > Fusobacterium mortiferum. The sequence continues at coordinate 415,053 of NZ_GL987988.1, forward strand.
ATATGACTAAACCAAGAATCTTTTTTAGCTCCATGCCAATGCTTAACATTAGTTGGAATAGTAATTATCATACCAGGTTTTAGAGGGATAGCTTCTTTTCCTTCCTCTTGATACCAACCTTCTCCAGCTGTACATATTAAAATTTGTCCTCCACCTTTAGTAGCATGGTGAATGTGCCAGTTATTATGACAACCAGGTTCAAAAGTAACATTTGCTAAAAAGACGCTAGAACTTCCTATCTCAGTAAGTGGATTTAAAAAAGAGTTTCCTACAAAATATTTGGCATAGGCATCATTAGGATTTCCTATTCCAAAGATATTCATTTTTTCAAACTCATCCTTTTTTAAAATTTTATGATTAAGTTTTTCTTCTGTCATTATATTTCTCTCCTATAAAGTTAATATAACTATTTTTTACTAATTTTTCTTTTATATTTGGAATTATACTCTTTAGAGTTAACTCTAAGTCAAGAGAAAAAATAAAAAAATAATAGCTTGACTTAGAGTGGACTCAAAGTAGTATGCTTTTATTAAGAAAAAGAAAAATAGTATAAATAATTTATCAAAGAAATTTTACTATTTAATTTATAATTATAAAATTTATATGGGAGGAATAAAAATGACAAATAAAGATAAAAGTATTGTGGAGATTTCAATTTTTACAGCAATTGGAAATTTAAAAGAACTTGAAAAAAGTGTGAATCTTGGATTAGATAATGAACTTACTGTAAATGAGATAAAAGAGATTATGGTTCAACTTTATGCTTACTGTGGATTTCCACGTAGTTTAAACGCTTTAGGAGTACTTTCTAATACAGTGGATGAAAGAAAAGCTAGTGGTAAGGTAACAGAAGTGGGAAGAGAATCTACTCCTATCCCTAGTGACAGAAATTCATTAGTTTATGGGACTCAAGTTCAAACAAAGATAGTTGGAATGGAAGTAAAAGGAGGAATATATGATTTTGCTCCAATGGCAGATAGATATTTAAAAGCTCATCTATTTGGAGATATTTTTGGGCAAGATATTTTAGATTATAGAACAAGAGAACTTGTAACAGTAGCAGCTCTTGCTTCAATGGATGGTGTAAATCCTCAACTTCAAGCCCATATTGGAATCAGTAAAAATGTTGGTGTAACAGATGATGAATTAAACGGAACTATTGAAGTATTAAAGGATAAATTAGGATTTGAAAAAGCTAATAATATAAAACAATTTTTATAGAGATATAGGTTTTAAAGGAGGATTATGAAAAAATTTTTAATAGTAGGTTTAGGAATTGTTTTATCAACACTGATTTATGGAGAGGAAAAAATGCTAAATAAGATGAGATTTATATTTGATAATAGAGAGATAGTAGTAACTCTAGAAAAAAATAGTGCTACTAAAAGTTTATTGGGTCAACTCCCATTAGAATTAAAATTTGAAAATTATGGAGGGATAGAAAAAATTAGTTATCTTCCTAAAGAGTTAGATATTAGTAATGCTCCTAAAAGTTGTACTTCAAAAACTTATGATTTAACATACTATTCTCCCTGGGGAAATCTTGCTTTTTTTACAAAAGATTTTAGGCACTCTAATGGATTAATACCTTTAGGAAAGATTGAAAGTGGATTTGAAAATTTAGAAGATATTGATAAAGCTTTAAGTGTAAGAATAGAGAAATTAGGAGATGAAATTTATGAATAAAATTGAAAATCAAAATTTCGATAAGGAGAGAGCTCTATATAATTTAAAAGATACAGAGGTAATAAATTGTAATTTTGCTGGAATAGAAGATGGGGAGTCTGTTCTAAAAGAAGCAAGAAATGTAGTTGTAAAGAATTGTAATTTTTCTCTTCGTTATCCTATGTGGCACAATAGAAAATTTATTTTAGAAAATTCTAATTTAGATGAGTTATCAAGAGCTCCTATTTGGTATTCAATAGATGGTGAAATTAAAAATAGTAAAATAAATAGTATAAAATGTTTAAGAGAGTGTAAAAATATAAAGGTTGAAAATTCAGATATAGTTTCACAGGAGTTTGGTTGGAAGTGTAAGAATATATTTTTAAAAGATACAAATATTGAGTCTGAATATTTTATGTTGGATTCAATTGATGTTAAATTAGAAAATGTTAATTTTAAAGGAAAATACTCTTTCCAATATATTAAAAATTTAGATATTATTAATTGTAATTTAGATACAAAGGATGCTTTTTGGCATAGTGAGAATATTACAGTGAGAGATTCCGTTATAAAAGGAGAGTATTTAGGGTGGTTTTCTAAAAATCTAACTTTAATTAACTGTAAAATAATTGGTACCCAACCTCTATGTTATTGTGAAAATTTAAAATTGATAAATTGTGTTATGGAAGAAACTGATTTATCATTTGAATATTCAAGTGTTGAAGCTGATATAAAAGGATATATAAAATCATTAAAAAATGTCAAATCAGGTTTTGTTATTGCTGATGAAATTGGAGAGATTATAAATGAAGATTCAATTATGCCAACAGGAGCTGAGATAAAAATAAGAAAGTAAAATAATTTAAAAAATTTACTAGAGAAATAAAAAATTCAAGAATGATTTTTATTCTTTGAATGAAAGTCATTCTTGAAATATTTTAATTTATTATAATTTCTTTAATATAATAGTCATTATAAGCTATTAAATATTTTTTAAATAACTAGAAAAATGAATTTAAACACTTATAAAAATAGATAGTAACAGCTAATAAATCAGCACTACCACCAGGGCTAATATTTTTAGAGATATACTCTTTTTCAAGTTTTTCAAAATATTCTCTATCTTTATTAAAGGCACCACCATTGTAGAAAATATCTGACATCTCTTTTTTAATTTGCTCTAAAGTTGAAAAATCATGTCTATATACAATGGTACTATCCATCACTCTACCCATAAGATAAATAAGAGTATGGAAAGCTGAAAGATTAATATTTTTAGTTTTTTCAAAAGCTGAGGAAAAAACCTCTAATGAACCATTAAAAATTATATCAAGTCCATTTTTTATCTCGCCTCTAATACCTGTAAACCCATTTTCGAGATAGAGTTTTTCCCCATGGGTAAGTTTTTTAGATATATCAATATTTTCAAAATCTTTAAGAATATCCCTAGTCATCTCACAAATAATATTCTGAATATCTTTAAACTCTCTCTTTTCATAAAGAACTCTAGCAGTAGCTCCCACAGTTATTCCCATCAAAAAAAATCATACCTTTATGAGTGTTTACTCCAGAAGTAGCTTTAAACATCCCTTCTTCAGTAATTTTTCCTATCTCTCTTATCTTTTTAAAGGCAATATCTAAAGGAAGAGAGGAAAACATAGTTTCAGCCATCTTTTTAAATCCTTTTTTTAAAACAAAGGAACTGTGTAAGAAAGTAAAAAAATCCATATCTTTGTGAGAGCCTTGGGTAAGAGGAGTAACTAGACCAAATCCTGGAAAACTAGATACTTCATAAATCATACCTTCAAGTGTCAAATCAGAAAGTATAACTGTAACCCTTTCTCTCTCTTTTAAGTATTTTTGGTATGCTATATATTTACTAGCTATCTTATCTTTTATCTCTTGATGAGAGTGTTTCATACTTCTTCCACAGATAAAGGCTAAGTCATCACAGATAAGGCATTTTCTCTTAGGAAGATTAAAATCACTTCTAGAGAGTCCTCTTCCATCTACATCATATACATCTAAATCTACACATCTTCCAAGAATATGATTCTCTTCAAAATATATAGTATTTTTTTTAATCTCAAAGGCAGGAATATCAATAAAGAATAGATATATTTTTCCCTCAAGATTTTCTAAAACTTCACTATGGATAATCTTATCTTCAAATAATAGTACCATCTCTTTAGCAACTATATCAGTTATCTCTATTGGGATAGATTCCCATTTGTTTTCTCCTGGATAGTTAGCTCTCACTGTAAGAAGTGGGGCTTTAAATTTTTCAAGCAAAGAGTTTTGTAACTCTACTCTTTTTTCTCTATCATCTAAAAACTTATTTATATCAAACATAACTAGTGAGGAGCATTACTTGATTTAAGTTTTTCTCCTATCTCCTTTCCTTGAGGAGAGATTAAAAATTCATAAGTAGTTTCAGGAACTAATTTTTTTATCTCTTGAAAGTTCTCCTCTTTTAATAGTTCTCTTACATATGAGGCACTGATAGCTTTTCCCTCTACCTCTTTTCTTGGAACAACTACTACCTCTATATTATATTTAGGTAAAATCTCCTTTAGAGTGTTATTATAAGTATTAGTTACCTTACAATATGGTTCTTCTCCTACATATCTTTTATTGATATTTAAAATTTTCCCAAATTTTTCTCCACAGACAGAGGCATCTAATTTTGTATACTCTATTAGAGCATCATCTTCCTTTCTTAAAAAATAGTTAGGGAAGGTAGCTGAGGAGATGATATATTCTGTTCCCTCTATTACCTTTACATTAGAAAGATGAGATACTCCCTTTTGAACAAGTTCATATCTAATTTTAAAAGGGAAAGCTGATTTATCCTCTTCAACTACAAACACTAGTACCTCTTCATTTTCACTAGCAACTTTTTCAATTAAATATTGGTGTCCTAAAGTAAAAGGGTTACAATTCATAACGAGCATAGCTCTTTTTTTAGTTGTATCTATATTATATTTTTTTATAATTTTTTCTAAGGTTTTGTTGATATTTTTATTTCCCATCTCCATAAGAATAACCTTATCTGTATGAGCTACCTCTTTGTATCCCATACCCTTAAATAAATCTTTGTTGATAAGCTTTGTAAAAACCATAGAGTGATAATACCCTTCATCAAACATCTTATTTATAAGAGAAGTAAGAAGTTGAGTAGAGAGCCCTTCTCCTTGATAGTTATTATCAATAGCAAAGCATTTTACAATATTTTTATCCTTTGAAGCAGTAGCAACTATTTTTTGATTTTCTCTAGCAACCATAGTATAATCTACTGAACTATCATATTTTAATTGAAAGTCAGCTAAAAAATTTTTAATCTCTTCTATCTCATTAGGGTTATTAAGATTTAGTTTATCAATAGTCAAATTTTTCTCCCCCTTAGTCTATAACTTCATTGTTATTAGAGTTACCATCTAAAAAGTTAGCAGGAACATTTATTTCCATGTCTCCTATCTTATTTTTAATACTATTTAGTTTACCAGATACATCACCAAGATATCCCGTAAAAACTTGTTTAGAAACTTCAGTTATCTTATCTCTATCTACAGCAAAAAGAGAGTAAACAGATGTATCATTTTCCCAAGCTCCCTTTTGTGAAGCATTTTTAAGAGCTACATCTACAGCATAATCAGTTAAATCACTAAGCACAGGAGAGATTATACCTTTAGAGTAGTTATCAGTATTTAACATAAAAGTATTAAAGTTAATTTTAATCTCTTTTTTTATCTGCTCTTTTAGTAAATCTTTAGCGTGTTTATTGGCTTTAGCTTGAGCAATGATAGCCCCACTCTTATCTATATTGGAATTTCCTACAGCAAATAGCTCGTTTTCTGGGTTTATTTTAGTAGCAATTTGCTCTTGAAGAGCTACTGGAATAGTTGTATTTTTTTTAGGTAGATTTTCATCAATAAAAGTACTTATTGATGAACAGCCAGAAAGAAAAAGTGTAAATATACAAATAAGAAATATAAATTTTTTCATAAAAAAATTCCCTCCATAAAAAATTTTTTTAAAATTTTAAAAATACAAGTGTATTCTTTAAATCCCCATTTTATAATACTTTAAAGAGTATTAATTAATATTATTCTATAATATTAATGAGGTAAAATCAAATATTTATTGAAATAATTCAAAAAATCCTATAAAATTAATTATTAGAGGAAGAAAAATGAGGAGGCAAAAATGGGATTTTTTTCTTTAAGCAAAAAAAACTTTTCTTTAAATAACAGAAAGAAATATGTAACATTAACAATAGAGAATAAAGAAAATGTAAAACAAGATGAGAATAAACATATAGATAATAATCCAACAGGACTTTGGACTAAATGTCCAAGTTGTCAAGAAATTTTATACAAAGAGGATATTGAAAGTAATTTAAAAAAATGTCCAAAGTGTGACCACTATTTTGAGATGACAGCAAGAGAGAGAATAGCTTTACTTATTGATGAGGGAACATTTGTAGAGGAAGATGCTAATCTTTTTTCACAAAACCCATTAAATTTTCCACAATACGAAGAGAAAAATAAAAAAGCACAACAAGATTGTAATATGAATGAGGGAGTAATCTCTGGAACAGGAAATATAAATGGAATAAGAGTTAGTATAGCAGCTATGGATTTTAAATTCATGGGTGGAAGCATGGGTTCAGTAGTTGGAGAAAAGATTACTAGAGCTATGGAGAGAGGATTAAAAGAGAGAATACCAGTGATAGTAGTATCTATGTCTGGTGGAGCTAGAATGCATGAGGGATTATTTTCTTTAATGCAGATGGCTAAGACTTCAGCTGCTGCTGAAAAATTAAGAGCAGCAGGAGTACCATATATAGCTGTTCCAGTAAATCCAACAACAGGAGGAGTTACAGCTTCTTTTGCTATGTTAGGTGATATTATTGTAAGTGAGCCTAAAGCTATGATAGGATTTGCTGGTAGAAGAGTTATAGAGCAAACTATAAAACAAAAACTTCCAGAGGAGTTTCAAACAAGTGAATTCTTATTAAAATGTGGAATGGTAGATGTAATAACAAAAAGAGAGGATATGAAGGCTACATTACACAATATTTTAAGTAATTTAGTTGGATAATTTTGGGAGGAAAAAATGGAATTTGAAAAAGAAGTTTTAGAATTAGAGAAAAAAATAGCTGATTTAAAAAAGTTTTCAGAAGAGCAAGGGATAGATTTAAAAGAGCAGATTGAAAAATTAGAAAAAGCCTATGAGGAAAAATTGAGAGAGAAATATAAAAATCTAAGCTCATGGGATAAAGTTTTTGTATCAAGACATCCAGAGAGACCATATACTTTAGATTATATAGAGCATATGACAACAGATTTTATAGAGTTACATGGTGATAGATTATTTGGAGATGACCCAGCAATAGTAGGTGGACTTTGTAAAATAGATGGGAAAAAAGTGATGATAATAGGTCATCAAAAAGGTAGAACTGTAGATGAAAAACTATATAGAAATTTTGGTATGCCAAATCCAGAAGGGTATAGAAAAGCTCTTAGACTATATAAAATGGCTGAGAGATTTAATATTCCTATTGTTTGTTTAATAGATACTCCAGGGGCTTATCCAGGAATGGAAGCTGAGGAGCGTGGACAAGGGGAAGCAATAGCTAGAAACCTTATGGAGATGGCAGGATTAAAAGTGCCTATTATTTCAATAGTTATAGGTGAAGGAGGAAGTGGAGGAGCATTAGCTCTAAGTGTAGCTGATAAGATTTTTATGCTTGAGAACTCTGTATATTCAGTAATTTCTCCAGAGGGTTGTGCAGCTATCCTATATAAAGATGCTTCTAAAGCACCTCAAGCAGCAGAAAATTTAAAAATTTCTGCACAAAGTCTATATGAATTAGGAATAATTGATGGTATAATAGAGGAGCCAGTAGGTGGAGCTCATAGAGATCATAAATGTATAGCTCTTAACCTAAAAAATATCATTTTATCATCATTTTCTGAATTGGATAAAATATCAGTAGAAGAACTTATTGAAAATAGGTATAATAAATTTAGGAAAATAGGTTCTTTTATCGTAAATGAGTAATAAAGGAGAGTTATTGGTGATGGAAAAGAAAATAGCAATATTAACAAGTGGAGGAGATGCTCCAGGAATGAACGCTGCTATAAGAGCGGCAGCTAAAGCAGCAATGGCAAAAGGAATGAAAGTATATGGTGTTCAAAGAGGATATTTAGGAATGCTAAATGATGAAATATTCCCTATGGATAGTGGATATGTTTCTGGAATAATTGATAGAGGAGGAACTCGTCTATTAACTGCTAGATGTTTAGAGTTCAAAGACCCTAAATTTAGAGCAATAGCAGCTCAAAACTTGAAAAAAAGAGGAATAGAGGGACTAGTAGTAATAGGTGGAGACGGTTCTTATCGTGGAGCTGACTTATTATCTAAAGAGCATGGAATAAAAGTAATTGGTATTCCAGGAACAATAGATAATGACATCAAAGGAACAGATTTTACATTAGGTTTTGATACTTGTTTAAATACAATATTAGATGCTATTTCTAAAATAAGAGATACTGCTACTTCTCATGAGAGAACAATCCTAGTAGAAGTAATGGGAAGACATGCAGGAGACCTTGCATTACAAGCTTGTATTGCTGGTGGAGGAGATGGATTATTAATTCCAGAAATGGATAATCCAATTGAATTATTAGCTTTCCAAATTAAAGAAAGAAGAAAACAAGGTAAATTACATGATATCGTTTTAGTAGCTGAGGGAGTAGGAAGAGTTCAAGATATTGAAGCTGCTCTTAAAGAAAAAATAACTACTGAAGTAAGAAGTGTAGTATTAGGACACGTTCAAAGAGGAGGAACTCCATCTGGATTTGATAGAGTACTAGCTACTAGAATGGGAGCTAAAGCTATTGAATTATTAGAAGCTGGAGAGGGAGGATTAATGGTTGGAATAGAAAATAACAAAATCATAACTCACCCTATCTCTTATGCATGGGACGGAGAAAGAAACTATGACTTCAGACCAGATTATGACTTAGCTCTTCTTTTAGCAAAATAATAATTTTAGGAGGACTAAAAATGGTAGATAACGTTTTAGAGTTAGTAAGAAAAGAGAGAAGAAAAAATAAAATAAAAAGGGAAATAGAAGATAATGATAAAAAAATCAGAGACAATAGAAAAAGAGTTGAACTTCTATTAAACTTAAAAGAGTATGTAAAACCTCATATGACATACGAAGATTTCTTAGATATATTAGAAAATATGCAATCTGACTATGAGGATAGAGTAGATGACTATATCATTAAAAATGCAGAGTTAGGAAAAGAAAGAAGAGAAATCAATAAATCTTTAAAAGAGATAAAAAAAGCTTTAAAAGAAGCTTAATTAGAGAAAATATGGGCTATTGTAATTAATTACAATAGCTCTTTTTTTATAAAAAAATTGAAAAGCTATGCCAATGTATGCCAACGTTAGTGGTAATTAAAAAAGTCTATGCTATCTTATAAGAAAAATAAAATGAAAGAGGTAGAAGAAAAAAGATAGAGAAAGAGAGTTTAGAAATAAGGAATAAAAATATACCTAGGTACGAAATTATTTCAGATGGAAGAAAAAAATGGGGAGGGTAGTAGTAAAATGATAACCACCCTCTGAATAAAAATGCGAAGGATAATAATACAAGTAGAATAATATAAAAAGAATAATTATATATATATATATTGGAAAAAAATTTAAGAAACAAGAGAAAATAATAGCTAACCTATACCAATAAGAGTATTATTATTATAAAAAGTGTTATTATATACACATATGTAATCATAAGTGTCTAATAAATCTAAAAAGTTAAAATTAAAAATTAAAGGAAAGGATAGTGAGAGCAGGAGAAAATTTGATGAGATAATTTCTTTTTTTAAAAAATGTGGTATCATTAGAATAGAGCAAAAATATTATAGGGAGGAGATAACAATGAATACAGAAACATATATCTTAACAAAACTAAAAAATTTATCAGAAGAAGATGAATTATTAGCACAAGAGATTGAAAAAAGACTGGGTCCATGGTCAACTCCATTAGATGTGTCAAAGTATTTTAAAAGACATATTACAACAATTTATGACATGATTGATAACAATGAAATATATGGAAAAAAGATGAAGGGAAGAATAAGAATACTTTCTAGAAGTTTGGTACTAGCATTAGAGAAAAAATAAGAACTATCTAGTAAAAACTAAATAGTTCAGATAGAAAAGAGATGATAAGGAGTCCTACCAAGATAACTTATCATCTTTTTTTATTTGTAAAAAATACGCCTTTTAGAACAAAAACGAATTTTAAGTTCTTTATCTTTATAAAACAACTCCAATTAATTTTTTTACTTTTCCTAATTTTAACATATTTTTTACAAAATTGCCATAAAAAATTTTTAGAAAAATTTTTATAAAAAAGTTTATGAGGATATAGAGATACTTATTTGTTCTAAAGAACGAATTTTTATTTAAATTACTAGATAGGATTTTACTTGAAATATAAAAAATTTGGAGGAATTTTAAAAAATGGAAAAAGAGTTAAAAAGGTACTTAAAAAGAAAGATTAGAATTAGTTTAGCTGTAGTTGTTAGTTTTCTAATTACAGGAAGTGTTAGTTTATCTTCAATAGTAAGTTCAAATGATATTTTGATTGAAAATGATAAATTAATATTAGGAAAATTAAGTGAAAAAATGTCTGAGAATATCCCAATATATGGTGAGAATATCCCAATAGATGAAAGAGGAAATGGTATATTAGAAAAAAGTTTAGTTAATACTGAAATTAATAATTCTGGAATTATAAAAGGAAATTTAGATGTTAAATACTTTAGAGATACTAGTTTAGGTAATTTATTTGTAACTATGGGATGGGGAAATGGTATTGTTCTTTATGCTCCAGATGATTTGAAACTTGATTTAGATATTTTAGTAAAGAATAGTGGAATGATATCAGGTAATTTTACAACCAAAGAACTTGGTTCAGACCACTTTTATTCAGGAAATGGTATTTTAAAAGATTACCCTATGAGAGCTAATGCTAATAATATAAATAAAAAATTAAATGTCTATAATGATGGAATAATTTTAGGAAATTATTCTGTAAACAGAGTAGTAGCTGAAGGGCTCAAACGTTTTTATGTAGCCTTTGGTAGTGGAAATGGAAATGGAGTGATGTCTGTTTTTGAAGGAAGCATAGACAAAATAGAAAATAATGGAGTGATAGGAGGAAAAATATATACTCCACTATTTGATTATAGTTTTTTTGATGGAAATGGGATAGCTGTGATGAATTTAAAAAAAGTAGATAACTTTGGGAAAATAACAGGAGAGAGTATATTAGTAAATTCAAAAGAAAATTTTGATGAAGAATACTGTAAAAATTATTACATTGAAGTTAAAGGAGCTGAACATGGAAATGGAATAGTAACACGGGAACTTTATAACTTCAATTTAAATAATAGTGGAGTAATTTCTGGAAAAAGTCAGGCAGAAAATGTTTATTCTGATAAATTAATATTAAACTCAATATTTGCTCCACTTTATGATGGGACAGGGAACGGAATATTTTTTTCTGACAGAGAAGAGAGTGATAGAAGAGGAACTGAAACTGGAATACCAATAGAGATTAGTAGTAATGGAGTAATTTCTGGAAATGCTAAATATGATGCTTTAACAGATGAAATTAATAGGACATCACATTACTATGGAAATGGAAATGGTATCGCATATTTAGCTTTTTTAACAACATCAAGTACTACTAATCATAATTATTCAACTGAAATGAGTATAAAAAACAGCGGAATGATAAAGGGATACTATAAAGGAGATAGAATTTTTAATACTCATGATATTAATGGGTGGGAAATTAAATTTACAGAGAGTAGATTTGCAAAACATGATGGTTCTGGTATAAACTATATGTCAGAGTTAATAGAAAATAGATTAGATATAACTAATAGTGGACTAATATCTGGAAACTCAGATAAAAAAGAAGATGAAAAAAATACATATAAAGGGTTTGGGAATGGGATAACATTATTTCCTACTTTATCAGCTTATAATTCTTATAATTATTGGGGTGGTTATGATATAAAAGCTGATTTTAATATTGAAAATAGCGGAGTAGTTTTAGGAAAAGACAGTGCTATATATTTAGATAGAGCAAATGTTAATAATTCTGGAATAGAAAATAAGGATGTAACTCTTGATATTAAAAACTATGGAATTTTAGCTGGGAAAAATCTAGTTTATGTTAATAAAACTCAAGATACTAACAAAGAAAATAAAAATGAACTAACTGACGAAGAAATAAAAAAATATATAGGACAAGGATTAGGAGTAAAATTAGATGATAATACCAATGCAACAGAGGTTGTTGTAGGAACTGGTGGAACAATAACTGATGAGGGAAGTTTAAAGGGTTATGAGATAAAGAACGTTTTAACTCAAGAGGAAGCATCTAAAAAAGAATTTGATAAAACATTATTATCATCAACATTGGATAAGACAGATAAACTTATTATCAATGGAGTTAATAAAGGACTTGAAGTAGATAAAGATTTAGAGCTATCTAACTCTATCTTAAACTCTTATGGGGTAGCTTTAACTGTAGATTCAAACAGTAATTTTACAGGAAAAGGAACAATCATAAATGGTGGAGGATTGAGAGGAGATTCAGAAGATACTACTAAGAAATATATAGCAGTAGAAGGAAAAGAAAACTCAGCTTTAAACTTTACTGAAAAAACACTAATAAATGGAGATATTGCTTTTATTGAAACTACAACTGACAGTAATAATAGTGTTGTAATATCAGATAGTTCATTAAATGGAAATTTATATGGAAGTAATGGAAAAACAGAGGTAGAAATAAGTAATAACTCTATACTAAATGGAAATATTGATTTATCTAATTCAAAAGAAAGTACTTTAAAAATTAAAGATAATGTATTGATAAATGGAGATTTAATAGGAAGTAATTCTTCCAATAAAGATAAATTAATTTTTGAAGGTGCTACTGGTATTAGTATTTTCAATAAAATTTCGGATTTTAGTAATATTGAGTTAGCACAAAATAGTGATGTTACTCTTTACGAAACAGCTGAGGTTACAGGAACTGGAGAAATTAAAATTGCAGAGGGAAATCAACTTAATTTAAGAGTTGATGGAAGTAAAAAAGATGAAAGTGGAAAGATAACAGGACATGCTTTAAATGATTTTAATGGAACTATAACAGGAACTACAAGCTTAAAACCAGGAGATAGTATTGAAGAAACAGGAACACCAATAGATAAAGATAAGATAGGAGTATTCAATATAGTTACTAACGGTTTAGGGGTAGACTCTGTAATAGATTTCTCAGGGACAAAATTTGATGAGGAAAATGTATGGATTAAGACAGACTCAATACTAGATAGTGCAGAGATAGATAAAGAAAATGAAACAGTAGTAATTAAAGGGGAAAAAGATTTATACTCAATAGATATTGATACTACTGTTGATGAGAAATTATATATTAAATTAAATGATATATATAAAGGAGTATATACAAGTGGAGATAAGAACTTTGATAAGTTGAAAGAGATTCTATATCTAAATCCAAATCTTACTCCAGAAGGAAATTATACTGCAGTAACAGATGAACAACAAATGGTAACTTTACTTGCTTATCTAAAACAAGTGTATACTGAAACTCCTTATTCATTCTCAGCAGAAGCAAGTAGAAAATCAATGAATATTTTTGGAGATATTGTAAAAGAAAATAACTTCAAGGCTAAAGATGGAGAGATAATAACATATGGTGGACTTACTCATAATAATGGAGAAGGAACAGATAAATATTATGGTAAAAATTATCATGGATTTGATATAGGTAGTGCAGATACAAAAGTAGATAGTAAGATGACAGGGGCTTATGGACAAATAGAAAAAGGTATAAGCGATAGTACATCAGTAGGACTAATGCTAGGAGGAAATAATAATAAAGTAGATATTGCAACATCAGATTTAAAAGGAAATTCTGCATATTTAGGTGGATATGTAAAACATGATAAAGGTGCATTTAGAGGAATAGCAGGAATAGGAATCCAATATAGTGATTGGGATAGTCATAGAAATACAATGAGTGATAGTTATAAGGAAAATTATTCTGATAGAGGATTAAATATCTATGCTGAAGGAAAATATACTAAAGAGCTAACAGAGGGATTATTCCTAGAGCCTAAAGTAGGAGTAAGTTATGACTATATAAAACAAGAGAGTATAAATGAATCAAAAGATAAGGCATTGGCTTTAGAAGTAGATGGAAAAGATTTTGATACATTATCAGGAAATGTAGGATTAGACTTAAGAAAAGAGATAGTAACAGAAAAAGGAAAACATAACTTAACAGCAGGAGTAAATTATACAAGAATTTTATCAGGAGCAGATGAGGATAACTTAACAGGAAACTTTGGAGGAAATAGTTTTGATATATTAGTACCGCAAAAAACAAAGGATAATGTAAGTGTTGGAATAAAATATGACATAGAGCTAGAAACTGGAGTTATGTTAGGAGCAAAAGTAAGTTATGATGTTCCATTTAAAGTAAGCCAAGATAATCACACACATAAAAATGAAGGAAGCTGGAGAGTAGGAGTTGGAATAGGATATAGATTTAATACATTAAATGATTTAAATCCAATGAATATAGTTTCAAGTTCAAAAAAAGATAGTAGTATAACTCTAAGAACAAAGAGCTACTTTGAATTTGACAAAGCCGAGTTAAATAATAATAGTAAAAAAGTTATTGAAAAGTTCTCAGAAGAAATAAATAGAGATAATCTAAAAGGGAAAATAAAAATAGAGGGATATACAGATAATGTAGGTAAATCAAGCTATAATGAAAAACTATCTTTAGAAAGAGCAACTAAAGTAGCAGAAGAGCTAAAAAAACAGGTAAAAAATAGTGATACAGAGTATGAGATACTAGGAAAAGGAGCAAGCAATCCAATAGGGAATAATGAAACAGAAGTTGGAAGAGCTAAAAATAGAAGAGTAGAGATAGAATTTCAAGAAAAATAAATTTTTCTAAAAAGGATTATTATATTTTAATAATACAAAATAGTGGGGATAATATGAGCATCTAGGGAAGATTTTGACTTTACAAAAGACTATATCATTAATAAATGGGAATATGATATAAGTTTAGTATAAGAAAAGCTGGAGTGATTTCAAAACTTCAGCTTTTTCTTTTGGTTTTAAAGGAAAGGGGAAGGTAAAATGATGTCGATGAGAAATAAAAGAAAAAGTAAAGTAAAATTATATATTCTTTTTTTATTATTAGCAGTGTGTAGTTTTATTTTTTATGAAAATAAAAAATTCCAAACTAGGATAGAAAATATATATTTTCAGAAAAAATTAGCAGGAGAAAATATAGAAAAAACAAATATAAAAAATATATTTTTAATTAGTGATGAAGATAAGTATATTCTTTATTTTATTAATTTTGATGGAAATAATAAAAAAATTGAAGATTTAAAAAGTGTTGGAAATATTAATTTTTCAACACCTATTTTAATTCAAAAAGATAGCTATGGATATATAAATAGAAAGGGAGAGGTGGTAATTCCACTTGAATATACAAAAGCCACAAATTTTAAAGATGGAGTAGCAATAGTAAAAAAAGGAAAATATGGAGTCATAGATGAGAAAGGAAAGGTATTATTACCTTTTGAATATGAAGAAATATTTTTAGGAGAAAAGAAAAGAGTAATCTTAAAAAAAGAGGGAGTATATTATACTTCAAATTTAAAAACAGCTCAAAAAATAGATGTAGATGAAATAACAGAAATAGCTTCTGGACAATTATTTTTTAAAAAAGGAAACGAGTACGGGATAATGAATATTTATGGAAAATTTTTAGTAAAAAGTAATAATATTGGTAATAAGAATTTTCATTTAAATAGTTATCCCAAAATAAATTAAAAAAAATATATAATAAGGAAAAAATATTTTAAAATGGAAAGTAGGAATTAGAAAAGTGGAAAATAAAGAAAATATATCAATTAGAATAGAAAAAAAATTTTATGATAATGGAAAAATAGAAAGAAAAATAGTATATAGTAATAATGTAAAAGAGGTTACTTATTATTATTCCACTGGAGAATTATTTTTTAGAAAGCTTGTTGATAATATTAATGAAGAGGAATATATTGAATATTTTTCTAAAAAAGGAGATACTATAACAAAACTTAAAAACAATTATAATAGTAATTATAAAATTATATTTGATATTAATAGTGGAAAATATTTGAAGCTAATAGAAAAGAAATTATATTATAATAGAAAGATTTTCTTTGGAAGAGTTAGGTATTATAGCGGAGTATTTTTAATAGAAGAATCCTATAACAGTGAAGGAGAATTAGATGGTATAAGTAAGATAAGTCATTATGAAGAGGGAATAATATCTGAGATAAATTGGAAAAGTGGTATGATAGTTTTAAGGAATAAAGATGATAAGAAAATATGAAAGAAATAAAGATTAAAAAAGTAAAAGAGAGGTCACTATATAAAATGATCTCTCTTTTTTACTTTTATTTACTTATTAAAATGATTGAACTTCTTGATTTAACAAGGTAAGATTTTTTATCTACTGGAGTAGGTGTATTAGAGAAGTTATATTTATCTTCTTTAGAAGTATCTACAAGTACATACCATTTTTTACCTTTTTCAAGAGGGGGTAATTCAAATTGTAAATCTCCATAGTAAGAGTTTAGTGCAATATAGAATTTTGTATCACTGTTTATATCCTTTAATTCAAAAGCTATACTTAAGGAATGATATGAAAAATCTGGAGAATGAAGCTTAGTTCCATGAAGGATAACATCACTTGCCTTACAATCATCACATTCCCAATAACTATCCTTTTTAAAGATAGAATAACTTTTTCTAAGTTTAATCATATTTTTAACAAAATTGTAGATATCTTTAAACTCTTCTGCTCTTTCCCAATCAAGCCAAGTTGATTTATTGTCTTGACAGTAGGCATTGTTATTACCATGTTGTGTTCTACCACATTCATCTCCCATTAAAAACATAGGAGTTCCTTGAGAAATCATAAGAATAAGGAAGAAGTTCTTAATCAATTTTTTTCTTAGATTTAAGATTTCTGTATTTTTAGTTTCTCCTTCTTCTCCCCAGTTGTATGAGTTGTTATGATTTTCTCCATCTCTATTATTTTCTCCATTATTTAAATTATGTTTTGTATTGTAACTAACTAGATCATAGAGAGTAAATCCATCATGGCAACTGATAAAATTAATGCTGTTGTATGGAGAACGGTTTCCTCTTTTAAAAATATCAGGGCTTCCTGAAATTCTCTTAACTAAATCTGAAATCTGCCCAAAATCTCCTTTGATAAACTTTCTAACTACATCTCTGTATTTTCCATTCCATTCACTCCATCCAGCAGGCATGTCTCCTACATAGTAACCACCTAAATCCCAGCTTTCAGAGATAAGTTTACAATGGGATAGAATAGGATCTTGAGCTATCTCATTAAGTATAGATTGACCTCCCCATTGTCCATATTCATCTCTTCCTAGGATAGGTGCTAAGTCAAATCTAAATCCATCAACTCCCATATCAAGATACCAATATTTTAATGAGTTTAGAATAATGTCCTTACTCATTACAGTGTTACAATTAAATGTATTACCACAGCCAGAGTAGTTAGTATAATTTTCTCCATCTTTTTCTAATATATAGAATCCACTTTTATTCATAGCTTTAAAGTTATATAGATGACCACCATTTCCACCTTCAGCAGTATGGTTATATACTACATCTAAAATGACTTCTATTCCATTTTTATGTAACTCTTTAATAAGTTCTTTTAACTCTACAACTTCATCAAAACTATCTAGATTTTTTTTACTAGAGAATTTTTTTGTAGGAGCAAAGAAGCTAATGGGATTATATCCCCATACATTTTCTAAAACCTTATTATGTGAATCATACCTACCAGTATATTCATCCCATTCATATACAGGGAGAAACTCTACTGCTGTAATTCCTAGTTCTTTTAAATAAGGAATTTTTTCCATAAATCCCTTATATTTTCCAGGAAACTTTACAAGAGAGTTAGAATTTTGAGTAAATAGTTTAATATGGACTTCATATATTATACTCTCACTCATTGGAGTATCAAGATGTCTCTCTTTAAAAAGTTCTTTTTTTACAGCGATAGATTTTTTATTTTTACACTCTTTGTGATTGGTATATGAAAAAGCGTAGGGGTCTAAAAGTTCAGGAGAATCATCTATTTTCCAAGAGTATATTACTCCTTCTTTAGCTCTCCTTAGAAAAATATGCCAAATATCCCCAGTTTTATTAATCTTTTCATCTAACTTCAAAGAGAGTGTTGGCTCTGTATTGTGGGCAAAATCATATATATTTAGAATAACGTTTTTTTTATTTTTACAATAGATACCAAAGTTAATTCCTGTATCAAGAACAGTAGCTCCAAGTACAGGAAAACCAAAATCAACACTATACATAATCTCTCCTTTTTTTATAAATACTTCTATAAATAAATTATATAATGTAGAAAATTAAAAGTCAAACAAAGAAAGAGTGCAAAAGCTTAAAAAAAGATGGTATAATAGAAAATAAAAAGAGAGGTGTAAAAATGAAAAAAGTTTTTATTGTAATCTTATTATTTTTTTTGAATATTCTCTATATAAATGCTGAAGATTATCAAGATATAATTTTGAGAAAAGTTAATAATTTCAGAGTAGAGAGTGGGCTGAAGCCATTAAAATTGAATAAGGAATTAAATAAAATAGCAATAGTTAAAGCAAAGGATATGGCAAAGGAAGAAAAGCTATCACATAACAGTGAAAAATTTGGAATGACTTTTAATCTTATTAAAGAGAAAGGGATAAGATATAGTGCTGCTGCAGAAAATATTGCAAGATGGCATGATACTCCCGAGTTTGTAGCTGATAGATGGATAGAGTCTAAAGGTCATAGAGGAAATATATTAAATCCAGCTTATGATGAAACAGGAATAGGGCTTGCTCAAGATAAAAATGGTAAAAATTATTGGGTACAGCTATTTATTAAGAGAAAAAAATAAAAAAATTAAGAAAAGTATTGTGTTTATTGAAAAAACGTGCTATTTTAATAGTAAGGGCAACAAATAAATGATTGGGAGTGATTTCAAATGACAAAAAAGGAATTTGTAGAATTATTTGGAGCAAAAGCAGAGTTAAAAACAAAAGTAGAAGCTGAGAAATTAACAAAGGCTTTCTTAGAAACACTTGAAGAGGTATTAGTAAAAGGAGATAGCGTAGCTTTTATAGGATTTGGAAAATTTGAAGCAGCAAAGAGAGCAGAAAGAACTTGCATCAATCCACAAACTAAAAAGCCTATGAAAATTGCTGCAAGAAAAGTTGCAAAATTCAAACCTGGTAAAAACTTATTAGAAAAAATGAATCCAGTTGTAGAGAAAAAAGCAGCCAAAGGAAAAAAGAAAAGTAAATAAATAATAGAAGTTAATAAAAAAATGAAGTAGAAAGAGAAAATTTTACTGCAGTACTCAGTGCTAAATAGTAATGGGTAAAAGTAGAGTTTTCTCTTTTTATATTATAGAAAATTCAAACTAGATATTTTTTGAAAAATAGTATAAAATATCAGAGTATAGTATAACAAAAAGGGAGATAATATGAGAGAAAATAAGAAATTTATGATTAGCATACTTGGAGTCATAGCACTATATATAGTAACTATTACTACTACAGCTGGAATAACTAGAGACATTGGTAAAAATAATACAAATATTATGGTAGAGCAAGATATAAATAAACAAGCAACAGATGTAAATGTAGTTGAAAAACAAGAGGAACAGGTACTACCTTTAAAGGAGATAAAAATACCAGAAAAAGCACCTAAAAAGATTTTTGCTTATACGATAAATATTAAAACTCCTATCTATGCTGAACCTGATGGAAAAATACAAAAGGATAGCTTGAAAAAAGCAGTAAAGGTGGAAGTTTTAGAAGAAAAAATAGTAGAAACTCCAAAGGAAATAAAAATAAAAAAAGAAGATGGGACTTATGAGACAAAAACTAATATTGAAAAAAGTTATTGGAGAAGAATAACTTATGGAAAAAATAATGAGATAAGAGAAGGATGGATAAGAACAGGAAGCTTGACTGAGGATATACATAAGGTAATACCATCTAACTTAAAAAATATAGATTTTACTCCTGTCCCTAAAAAAGAGTATGTAAATAATCCTAGAATTGATGTTAAAGGGATATATTTAACAGTAAATACAGCTTCATCAACAAAAAGAATGGATGAGTTGATAGAGCTAGCTAAGAGAACAGGGATAAATGCCTTTGTAATAGATGTCAAAGAGGATTTTGGAAAGATGTTATTTAAAACAGAGGCAGAATTAAAGTATATAGGTAAAAATGATAAGAGATATCCTATAAATGATATACAAGCTTTTATAAAAAAATTAAAAGACAACAATATATACGCAATAGCTAGAATAGTATCTTTTAAAGATCCTACTTATGCAGCAAAGCATCCAGACAAAGCTATTATAAAGAGAGCTACTGGAAAACCTTTCACTAATAGTGATGGAGTAATATGGGTATCCCCTCATGATAGATATCTATGGGAATACAATATAGCTGTGGCAAAGGAAGCTGCTAAGGTTGGATTTAATGAGATACAGTTTGACTATGTGAGATTTCCAGCTTCAAATGGAGGGAAACTTGATAAGGAATTAGATTATAGAAATAGTACTGGGGAATCAAAACCAGAAACTATTCAAAAATATCTAAAATATGCTAGAAAAGAGTTAGAACCATTAGAGGTATATATATCAGCAGATATCTATGGACAAGTACCAAGTTCAGATGATGATATGGGGCTTGGACAGCACTGGGAAGTAATAAGTAATGAGGTAGACGTAATCTCTCCTATGGCATATCCTAGCCATTATGGAAGGGGAGTGTATGGAATACCTGTACCTGATGCAGAGCCATATAAGACTATCTATCATACAACATTAGATGGAATAAATAGAAATTATAACTTAACTTATCCATCTCAAATCAGACCTTGGTTACAAGCTTTTACTGCTAAGTGGGTAAAAGGATATATTCCTTATGGTAAAAAAGAGATAGAAGCTCAGGTAAAAGCTTTAGAGGATTTAGGAATAAATCAATACTTATTGTGGAGCCCAAGCAATAGATATGGAATTGTAGAAAAATAGTTAGATAGAATAAAAAACTATTTTAAAAATCAGTAATATATGGTACAATATGAAATAGTTCTAATATAGGAGTTGAAAGTTTGGAAGGAATAATCAATATAAATAAACCTAGTGGAATTACATCTTTTGATGTGATAAGAGTATTGAGAAGAGTATTAAAAGAGAAAAGAATAGGACATACAGGAACTCTAGATCCGTTAGCTGAAGGAGTCTTAGTGGTGTGTTTAGGAAGAGCTACTAGATTAGTTCAAGATATAGAGGGATATTCTAAAATATACACTGCAGGTTTTGAGCTAGGGTATAGGACAGATACCTATGATATAGAGGGTAAAACTATAGAAGAATCAGAGAAAAAGTCTGCCACTAGAGATGAGCTAGATATAGTTTTAAAAAAATTTATAGGGGATATAAAGCAGATACCACCTATGTATTCAGCTCTTAAAGTAGATGGACAAAAGCTCTATGACTTAGCAAGAAAAGGTATAGAGGTAGAGAGAAAAGCTAGAGATATACATATTGATTTTATTGAAGTTTTAGAGTTTGATGGAGTAAAGGGAAAAATTAGATGTGGTGTTTCGAAAGGAACATATATACGTTCTCTAATAGATGATATGGGAAGAGAGCTAGGGACTCTAGCTACTATGAACTCATTAGTTAGAGAAAAGGTAGGAGATTCTAGTATAGATAAAGCATTTACTCTTGAGGATATAGAGAGATTACACAATGAAGGAAATAGTAGCTTTCTTCAAAGTGTAGAAGAGTTTTTTACCTACCCTCAACTAGAGATTGAAGAGGGGAAAAATCTTACTCTATTTTTAAACGGAAATACTATCAGACATCAAAGTCCAAATGGTAGATATAGAGTTTATTGTCAAAATAAATTCTTAGGTTTAGCAAATGTAAATAACAATTTATTAAAAGGGTATAAATATTTTTAACCCTAAAGGAAGGAAGAATAATGAAAATAAAAAACATAGCAATTATTGCCCATGTTGACCACGGTAAAACAACACTAGTGGACTGTCTTTTAAGACAAGGGGGAGCTTTTGGTTCTCACGAATTAGAAAAAGTAGAAGAGAGAGTAATGGACTCTAACGACATTGAAAGAGAGAGAGGAATAACTATCTTCTCTAAAAATGCCTCTGTTAGATACAAAGATTACAAAATCAACATTGTAGACACTCCAGGACATGCTGACTTTGGAGGAGAGGTACAAAGAATTATGAAAATGGTTGACTCTGTTGTACTTCTAGTAGATGCTTTTGAGGGACCAATGCCTCAAACTAAATATGTTCTTAAAAAAGCTTTAGAGCAAGGACATAGACCAATAGTTGTAGTAAATAAAGTGGATAAACCAAATGCAAGACCAGAAGATGTATTATATATGGTTTATGAGCTATTTATTGAATTAAATGCTAATGATTTACAACTTGAATTCCCAGTTGTATATGCTTCAGGAAAAGGTGGATTTGCTAAGAGAAACTTAGAAGATGAAAGTTCTGATATGACTCCACTATTTGAAACTATCCTTGAGCATGTAGAGGATCCAGAGGGAGACGACAATAAACCTATGCAATTCTTAATAACAAACATAGCTTATGATAACTATGTTGGAAAGTTAGCAGTAGGAAGAATCCACAATGGTATCGTAAGAAGAAACCAAGATGTTATGCTTATAAAAAGAGATGGAAAGATGATAAAAGGAAAAATCTCTGTACTTTATGGATATGAAGGATTAAAAAGAGTAGAGATTCAAGAGGCACATGCTGGAGATATAGTTTGTATAGCTGGTATAGATAATATAGATATTGGAGAGACATTAGCTGATGTAAATGAGCCAATAGCTCTACCATTAATAGATATAGATGAGCCAACTTTAGCTATGACATTTATGGTAAATGATTCTCCATTTGCTGGAAAAGAGGGAAAATTTGTAACTTCAAGACATATTTGGGAAAGACTTCAAAAAGAGTTACAAACTAACGTAAGTATGAAAGTAGAAGCAACTGATACTCCAGATGCATTTGTTGTAAAAGGAAGAGGAGAACTTCAACTTTCTATATTACTAGAGAATATGAGAAGAGAAGGATTTGAAATTCAAGTATCTAAACCAAGAGTTCTTATGAAAGAGCAAGATGGAAAGAGACTTGAGCCGATTGAGATGGCACTTATAGACGTAGATGATAGCTACACAGGAGTAGTTATTGAGAAAATGGGTATAAGAAAAGGGGAAATGGTATCTATGATACCTGGAACTGATGGATATACTCGTTTAGAGTTCAAAGTACCAGCAAGAGGACTTATTGGATTTAGAAATGAATTCTTAACAGATACAAAGGGAACAGGAATATTAAACCACTCTTTCTACGATTATGAGCCACATAAGGGAGAGATTCCTACAAGAAGTAGAGGAGTACTTATTGCAACTGAGCCAGGAGTAACTGTAGCTTATGCATTAAACAATATTCAAGATAGAGGAACTCTATTTTTAGACCCAGGAATTCCTGTATATGAGGGAATGATAGTTGGAGAGCACAGCAGAGAGAATGACCTTGTAGTAAACGTATGTAAAACTAAAAAACTTACAAATATGAGAGCTGCAGGAAGTGACGATGCTGTAAAATTAGCTCCACCTAGAAAATTTACTTTAGAGCAAGCATTGGATTATATAGCTGATGATGAGCTTGTAGAAGTAACTCCTGAGAACATCAGATTAAGAAAGAAATATCTGAAAGAGGGAGAGAGAAGAAAATATGAAAAGAGAAATGAAGAGTAGTATTTTTAAAGGTATAATTTTTCTTACTCTAATAGTGATATTAAGTGGTTGTACTCTTTTTCAAAAAAAGAGTACTATCCCAACAATAGAGCAAGTATATAGTAGTATATTATTAGATGATGCTTATAGATTAAATAAATATTTAATAGATGGTTTTCCATTAAATTATGAAAATAGTGATGGAAAAAATCTACTTGTAATAGCATTAGAAAATAATAGTCTAAATTCAATAGATATTTTATTAAATAAGGATATTGATAAAAATAAAAGGGATAACTTTGGAAAAACTCCAATTTTTTATGTAAGAAGCTTTGATGCTTTAAAAAAACTTTGTGAGGATAAAGCTGAGTTAAATGTCTTAAATAATCAAGGGGAGCCACTATTTATCTACTTCTTAAAAAATAAGCCTATATCTTATTCTGAATATATTATCACTCAAAATATAGATTTTCAATTGAAGGATAAAAATGGTTGGAGTGCTATGTTTTGGAGTGGAATAGTTGGGAATCCTGAGCTCATTAGAAAGATGAATGAAAGAGGGGCAAACTTTTTAGAGGTTGATGAGAGAGGTAACTATCCTATATACTATGTCTATGACGAGAAGAATCTAATGGAGCTTTTAAATATAAAAGGTTATGATTTAAAAAAGAGAAATCTCAATAGAGAGAATATATTAGGAGAAGTTTATTTAAGAGCAGTAGCTAATGGCTTTACTGATGTTATAAAAAGAGTGTTAGAACTAGGTGTAAATCCTAACTATGCTTCTTATGGAGATAATGCTATCTCAATAGCTAAAGAAAATAAAAATAGTGAAATGATAAAATTTTTAAATGACAACGGTATAAAATAAGAATTTTAAAAAACTGAAAAATAATTGTAGAATGTAGTAGAGGAGGTGTTAAAGATGAGATTAAAAAAGATATTGATGTTGTTTATTTTTATATTTTCATTGATGATGACAAATCTATTTAACTCTCATAATAAACCACCTCTATTAGAAAACAGAGCTACACAAAATATTGTAATTTTAGCAGAAAATAATTCTAATCCTCAAGAGATAATACCATTAGATTTATCATTAGGAGATAATCACAACTTTATAGTAGATTACTACAAAGATATGATACCATTGCTTATAGAGATGGTATTGACAGTTTTAACTATCTATGTAGTTAAAGAAAAGTTTTTTAGATATCGAAAAGAGCGAGGATTAGCAGGAATAATACTCTGGGATAAAAAAAGAGTATTACGTAATTAAAAACTTCCATTTTAAAAAAATAAATATTATAGAATTAAAATGGAGGATAAATATGTTAACAGTAAAAGAGAGATTAGAATTAGATGAGTTAGAAAAAATGAATAAAGATTTTAGTAAAAGTGATAATAAAGAGCTTGAAGATAATTATGTGTATGACAATAGATTAGGAGCATTATTACTTTTAGTTTCATATTGTGGAATAGGAGTTTTTATTCTTTATAAGATAGCTGAGTTATTACTTCAAAAATTAAGCTAAAAAAATATAAACTATGGAGTTATTATATTAAAAATATAATATCTTCATAGTTTTTTTTATTTTCACAACTATAAAAAAACAAAATTTCCTATAAAAATATATTTTTTCTTGAAAATAAACAAAATAAGGAGTATAATGATAAATGAAAATAGTAGTTCGATAAAAAACTACTAATGTGGGGGATTAAATTGGAAAAAATAGTAAATAGATTAATAAAGGTAGGCTTTTCTAAAACAGAAGCAATAATATACATAACTTTATTAAGGATTGGGAAAGCTAATGGATATAGGCTAGCGAAGGAGTTAGAGCTATCAAAATCTACTATTTACCAATCTCTTGAAACAATGTATAGAAATGGATATATTTTATTGATACCAAATAGTAGTAAAGAGTATGAAGCTAAAAACCCAGAATTACTATTTGAAGAGATAGAGAGACTTTTTTTTGAAAACTCCTTAAACCTAAAAAGGGATTTAAAAAAAATAGAGAATCCAATAAAAGAAAATTATTTCTATAAATTAGAGGATAATGAGAAAATAAAAGCAACATTGAAGAATATAATAAAAAACTCTAAAAAAGAAATATATCTTAATACAGATTTTGATTTACAGGAGATAAGAGAGGATTTAAAAAACGCAATAGATAGAGGAGTAAGAGTAATAGCTTTCTGCTTTAATAAATTAGATAATATGGGATTGAGAATAGAGATATATCATAAAAGTAAAGAGAAAGAAAGTTTCAAAAATCCTAGTAGAATAATGTTAGTTGCTGACCTTAATAAAAGTTTAGTAGTGACAAAAGTTGGAGATAAAATCAGTGGATTTTATACTGATAATCAAGTATTTATAAATATAATATCGGAGCATATACATAGTGATATATATATGGCAAAGTTAGCCCAAATTTATGAGGAGACTTTTAATGAAAAAATAAAGATAGATACTCTTCATGAAAAAAGGAATTTTATAGTATAAGGAGGAAAGATGTTTGAAAGAAGTAGTGGAGTATTGATGCATATATCATCATTACCTAGTGAATATGGAATAGGAGACTTTGGAAAAAAAGCCTATGAATTTGTAGACTTTCTAAATGAAACAGGACAAAAACTATGGCAGATACTTCCACTAGGTCCAACAGGTTATGGAGATTCTCCTTATCAATCTTATTCAGCCTTTGCTGGAAATTTTCTTTTCATAGATATGGAAGAATTTGTAAGAGAGGGATATACAGCAGATGAAAATCTTATTCCTTTAAAAAAAATAAATTATGATGATAATTTAGACTATGAGCAAGTAAAATATGAGAAGGAAAAACTTTTAAAAGTAGTATTTGAAGAGTTTATGAAAAGAGAGGACTCAAAAGAGGAGTATAAAAAGTTTATTAATAAAAATAGTTATTGGTTAGAGGATTATGCTCTATATATGGTACTAAAAGATAAATTTAACGGATTACCTTGGCAACAGTGGAGTAAAATCTATAAGAATAAAATTAGAAAAAAATTTGAAAAAGATATAATTGAAGAAAAAATGCTTGAATATTATAGATTTTTGCAATATACTTTCTATAAGCAATGGAAGAGATTAAAAGAATATGCTAATAGTAAAGGTATAAAAATAGTTGGAGATATTCCTATCTTCGTTGCAACAGATAGTGCAGATACTTGGAGTAATCCTGAGATGTTTCAATTTACAGAATCAGGAGTTCCTAAAAGAGTAGCTGGTTGTCCACCAGATTATTTTAGTAAAACAGGACAATTATGGGGAAATGTTCTCTATGATTGGAAAAAATTAAAAAAAGATAATTATAAGTGGTGGATAGATAGAATAAGATTTTGTTTTGAAATATATGATATTGTAAGAATAGACCACTTTAGAGGTTTTGAATCATATTGGAGTATCAAATATGGAGAGAAAACTGCTATCAGAGGGCATTGGGAGAAAGGACCTGGAATAGAGCTATTTAGAACTATTGAAAAAAGATTGGGAAAACTTCCAATAATAGCTGAAGATTTAGGGCTTTTGACTCCACAAGTTAAAAAGCTTCTAAAAAGAACAGGGTACCCTGGTATGAAAATATTAGAGTTTGCTTTTGATAATGAGGATAATGATTACTTACCGCATAAGTATGAAAAAAATTGTGTAGCATATATGGGAACACATGATAATGATACTGTTGTCGGTTGGTATGAAAATTTAAGTCCAGAAACTAAAAATAGATGTGATGAGTATCTTAAAAAATGGCTCTTGGAAAGAGACAGAAATTATTGGAATCCAATAGAGTGGAGAGGAATAGAAACTCTTTGGAGCTCAGATGCCCAAATGGTAATAATTCAGATGCAAGATTTACTTGGATTAGGAAGTTTTGCAAGAATGAATACTCCATCTACAGTTGGAATAAACTGGAAATGGAGACTTCAGGAAAAAGATTTAACTGAAGATATAAAAGAGAGATTAAAAGAGATAACAAAATTATTTAATAGATAAAATAAAATATTAATGAGGTAAGAGGAATGAGAGTAGAAAAAGAGGTATTAAGAAAACAAATTGAAAGAAACTTAAAAGTAAGTTTTGGAAAAGAGCTTGAGGAAGCTAAAGATTTTGAAATTTATAGAGCATTAGGGCAAGCCGTAATGGAAAATATTGCTGATAACTGGTATGACACAGGAAAGCTTTATGAAAAGCAAAAACAAGCTTTCTATCTATCAGCAGAGTTTTTAATGGGAAGAGCATTAGGAAACAACCTAATCAACCTTGGGATGTTAAAAGAGGTACAAGAGCTATTCGACGAATTAGGAATAGACTACAATAAAGTAGAGGATGCTGAAGAGGACTCAGCTTTAGGAAATGGAGGATTAGGAAGACTAGCAGCATGTTTCTTAGATTCATTAGCTACTCTTAACCTACCAGGAAAAGGATATGGAATAAGATATAGAAACGGAATATTTAATCAAGAGTTTAGAGATGGATATCAAATAGAAAAACCAGAAACTTGGTTAAAATATGGAGATGTATGGTCAGTAATGAGACCTGATGATGAAGTAATAGTTACATTTGGAGATGGAAGTGTAAGAGCTGTTCCTTATGATATGCCAATAATTGGATATGGAACTAATAATATAAATACTTTAAGACTTTGGGAAGCACACTCATTAGTAGACTTAGACTTAGGAAAATTCAATCAGCAAGACTATCTACATGCAACTCAACAAAAGACTTTAGCTGAAGATATTTCAAGAGTACTATATCCAAATGATTCAACTGATGAAGGTAAAAAGTTAAGATTAAAACAACAATACTTCTTTGTATCAGCATCATTACAAGATATAGTAAAAAGATATAAAAAAGTTCATGGAAATGATTTTGATAAATTTGCAGAATTTACAGCTATCCAATTAAATGATACACACCCAGTTATAGCTATTCCAGAATTGATGAGAATATTTATAGATATTGAAGGAATATCTTGGGAAAAAGCTTGGAGCATAGTAGAGAAAACTTTTGCTTATACTAACCATACAATATTAGCAGAAGCTCTTGAAAAATGGTGGGTAGGATTATATGAGCAAGTTGTACCAAGAGTTTATCAAATAACTCAAGGAATAGATAACCAATTAAGAGAGTTATTAGAGCAAAAATTCCCTGGAGATAAAGCTAGACAAGATAGAATGAGAATAATCAATGGAAATATGATTCATATGGCTTGGCTTGCTATCTATGGAAGCCATAAAGTAAATGGGGTTGCTGCTCTACATACTGAAATCTTAAAAAATAAAGAATTAAAAGATTGGTATGAATTATATCCAGAAAAATTCTTAAATAAAACAAATGGAATAACACAAAGAAGATGGTTATTACAATCTAACCCACAATTAGCTAGTTTAATCACTGAATTAATTGGAGATGCTTGGATAACTGATTTAAGTGAATTAAAAAAATTGGAAGCTTATTTAGATGATGAAAAAGTTTTAAAAAGAATTTTAGATATAAAACATGAGAAAAAAGTAGAACTTGCAGAGTTTTTAAAGAGAACTCAAGGAATAGAGATAAATCCAGATTCTATCTTTGATGTACAAATAAAAAGATTACACGAATACAAAAGACAACTATTAAATATATTCCAAATCATAGGGCTATATAATAAATTAAAATTAAATCCTAGCATGAACTTTACTCCAGTAACATATATATTTGGAGCTAAAGCAGCACCTGGATATTTTGTAGCTAAAGGAATAATCAGATTAATAAACGAAGTAGCACAAATGATAAATAAAGATCCAGATGTAAACTCTAAATTAAAAGTAGTATTTGTAGAAAACTATAGAGTATCAGTGGCACAAAAACTATTCCCAGCAGCAGATATATCTGAACAAATTTCAACAGCTGGAAAAGAAGCTTCAGGTACAGGAAATATGAAATTTATGTTAAATGGAGCCTTAACTTTAGGAACTATGGATGGGGCAAATGTTGAGATAGTAGAAGAAGCTGGAAAAGAAAATAACTATATCTTTGGACTTACAGTAAAAGAAGTAGAAGAGATGAGAGCAAATGGATATGACCCACATGTTCCATATAATTGTGTAGAAGGGCTTAAGAAAATAGTTGATTCTTTAGTAGATGGAACATTCAGTGACTTAGGAAATGGAGTATATGGAACTATTCACAGATCATTAATGGAAAATGCTCCTTGGCATCAAGCTGACCAATACTTTGTATTAGAGGATTATGAAGCGTATAGAAGAACTCAACAATTAATCAATAAAGAGTATACTTTCAGAATGGACTGGGCTAGAAAACAGTTGAAAAATATAGCTAATGCTGGAAAATTCTCATCTGATAGAACTATAAAAGAGTATGCTGAGGAGATTTGGAATATTACTCCAGTAAAATTATAATAAAACATAGGAGGGGGTAAGATTGGAAAAAGAATTAGATAGATACCTTTTTCATAAAGGAGAACATAGAGAAGCATATAGATATATGGGAGCACATTTTGAAGATGACGGTGTCATCTTCAGAGTGTGGGCTCCTAATGCTAGAGCTATTTCAGTAGTTGGAGATTTCAATGGCTGGAATGGAGATAATCATTTTATGAATAAGATAAACCCAGAGGGAATTTGGGAATTAAAAATACCTGGATTAAAAAAGATGGATTTGTATAAATTTAGAGTGGAACAAGCAGATGGAAATGTAGTTTTTAAAGCTGATCCTTATGCTTTTTATTCTGAATTAAGACCAAATACAGCATCATTACTTTACGATATACCAAAGTTTAAATGGACTGATACTAGATGGATGAATAAAAGAATAACAGGGCTTAATAAGCCTATGAATATTTATGAAGTGCATTTAGGTTCATGGAAGAAGAAAGAAAACGGAGATTTTTTAAATTATAGAGAGATAGCAGAAGAGTTATGTGAATATGTAAAGGATATGAACTATACTCATATAGAAGTAATGCCAATAAATGAGTACCCATTAGATGCTTCTTGGGGATATCAAGGTACAGGATATTATTCTGTAACTAGTAGATATGGTTTACCAGAAGATTTTATGTACTTTGTTAACTATATGCATAGACATAATATAGGGGTAATCTTAGATTGGGTGCCAGGACATTTTTGTAAAGATGCTCATGGATTGTATAGATTTGATGGAACAGCTACTTATGAATATGCAGATGAGAGAATTGGTGAAAATAGAGAATGGGGAACTTGTAATTTTGATTTAACTAGATATGAAGTTCAAAGCTTTTTAATATCTAACGTAAATTTTTGGTTTAAAGAGTTTCATATAGATGGCGTAAGAATAGATGCTGTAGCAAATATGTTATATCTTCCTAATGTAGATGGACTTACAAATCGTTATGGTGGAAAAGAAAACTTAGGAGCTGTAGATTTTTTCAAAAAATTTAACAGTGCTATACATGATGATTTTCCTAATTGTGTAGTTATGGCTGAAGATTCAACAGCTTGGCCAAATGTAACAAAACATGCAGTTGATGGAGGGCTTGGATTTGATAACAAATGGAATATGGGTTGGATGAATGATAGCTTAAAATATTTTGAAGAGGATCCGTTATATAGAAAAGATCATCATGGAAAACTTACATTCTCATTTATGTATGCTTTTTCAGAAAACTATGTTTTGCCATTATCACATGATGAGGTAGTACATGGGAAAAAATCTATTGTAAATAAGATGCCAGGATTTTTTGGAGCACAACTAGCTAATGTAAGAGCTCTATACTCATATCAAATGCTACATCCAGGAAAAAAATTGAACTTCATGGGAA
This sequence comes from Fusobacterium mortiferum ATCC 9817, assembly GCF_000158195.2. Taxonomy (NCBI): domain Bacteria; kingdom Fusobacteriati; phylum Fusobacteriota; class Fusobacteriia; order Fusobacteriales; family Fusobacteriaceae; genus Fusobacterium; species Fusobacterium mortiferum. The sequence goes on from NZ_GL987988.1 coordinate 446,593, forward strand.
ATGATTTTGCTCAAGGATTGGAATGGAGATTTTATGAGCAGTTAGAGTGGCAACTTTTAGATAGAGAAGAAAATAAAAAGGTGCAAGATTACTGTAGAGCTTTAAATAAAATGTATTTAAAAGAAAAAGCTCTTTGGGAAGATAGTTGGGATACTTTTGAATGGATAGAACATGAAAATCATAATGGGAATACAATCACATTTTTAAGAAAAACTAAAGATAATAGTGAAAAAATTATAGGGATATTTAATTTCTCTGGGGAGAGCAAAATAGGATATAAAATAGGTGTGCCAGAGGATAAAATATATAGAGTAGTTCTAAACAGTGATGATGAAAAATATGGGGGGACAAACTTTAGTAAGAGAAAGAGATATAAGGCAATAGCTGAGGAATGGAATGGCAGACCTCAACATATTGAAGTAGATATTTGTGGAAACTCTGTTATTTTTCTAAAAGCTGAAGAGAAAAAAATAAAGACGGAGGAGGAAGTTAAAGAAGAGAAAAAAGAAAAAACAACTAAAAAAAGAGTAATTAAAACTAAAAAAGAAGAGGTATAAAATAAACATTGGGAGGATAGGTATGAAGAAAAAATATATAATAGCTATGTTACTAGCTGGGGGACAAGGAAGCCGTCTTAAAAAACTTACAGAAAAAATAGCAAAACCAGCTGTTTCATTTGGTGGAAAATACAGAATAATAGATTTTACATTGAGTAACTGTTCAAACTCTGGTATAGATACTGTAGGAGTACTTACTCAATATGAGCCACATGTATTAAATGAGCATATTGGAAATGGTTCACCTTGGGACCTAGATAGAATGAATGGTGGAGTTACAGTATTACAACCTCATACTAAGAAAAATGATGAAGGTGGATGGTATAAAGGAACAGCTAATGCTATCTATCAAAATATAGCTTTTGTTGATAAATATGAACCAGAACATGTACTTATCTTATCAGGAGACCATATCTATAAAATGGACTATGACAAGATGTTAAAATTCCATGTAGAAAAAAATGCAGATGCTACTATAGGAGTATTTAACGTTCCTTTAAAAGATGCACCAAGTTTTGGTATAATGAATACTAACGAGGATTTTTCAATCTATGAATTTGAAGAAAAACCAAAAGAGCCAAAAAGCACTTTAGCTTCTATGGGAATATATATATTTAAATGGAGTGTATTAAAAAAATATCTAATAGAAGATGAAAAAGATCCTAACTCAAGTAATGACTTTGGTAAAAATATTATTCCAAATCTATTAAAAGATAATATGAAGTTATTTGCTTATCCATTTGAAGGATATTGGAAAGACGTTGGAACAATTGAAAGTTTCTGGGAAGCTCATATGGACTTATTAAAAGAGGATAACGAATTAAATTTATTTGATAAAAATTGGAAAATTAACACACGTCAAGGGGTATATCCACCACTATATGTAAGTGATGATGCTAAAGTAATAAACTCTCTTGTAGAAAAAGGTTGTGAAATAGAGGGAGAAGTTAAAAACTCAGTTATTTTCCCTGGTGTAAAAATTGGAAAAAATAGTAAAGTTTTTAATTCAGTAATAATGTCTGATACAACAATTGAAGAAAATGTAATTGTAAATAAGGCTATTCTAGCTGAAAATGTATTTGTAGAGAAAAATACAGTAATTGGAGATAATAAAGAGATTGTTGTAATAGGAAAAGGCGAAATAGTAAAGAGTAATGCTGTAAAATAGGGTTTTACAAGGGGAGGAAATATGCTTAACAATTATATGGCTATAATATTTTTAGATGAAACATTAGATAATATCAGAGCACTTACTAAGATGAGACCACTTGCTTCTGTACCAGCTGGTGGAACATATAGAATAATTGACTTTTCACTTTCAAATTTAGTAAATGCTGGAATAAGAAACATAGGAATTTTTGCAGGAAATGAAGATTTAAACTCATTAACTGACCACATTGGAAGAGGAGCAGAGTGGGATTTAGATAGAAAAAAAGATGGAATATTTATGTTCAAACAAATGGCAGACTCTGCTTATACTACTAACATAAAAAGAGTTAAGAAAAATATGGAATATTTTTTCCGTAGTAAGCAAGAGAACGTAGTAGTATTAAGTTCTCATATGGTATGCAACTTAGATGTAAAAGATGTTGTGAAAAAACATGAAGCTAGTGGAAAAGATATAACTTTAGTATATAAAAATGTTCACAATGCTAATGAGAGATTTGACAATTGTGACAGTGTAAAAGTAGGAGAAAATGGAGAGATTTTAGGAAGTGGACAAAACCTTTTCTTTAAAAAAGATGAGAATATTTCTCTAGAAGCTTTTGTAATGAGTAAAGAGCTTTTAATTAAAATGATTTGTGATGGAATCCAAGAGGGAGTTTATTATACAGTTAGAGATTTAGTAACTAGAAATATGGGGAGAGTTAGTATAAATGGATATGAATTTAAAGGATATTTAGCTTGTATAAACTCTACTAAAGAATACTTTGATTTCAATATGGATCTATTGAAAAAAGAGGTTAGAGAAGACCTTTTCAATCCTGAAAGAAGTATCTATACTAAAACAAAAGATACTCCACCATCATTATTTAGAGAGGGAGCAGAGGTAAATAACAGCCTTGTAGCAAATGGATGTATCTTAAGTGGTACAGTAAGAAACTCTATACTAGCTAGAGGAGCAGTAGTAGAAGCTGGAGCAATAGTAGAGGACTGTATCCTATTACAAGATTCAGTTGTAAAATCTGGGGCTGTACTTAAAAATATAATTGTAGATAAAAATAATGTGATAAAATCTAATGAGAAACTAAGTGCTTCTAGAAACTATCCATTAGTAATTGAAAAAAGTATTAAATGGGATGATAAGCACTATAAAAATCTATTAGCTTATTTAGAAGGAGCTAATAAAGAATAAGGAGGAAAAATATGAAAGTACTTTTTGCTACTGGAGAAGCTTGGCCATTTATAAAAACAGGTGGTCTAGGGGATGTAGCATACTCACTACCAAAGGCTCTAAAAGAAAAAGGAATAGATGCTAGAGTTATACTTCCAAAGTATGGGCAAATTCCTGAAAAGTATAGATATAATATGAAGCATCTAGGACATAAAAAAATATGGGCATCACACTATGATGCTTATGTAGGAATAGAGAGTTATGAACTTGAAGGAGTTACTTATTATTTTGTAGATAATATGCAATACTTTACAAGAGCTAAAATATATGGAGAGCTAGATGATTGTGAAAGATTTACTTTTTTCACTAAAGCAGTAGTAGAGACTTTTGATATTACAGGATTTACTCCAGATATTATCCATTGTAATGATTGGCATACAGCTCTTACTCCAATATATCTATTAGAAAGAGGACTTACTAATATAAAAACAGTCTTCACTATCCATAACTTAAGATTCCAAGGATTTTTCCCTAATCAAGAGATTGAGGAAACACTAGAGATAGATAGAAATAAATATTACCAAGAAGATGGACTTAAATATTATGATATGATATCTTTCTTAAAAGGTGGAGTAGTTTACTCTGACTATATAACAACAGTTAGTGAAACTTATGCTCAAGAGATAAAAACTCCAGAGTATGGGGAAGGAATAGATGGACTATTTAGAAAATTTGATTACAAACTAGCTGGAATAGTAAATGGAATAGATGGAAATGTATTTAAGCTAAGTAACAAACCTAAAAAAGAGATGAAAGCTAAACTACAAAAAGAGTTAGGATTAGAAGTGGACCCAGATGTACCATTAGTAGCAATAATATCAAGACTTGATAGACAAAAAGGTATTGATATGTTAACTCAAACTTTTGATAGAATGATGAATTTAGGAATTCAATTTGTTTTACTTGGAAGTGGAGAAGCTCACTATGAAAACTTCTTTAGATGGAAAGAGAGTCAATATCCTAAAAAAGTTTGTGCTTATATAGGATTTAACCAACCACTATCAATAGATGTATATGAAGGTGCTGATATATTCCTAATGCCATCACTATTTGAGCCTTGTGGACTTTCTCAAATGATAGCTATGAGATATGGAACAATACCTCTAGTTAGAGAAACAGGAGGACTAAAAGATACTGTTACTCCATACAATGAGGTTACTGGTGAAGGAGATGGATTTGGTTTCCAAGAACCTAATGGAGAGGTATTATTGAAGATACTTTCTTATGCTATATCTATCTATAAAGATAAAAAGCAATGGGATAATATTATAAAAAATGCTAAGGCTAGAGATAATAGTTGGGATATCTCAGCTGATAAGTATATAGAAGTTTATAAAAAAATAACTAAATAAAAATCTATAAGGGGGCTGTTGATATACTATGATAAAAATGTGTAGTATACACAGCCTCATTTTATATTTTTAATATGTTTTGGAGAGAAAAAATGAGTAGTAGAAATAGTGAAAAAGTTTTTGAATATTTAAAAGAAAAGATTATGTCTGGAGAATGGAAAGATGGAGAACAGATTACTCCAGAGATACAATTAGCAAAAGAGCTAGAAGTGGGAAGAAATGCAGTAAGAGAAGCTATTGAAAAACTTGTGGGGATGAAAGTACTTGTTAAGAAAAAAGGAAAGGGGACTTTCGTACAATCTAAGCTTATAGATTTAGAGTTTAATAATATGTTAATTAATACAATAATTAATAAGGATGATTATTTAGATATTTTAGAATTTAGAAAAACTTTTGAGCCAGAAAATATAAAATTATTTATAAGAAATGCAGATGAAAAAGATTATCTTGAATTAAAAAAACTTTATGACGAAATGATAAGTAACAAAGATAATAGAGATAAGTTTTCTTATTATGATGCTATGTTTCATAATTTAATAGCTAAAGGAACAAAAAATACTATAATAATAAAGATTAGTGACATATTGTCTAATATAATGATAGGACATCAAAAAAAATTAAATTTAATTTTAGGTTCAGACAGTGGAATAAAAGAACATACATTGATTTTAGAGGCTATATTTGAAAAAGATGAAGACATGGCATATATGTTTATGAGAAAACATATAATGAGAACAATTAAAGATGTTCTACAAGTTAAAAATGGTTTAGAAAGATAAAAGTGTTCTAAAATAGTTAAAAATATTTTTTAAAAAAAAGTTGATAATTTAAAAACAAAATTATTGATTTTTTTTTATTTTTATATTATCATAAATCTATAAACAAAAACAACATGTAGGACAAGTTTAAGTAAAGTTTAATTTTCAAGGGAGGAAAAATGTTAAAAAGTCAAGAGTTAAGAAAAGTAGCACCAGAAGTAGACCCACTTAGAATAGGAATGGGATGGAAAGTAAAAGATTTAGAAAAACCACAAATAATGATTGAAAGTACATATGGAGATAGTCATCCTGGAAGTGCTCATCTTTTAGATTTTGTAAAAGAGATAGAAAGAGGAATAAATGAAAATGGAGGAAAGGGAGCAAAATATTTTACAACTGATATTTGTGATGGACAAGCTCAAGGTCATGATGGAATGAACTATTCTTTAACTTCAAGAGAGTTTATAGCTGATATGATAGAGATACAAGCAGGTGCTACACCTTTTGATGCAGGAGTTTTTGTAGCAAGCTGTGATAAAGGAATGCCAGCTAATCTTATGGCAGCAGCAAGATTAAATATTCCATCAATAGTTTTTACAGGAGGAATAATGGCAGCGGGACCTAATATGTTAACATTGGAGCAATTAGGTACTTATAGTGCTAGATTTGAGAGAGGGGAAATTACAAAAGAGGAGTTTTGTTATGCAAAAGAAAATGCATGTCCATCATGTGGAGCATGTTCTTTTATGGGGACAGCTTCAACAATGCAAGTTATGGCAGAGGCATTGGGATTAGCTCTTCCTGGAACAGCATTATTACCAGCTATCTCTCCAGATTTGATGACAAAAGCTTATGAAGTAGGAGTAAGAGCTTTAGAATTAGCAAAAGAGGGAATTCGTCCATCTGATATACTTACAGAAAAAGCATTTGAAAATGCTATAATGGTTCATGCTGCAATAGCAGGTTCATCAAATTCTTTATTACATATTCCAGCAATAGCTCATGAGATTGGAATAGAATTAGATGCAGAGAAATTTGATAAGATACATAGAGAAATTCCATATATTTTAAATATAAGACCTAGTGGATTTTATCCAGGAGAGTACTTCTATTATGCAGGAGGAGTACCAGCAATAATGGAAGAAATAAAAGAATTTTTACATCTTGATGTAATGACTGTAACGGGAAAAACATTAGGAGAAAATTTAGAAGAATTAAAGAAAAATGGATATTATGAAAGATGTTATACTGAATTAGAAAAGCGTAATGTAAAGAAGGAAGATATAATAAAAACTACTACAAATCCAATACAAAAGCAAGGAGCTCTAGCTATATTAAAAGGAAATCTAGCACCAGAAGGAGCAGTAATAAAACATTCTGCTGTGCCAAAAGAGATGCAAGATGCAGTATTGAAAGCAAGACCATTTGATAGTGAAGAGGAAGCTATTAAAGCAGTGCTTACTGGAGTAATTCAACCAGGAGATGCAATTATAATAAGATATGAAGGACCAAAGGGAAGTGGAATGCCAGAGATGTTTTATACAACAGAAGCAATTGCTTCAGACTCAAGAATATCTGCATCAACAGCTTTAATAACAGATGGTAGATTCTCAGGTGCTACTCGTGGACCAGCTATAGGACATGTTTCTCCAGAAGCTAGTGAAGGAGGACCTATTGCATTAATAGAAAATGAAGATTTAATTAGAATTAATGTAGCTGAAAGAAAATTAGAAATAATAGGAGTAAAAGGAGAGGAAAAAACTCCAGAAGAAATAGATAAAATATTAAAAGAAAGAAAATCTAGATGGATAAAACCAGTTCCTAAATATACAAAAGGACCACTAGGAATTTATACAAGATTTGCAGTTTCACCAATGAAAGGTGGATATATAGAGATAAAATAGTTTAAAGAAGAACTAATTTTTAAAATTAGTTCTTCTTTAAACTATATACTTCTTTTTTTGAAAATTTGTTTATATCGTTCTTGGCAAATTTTACTCTTTTTTCCTAATTTTAAACTTAAAATTCTATATAAACTTTCAATTATTATTAATTGTGGTATTCTAGAAGAAAAACCAACTTTATCCATAGGAGTGGAGTTTTCAGAAAAAAATAAACATATGTCCACTGATTGAGAAAAAGGGGTTCTAGCATAATTAGTAATTCCAATAGAATAAGCTGGAGTTTCATTAATAATCTCAAGTAGAGTAAGAACATCTTTGTTGATACCAGAATGAGAAAAAATAAGTGCTACATCTGTATCATCAAGGATAGATGCTTGTAAAAGCTGAGAATGAAAATCTTCAATCATAGAGCATTTTAATCCAAGTCTTATAAATTTATACCAAGATTCTTTAGCTAAGATGCCAGAAGCTCCCATAGCAAAGAGATATATATGATTAGCATTTAATATTATTTCTGAAATTTCTTCCATTTTATCTGTATTAAAATATTCAATACTTTCTTCCAATATAGCAGAGTTTGTTTTAGCAACATTTGTATAAATATCAGTAGCATTAGAGTTTTTATTTACATTTAAAGAAATAGTTTTGTTTGAAGAATTTACAAATTCTTTTGCTATTCCTAATTTTAATAGATAAAAATTTTCAAATCCTATTTTTTTAGTAAATCTTGAAATTGAAGCAACAGAAGTTCCTATTTTTTCTGACATGTCTTCAATAGTCATATCAATTACTGCAAAAGTATTTTCTAAAATAAAGAGGGCTATTTTTTGTTCAGCAGGACTAAAACTAGGTAAAAGTTGATCTAATAAAAATAATTTACTTTTTTTATTCATTATACAATCTCCTTTGTAAAAAAATTACATAAAATTAAAAGAACTATCTATTTACATGAATGTTTTTTACATGATACAATAGTTACAAGAAAAAATCAATAAGTTTTTAAAAAAAATAAAAGGGAGAGGATTAGTACAGATGAAAGAAAAAGTTTTGAAAAATTTACAAACATTTGCTAAGGGAATATTTGTTCCTGTATTAATATTACCAATAGTAGGAATTTTATTTGCTTTTGCAAGTATTTTTACGAACTCAAGGGTTTATAATTTGATACCTTTTTTAAATAATGGGGTATTTATAAATTTTGGAAAAATATTAGGGCAATCTTTAATACCAATTATAGGAACTTACTTAGGAATTTTATTTACAGTGGGAATAGCTATAGGAATGGCTAAAAAAGAAAAACATTATGCTGCATTAGTAGCAATGTTATCGTATTTTGTATTTATTCATAGTATGAATGTGTATATGGGAATACAGAATTTAATCTTACCACTAAGTGAATTAAGAGGAAGCGGACATACTATAATGATGGGAATTCAGATCATAGATATGGGAATTTTTTTAGGAATTGCTTTAGGATTGATAGTAGCTTATGTTCATAATAAATTTATTGATGTAGAATTAAAAGGAGCATTACAAATTTATGGAGGTTCTAGGTTAGTATTTATAGTTTTATCGTTTACAATGATTTTATTAGCTATAATTTCTACTCATATATGGCCAATCGTTCAACACGGAATAAATACTTTATCAATTTTTATAGAAAGTACAGGAGTATTTGGAATTTTTACATATGGATTTTTAGATAGAATATTAATTCCAACAGGATTACATCATTTAATTTATCCAACGTTTTTATATACTAATTTTGGTGGTAGTGAAATGGTTGAGGTTATACAAAATGGAGAAAAAGTTTCAGTGTTATTTGAAGGAGCAAGAAATATATATAATGCTCAATTATCAAATATAGATAGTGTAACAAGATTAACGAAAAGTGTAGTATGGGATGCTAGAGGAATTACTAAAATATTCGGATTATGGGGAGCAGTATTTGCTATGTATCAAACAGCAAAACCTGAAAATAAAATAAAAACAAAAGCAATATTATTATCAGCTATGGGAGCATCAATTATAGCTGGTGTAACAGAGCCAATAGAATTTTCTTTCTTATTTACAGCACCGATATTATTTGTAGCACATGCAGTAATTGCTGGTTTAGGAATGGTAGTGTTTTCTATTTTAGATATAAGAACAATTATTCCTAATGGAGTTATAGATTTTTTACTAATGAATATTCCAGTAGGAATAGATAGAACAAGTTGGCCTATGGTATTTGTTATAGGAATAGGGCAAGCTGTAGTATATTATTTTGTTTTTAGATTTTTAATTACAAAATTAAATTTAAAAACACCTGGAAGAGAAGATGAAAAAGAAGTAAAATTATATAGTAAAGCTGATTATAAAGAAAAGAAAGAAAAAGAAGCAAAAACAGAAAATATAGCGGTTACAATTGTAGAAGGATTAGGAGGAAAAGAAAATATTGTTAAAATTGAAAATTGTTATACAAGATTGAGAGTAACTTTAAAATCAACAAATAATATAAATGAAGAAATTTTAAATAGAACAGAACCTAATAAAATAATAAAAATAGATAATGAAAATTTACAAGTTGTATATGGAATAAAAGTTAGAAGTATAAGAAATAAAATAGATGATTATTTAAATAATTAAAATGGAGGATAGAATGAATAAGAAATTTTCAGTATTAATAGCAGGTGGAGGAAGCACATTTACTCCAGGAATAGTTTTAATGTTATTAGAACAGCTTGAGAGATTCCCTCTTAGAAAAATAAAGTTTTATGATAATGATGGTGAAAGACAAGAACCAATAGGAGAAGCTTGTAAAGTTTTAATAAAAGAGAAAGCTCCAGAGATAGAGTTTTTATACACAACAGATCCAGAAGAAGCTTTTACAGATATAGATTTTGTAATGGCACATATAAGAGTAGGGAAATATAAAATGAGAGAATTAGATGAAAAAATTCCTTTAAAGCATGGAGTAGTTGGACAAGAAACTTGTGGGCCTGGTGGAATTGCTTATGGAATGAGATCAATAGGTGGAGTTTTAGAACTAATAGACTATATGGAAAAATATTCTCCAAATGCATGGCTTTTAAATTATTCAAATCCAGCTGCTATTGTGGCAGAAGCGACAAGAATTTTAAGACCAAATTCAAAGATTTTAAATATATGTGATATGCCAATAGGAACAGAGACACGTATGGCTAAGATTTTAGGATTAAAATCAAGAAAAGATATGATTGTAAAATATTATGGATTAAATCATTTTGGATGGTGGACAGATGTTAGAGATAAAGAAGGAAATGATTTAATGCCAAGATTAAAAGCGTATGTAGGGGAACATGGATATTTACCTCCTGAGGTAGTGGATCATCAACATATGGATCCTAGCTGGATAGAAACTCATAAAAAAGCAAAGGATATTTTAGCAACAGATCCTACAACTTTACCAAATACTTATTTGAAATATTATTTATTTCAAGATTATGTAGTAGAACATTCAGATCCTAATTATACAAGAGCTAATGAGGTTATGGATGGAAGAGAGAAACATGTATTTACAGAGTGTAGAAGAATAGCTGAAAAAGGAAGTTCTGAAGGAACAACTTTAACAACTGACAATCATTCTATATTTATAGTAGATTTGGCTACAGCTATTGCATTTAATACAAAAGAAAGAATGTTATTAATAGTAGAAAATAATGGAGCTATTAAAAATTTTGATCCAACTGCTATGGTAGAGATACCATGCCTTGTTGGAAGTAATGGACCAGAACCATTGTTAGTAGGAGAGATACCACAATTCCAAAAAGGATTGATGGAACAACAAGTTTCTGTTGAAAAATTAGTTGTACAAGCATGGATTGAAAAGTCATATCATAAATTATGGCAAGCTTTAATGCTTTCTAAAACTGTTCCAAGTGCAACAGTAGCTAAAGCTATACTAGATGATTTATTAGAAGCAAATAAAGAGTATTGGCCAGAATTAAAATAGAAGAAAAATGTTGATAAGAGAGTAAAATCTTTTATCAGCATTTTTTTATTTTCTTTCTTTAAATGTGTTATAATATAAAGAAAAAGGGAGAGGAGAGTTATGAATAAATTTATAAATGAGGTATTTTCAAAATTAGCAGATAAAAAAATCTTAGTTAATTTTACTGTAGAATTAATATTTTTTATTTTAAAATTGGTATTTTGTATCTTTATATATTATGTAGCTATAAAGGTATTAAAAAAACTAACACCACTATTTAATATAAAAAAGAAAGATGATTTAGTAGTAGATAAATCTCTAAAGAGTTTTATCAAATCAATACTAAATGTAGGGGTACATGCTCTTTTAATAACTATATGTTTACTTATAATGGGGGTAAAGGAGAGTAGTTTACTTGCTTTCTTTGGAACTTTAGGAATAGGTGTAGGTTTAGCACTAAAGGATAACCTTTCTAACTTTGCAGGAGGGATAATCATTCTATTATTTAAAACTTATAAAGTAGGAGATGAAGTAAATATAAGTGATGAGATGGGATATATAGATGATATAGATATATTTTCAACAACAATAAAGACTCATAACAATGATTTGGTAATGATACCTAATGGAATGATAATCTCTAATAAAGTAATAAACTATACTAAGACACCAATTAGAAGATTAAAATTTATAATAGGTATAGCTTATGATGCTGATATAGATGTAGCTAGAAAAGCATTAGAGGATTTATTGAGAGAAAATCCTTTGGTACTAAAGGAGCCAGCAGTATATTCCCATGTAGATTCATATGGAGATAGTTCAATAAATATAGCTTTAAAAGGTTGGACATCAAATGAGAATTATTGGACAGTATATAAAGAGACAATGAATGGAATAAAGAAAGCTTTAGATAATGTAAATGTAGAGATTCCATTTCCACAAATGGATATTAGTATAAAAAATCCTAAGATGGATATTAATTTGAATAAGGATTAGGAGAGAGGAATGAAGAAAATTTTTACAATAATATTGAGCTTAATTCTTTCAATATTTTCCTATGCTTTAGATGTATATGTAGAAAAGGTATCTGATGGAGATAGCTTTGTAGCAAAATATAATGGGAAAAAAATAAGAGTTAGAATGTATGGTGTAGATGCTCCAGAACTTAAGCAAAAGCATGGTAAAGAGTCGAAGGAGTATCTTGAAAATCTGATTCTTGGGAAAAAAGTAGAATTAAAAGTATTATATGAAGATAAGTATAAAAGAAAGATAGCGAGGGTTTACTATAAGAATAAAGAGATAAACTTAGAGATGCTAAGAAGTGGAAATGTATGGTTTTATGAGTATCATGCTAAAAAGGAAAAAGAGTATAGAAGAGCTTATGAGGAAGCTAGAAAAGAGAAAAAAGGAATTTGGAAAGATATAAATCCAGAAAATCCAAGGGATTTTAGATTGAGGAATAAAAGAAGATAGATTGAAGGAGCAGAGATATGGAGAAAAAGTTACAGGAATTTAGAGAAAAGATAAAAGAGAAGAAAATGATAGAGGGAGCATTAGAGGTATTACAATGGGATTTAGAGACTACTACTCCCAAAAAAGGAAAGGATTATATAGCTGAGATAGTAGGATATTTGAGTATGAAAGAGTATAATCTAACAACTTCACAGGAGTTTGAAGATTGTGTAGAGTACTTAGGAAATAATATTGAAAAATTAAATGAGGTGGAGAGAAAAGAGATAGAGGAGTTAAAAGAGGATATTGAGAAGATGAAAAAGATACCTCCTCAAGAGTACCAAGAGTATTCTGAATTAGTAGCTAGAACTCAAGGTATTTGGGAAGAGGCAAAGGCAGAAAATAATTACAATAAATATAAAGGAAATTTAGCTAAGATTTTTGAATATACTATAAAATTTGCTAATTATCATAGAAAAGATGAAAAAAATCTCTATGACGTAATTTTACAAGATTATGAGAAAGGAATGACAAGTGAAAAATTAGATGAATTTTTCTCATTATTAAAAGGGGAGATAGTACCACTTCTTAAAAAAATAAAAGAGGTAGGAAATCCAGAGAAAAAACTTCTTCAAAAAGTAGAAATAGAGAAACAGAAAAAATTTAATAGATTTATAGGAAAGTATTTGGGATTTGATTTTGATAGAGGAGTAGGAGCAGAGAGTGAACATCCATTTACTATGAATATTACCAAAAATGATGTAAGGCTTACTACTAAATATATAGAGGATAATCCTATGTCAGCGGTATTTAGTACTATACATGAGACAGGACATGGAATATATGAACAACAGATAGGAGATAACTTGCAGGAAACTATCTTAGGAAGTGGTGGTTCTATGGGAATACATGAATCTCAATCAAGATTTTATGAGAATATTATAGGTAGAGATTTACATTTTTGGAAAGGACTTTATGAAAAAGCAAAAGAGGAGTTTACTTTCTTAAAAGATATATCCCTTGAAGATTTTTATAGAGAGATAAATTTAGTTGAACCATCACTTATTAGAGTTGATGCAGATGAGTTAACTTATTCACTACACATTATGGTAAGATATGAGATAGAAAAAGGCATAATAGATGGAAGTATAGATGTAGAGGATTTACCAAAAGTTTGGAAGGAGAAGATGGAGGAGTACTTAGGAGTAGTACCATCTACAGATAGTGAAGGAGTTATGCAAGATGTACACTGGTCAGCTGGACTTGTAGGATATTTTCCATCTTATGCTTTGGGTAGTGCTTACTCAGCTCAAATATATAATACTATGAAAAAAGAGCTAAATGTAGATGAGATTTTAGAGGGTGGAGAGATGTATAAGATAAGAGAGTGGCTAGGAGAAAAAATTCATAAATATGGAAAATTAAAAGAGACTCCAGAGATAATAAAAGAGGTAACAGGAGAGGATTTAAATCCTAAATACTATATAGAGTATTTAAGAGATAAATACAGCAAAATATATAATATTTAGTGAGGTGGGATATGGTTAAGAAAATTTTAGTGTTATCATTACTACTCTTTACTACTATATTTGGTCGTACAGTTTATGAGATAGAGAGATTAGATATAGTGGCTAATATTGAAAGAGATGGAAGCCTAGAAGTAGAGGAAAGAGTTATCTATGATATAGGGAAAATAAATGGAATTTTATACAACATAGATGCTTTGGGATATGGAAAATTCACTGATTTACAAATATTTTATGAAGATGATGGAGAATTTAAGCAAGCTAGAAATAATACAGCTCCAAGTGAAGGAAATTTTACTGTAAGTGTAGATGATGGCTTGTATAAGATAAAGCTTTATGCACCTAGTCAAAATGAAAGAAAAGAGTTTATTTTTAGATATAATTTGACAAGAGGAGTTACTGTATATAGAGATATTGCTCAACTCAATAGAAAAATGTTAGGAAAAGATTGGCAAAACTCAATAGGAAATATAAGTGTAACTGTAAATCTTCCTGAAAATGTAAAAAAAGATGATATATATGCCTTTGGACATGGACCTCTCACTGGAAATATAGAGATATTAGATGGAAAAAGTGTAAGATATACATTAAATGATTATCGTCCAGGGGAGTTTTTAGAGGTAAATCTACTTTTTCCTAAAAATATTTTAACAAGTTTTAATCCACTTCTTATGAAAAATAAAAGTGCTTTAAAAGAGATATTGGATATGGAAGGAAAATTGGCTAAAGAGGCTAATGATGCTAGAAAAAGAGCTATTATAGGTTTTTATCTAGGGAGAGTAGTTTTAGTTCTAGCTGTGGCTTGGTGGCTATTCTTAGTAGTATTTATCTATCTAAAAAATAGCAAGAGATATAAAGTAGAAAATGAGTATGGAGAGTATTTTAGAGAGTTACCAGATGATTATTCTCCGTCAATAGCAGGAACTTTGGTATCTAGAAATCTATATCCAAGTGGTAGAGAGCTTTTTGCTATGTTATTGGACTTAGTAAGAAAGGGACATTTAAAACTAGAAGAGGGAGAAAAAACAACTACATTGATATTACAAGAGAGTGGTAAACCCCTAAGTGAAGAGGAAAAGTTTATATTGAATTGGTATATTAGAGAACTAGGAGATGGAGAAAAAATAATTTTAGAAAGTGTAGAAGCCTCAATAAAAGGAAGAGGTGGAGCAAAGGAGTTCAATAGAAACTATGAGAGATGGAGAACTATTGTCTACTCAGATATGCTAGAGAAAAATCTAAAGATGGATAAGAGAGATAAATTTTCTACATCGTTAGGAATATTTACAGGGATAGCTTATTTTATAGGTGGAGGAATGTTAGTAGTATATTTTCAAAGTGAACTCTTTATATTAATGATTTTATTAGGATTTATATTACTGCCATATACTTTTTCTAGAAAAAGAGCTAGTTTAGAAAAAGAGAAAGCTATTTCAAGATGGGAAGCTTTTAAAAAGTTTTTAGTAGATTACAGTAACTTAGAAGAGGCAAAGTTAGCTTCTATTGAGTTATGGGAGCACTATTTTGTCTATGCTGTTGCCCTTGGAGTAGCTGAAAAAGTAGCAAAAGGATATAGTAAGATTATGTCTAAAAAAGGAGAAGAATCTACTATTATAGGTGGAAGAGGTTATAGAAATAATTCTCTTATGAATATGTATCTATATAGTCATGCTTTTAGAAGTATGGAAAGAAATACAAGCTTTGTAGCTCAAAGAGCTATGGAAAGTGTAGCTAGATCTTCTCGTTCTTCAGCAAGAGGAAGAGGAGGAGGATTTAGCGGAGGTTCATCTGGTGGCGGTGGAGGCCGTAGTGGTGGAGGAGCTTTCTAAAAAGTTGTAGGTAGGAGGAAAAAATGATAGTATTATTAGTAATTTTGGGATTAGTTATTTTATTAGTTTTAATAGGAATAGGATATCAAAACAAATTTGTAAAATTACAAGAGAGAGTAAAAAATTCTTGGAGTCAAATAGATGTACAACTTCAAAAAAGATTTGATTTGATACCTAATCTTGTAGAGGTTGTAAAGGGATATGCAACTCATGAAAAGGAAACTTTAGAAAGAGTAGTAGCTGCTAGAACTCATTATACTACTGCAGGAACAGTTGATGAAAAAATAAAAGCAAGTGGAGAGTTAGGAAGTGTATTGAGTAGACTTATGATGGTATCAGAAAGTTATCCAGAGTTGAAAGCTAATACAAATTTTTTAGATTTACAAAATCAATTAAAAGATATAGAAAATAAAATAGGGTTTACTCGTCAATTTTATAATGACACTGTAACTGCTTATAATCAGGCTATCAGAATGATACCTGGAAATATTTTTGCAGGGATGTTTAATTTTAAAGAGGAGCCATTGTTTAAGGTAGAAAGTGAAGTTAGAGAGGCACCAAAGGTAAAGTTTTAAAGGAAGGGATAGATTTTGTCAAGTACAACAATAATAGCTATATTGATAATAATAGTTTTATGCTTTATTTTATATAAAAGCTTAAATCTTCTATTAAAAGTAGGGTTTGTTTTACTAATAACAGGATATCTATATTATCAATATGGACAGGGATTACTGTAAGAGAAAAGAGAGGAGCTTTTTATATAATACGCTCCTCTTTTTAATTTTGAAAGATATTGATAATTTTATTTAATAATAGAAAAAATTGTAAAATAAAAATTACAAAAAATGTTAGTTTTTTTAAAACTAATAATAATATATACTATAAAATATATATGAAAGGGGTGAAAAGTTTGTTAAGTTCAAGAGGGAATAATATTATAAAGAGTTTATGTAAAAATAATGGTGAAGGAACAATAAAAGAATTAGCAAAACTTCTTAATATATCTGAAAGAAGTATAAGATATGAGCTTGATAAAATAGATGACTACTTTATTTCAAATAAATTGAAACCACTAAAAAGAAAATTTGGAGGAAATATATATTTAGAGGATTATAAAAATTTTTTAGAAAATGATGAAATAGAGGATAAAAATAGTAATTTAGATATATATGAAAGAAGAGAATATCTATCTTTTATCTGTATATTTGATGAGAAAATAAATCTTACAAAAGCTAGTGAAATACTTGATGTGAGTAGGACAACAATAAGAAATGATATAAGAGATATAAGAGAAGAGTTATTAAATAATAATTTGGAATTAAAAATATCGCAACAAGAAGGTTTGATTCTATCTGGAGAAGAGATAGACATAAGAAAACAACAATTAAAATTTCTAAGAAAGTATTCAAATTTTATATTTTACTCAAATGTAGGATTAAAAACTAGAAAAGAATTGATAGTAGAAGAATATATTAAATATGTAGATATAAATATAATTAAAAATTTTATTAACTATATTCAAAAATTACTAAATAAAATAATATCAGATGAAGCTTATAATATTATAGCAATTTATTTAATAATTACAATAATTAGAATAAAGCAAGGAAAGGTTTTAGAAAAAATAGCAAATAAGCAATTTTTAAAAGAAACAGCAGAATATGATACTATTTTAAAAGCAAAAGGAATTTTAGAATCATCTTATGATATTTTTCTAGAAGAGAATGAAATATTACAAATTACAGATTATTTTTTAGGAAGCCATACATATAATTTTGAAAAATCTTATTATAGCAATTGGGTAGAAATTGATATATTAGTAAAAAAATTCATAGATAACTTTAATAAAAAAATTGATGTTGATATTTCTAAGGATAAATTGTTATTAGAAGGACTTTTAAATCATATTAAACCAACTATTTATAGATTACAAAATAAAATAAAATTAGAAAACTCTATTTTTGTAGAGGTATTAAATAGTTATCCTAATATATTTTATAATACCAAAAATTCTTTAAAAGATATTGAGAAGTATCTTGGGATAGAGTTTTCAAATGACGAGGTTGCTTTTTTGGCGATATATTTTAAATCAGCAATAGATAGAAATAAATATAAAAGAAAAAATTTAAAAAGAGTTTTAGTTGTATGTGGATATGGATATGGAACTTCTAGTCTTTTGGTTCAGCAATTAAAAGAAATATATACTATAAATATTGTAAAAACAATACCAAGACATCTTCTAGAAAAGACTTTACAAAAGGAAGAAGTAGATTTAATTATAAGTACTGTGGATATAGATAGCAGTTTTTCAATACCAGTAGTAAAAGTTAAATCTATTTTAGCCCAAGAAGATATAAATAATTTAGATAAATATTCTCTATCAAAACAAAGAAAAAGATATATGTTATCAGAATTAATGGAAATAATTGAACAAAATTGTAAAATTGAAAATAAAGAAGAACTTATTAAAGGATTAAATATTTATTTTGAGCAAAGACTTATAAATGATACAGAAGAAAATGAATACAAACTTTCAGATTTTCTAACTGAAGATAATATTTTGGTAAATCAAGAGGTAGAAAATTGGTTAGAAGCAGTTAAATTAGCAGGGGAAGTTTTAGTAAAAAATCATATTACAAAAGTTGAATATATAGATGCAATGATAGAAAATATAAATAAATTTGGACCATATGTGGTTATAGGAGAGAATATAGCTATTCCACATGCTCAAAAAGATGATTCTGTTTTAAAAACAGGAATGGGACTTGTAATTTTGAAAAAACCTATTCTTTTTCCAGACAATAGAAAAGTACAAGTTATATTAGCTTTTTCATCTTGGGATAATAAAGAACATCTGAATGCTTTAGCTGACTTGGTGGAGTTAATCACTAATTATAATTTGATTGAAAATCTTTCAAAGGCTAAAAATGTTAAACAAGTTTTGAAATATATAAATTTTAAAAAATAATAATATAAAGAAGGCTACTAAGTTTTTAAAGCTAGTATCCTTCTTTTTTTTTGTCAAAAAATGTAAAATGTAAATTGAACAAAAAAGATAATTGTAAAACAAAAAAAATAATTATAGAATAAAAATATAAAAAATACAGGAGGGTAATATGGGGATAAAGGATATTTTAGGAGATAAGATTCAAGTTGTAGAAAAAATTGAAACATGGGAAAAAGCTATAGAGATTGGAGCACAACCATTAATCAATAGTGGGAAAATAAAGTTTGGGTATGTTAAAAGTATGATAGAAAATATAAAAAATTTAGGTCCTTATATAATTTTAATACCAGGAGTAGCTATGCCACATGCAAGACCTGATGAAAATGTATTAGAAAGTTCTCTTTCTTTATTAAAAGTAAATGAAGGGGTTAAATTTTCAGAAAATACAGATAAAGTGTATTTGTTATTTTGTTTAGCAGCAAAAGATAGTAGTTCTCATATTGAAATCATTGAAAAGTTAGCAGATATTTTAGGAGATGAAGAGAAGATTGAGAAGTTAATCACTTCAAAAACAATTGGGGAGTTAAAAAATAATTTATAATAAAAAATTAAAATAAAAAAGAAAAATCAAGGAGGAATTAATTATGAAAATAACAGCAGTATGTGGAACAGGTTTAGGAAGTAGTTTTATGCTAGAAATGAATGTAAAGAAAGTTTTAAAGGAGTTAGGAGTAACAGCTGAAGTAACTCATACAGATTTAGCTTCAGTTATTGAAAGTGATTCAGATTTCTTTATAATGTCAAGAGATATAGCAGGAAGTGCTCATATTTCAAATAAGATAGTTTTATCAAATATTATAAATTTAGCTGAAATCAAAGAAGCTATTGTAAAAGCGTTTCAAGAAAAAGGAATTTTATAATAAAAATATAAAATATTTGAGGAGGCAAAGACATGTTAAAATTAATAGTGGACATTTTAAGTGTACCAGCAATATTGGTAGGTTTAATTTCTTTAATTGGATTACTATGTCAAAAGAAAAATTTTTCTGATACAGTAAAAGGAACTATAAAAACAATACTAGGTTTCATAGTTCTTACTGGAGGAGCAGGAATACTTACAAATGGTTTGGTTCCATTTGGTCAAATGTTTGAAGTAGGGTTTAAGGTACAAGGTATTGTTCCTAATAATGAAGCAATAGTTGCTTTAGCAATAGCTAAATATGGAACTGTAACAGCTTTAATAATGGCTTTTGGTATGTTAGCAAATATTTTAATTGCTAGATTTACAAAATTAAAATATATATTTTTAACAGGACATCATACATTTTATATGGCATGTATGATAGCAGTTATATTGGCAGTTGCAGGATTCCAAGGAGCAATGTTAGTATTTGTAGGATCAGTAGTTTTAGGATTTTCAATGGCATTTTTCCCAGCACTTGCTCATCCAACAATGAAAAAAATAACTGGAACTGATGATGTTGCATTTGGACATTTTGGTACAGTAGGTTATGTTTTAGCAGCTAAGATAGGAGCTTTAGTAGGAAAAGGATCAAAATCAACTGAAGAGATGAATCTTCCTAAAAACTTATCTTTCTTAAGAGATAGTTCAATATCAATATCTTTAACAATGTTAGTATTATATTTAATTACTTCATTTGCAGCAGGGGCAGATTATGTTCAAACTAATTTAAGTAATGGACAAAACTTCATAATTTATTCAGTACTTCAAGCAATAACATTTGCAGCAGGAGTATTTGTAGTATTACAAGGAGTTAGATTGATTTTAGCAGAAATTGTTCCAGCATTTACAGGAATTTCACAAACTTTAGTGCCTAATGCAAAACCTGCAATAGATTGTCCAGTTGTTTTTCCATATGCACCAAATGCAGTATTAATTGGATTTTTATGTAGTTTTTTAGGAGGAATAGTAGGATTATTTATTTTGGGAGTATTAAATTGGGTGTTAATTATACCAGGAGTTATTCCTCATTTCTTCTGTGGTGCGACAGCAGGAGTATTTGCAAATGCAACTGGAGGTAGAAGGGGAGCAGCTGTAGGATCATTTATACATGGAGTATTTATAACATTTGTACCAGTGGTTTTACTTCCAATATTAGGAGAGTTAGGATTTGCAAATACAACATTCTCAGATGCTGACTTTGGAGTTGTTGGAGCATTATTAGGAGTATTAGCAGGAAACTTTAATAAATATATAATTTTGGTAGTATTTGCAGTATTTATTTTATTAGCTTTTATTTTCCCAAGAAATCAAAAAAAAGAAAATTAAAATAGAAGTTATTTAAAGGCTATTTTTTAATAGCCTTTAATATTTAAAATGAAAGGGAGAAAACTATGGAAAAATATATAAAAATGAATAAATTTTGTAAAGAAATAAGAAGAGAAACTTTAAAAATGCTTTTACATAGAGGATTTGGTCATCTGGGTGGAGCTATGTCAATAGTAGAAACCTTAGCAGTATTATATAGTAATATGAAAGTAGATCCTAAAAATCCTAAAATGGAGGATAGAGATTATTTAGTTTTATCTAAAGGACATGCTGGACCGGCTTTATATTCGACATTAGCATTAAAAGGATTTTTTGATTTGGAAGTATTAAATACTTTAAATAATAATGGAACTATACTTCCAAGTCATCCAGATAGAAATTTAACTCCAGGAATAGATATGACAACAGGTTCTTTAGGTCAAGGAATATCAGCAGCTGTAGGAGTAGCTATAGGATTACAAAGAAAAAATAGCGAAAGAAAAGTATATTGTATAGTTGGTGATGGGGAACTAAATGAAGGACAATGTTGGGAAGCTATTCAGTTTGCTGCACACAATAGATTAAAGAATTTTACTCTTTTTATTGACGATAATAAAAAACAATTAGATGGAACAACAGAAGAAATTTGTAATCCATTTGATTTTATAAAAAAAATGGAAAGTTTTGGTTTTGAGACTATAAAAGTAAATGGAGCTTCAGTTGAGGAAATAGATAAAGCTGTAAGTAAGGATACAGATGGAAGACCTAAGTGCATAGTATTAGATACTATTAAAGGACAAGGGGTAGAATATTTTGAAAATTTAAAAGCTAATCATCATATTAGATTTACAGATGAAATGAAAGAGATATTAAAGAGTGAAATAGCAAAGTTAGATATTGAGTAGGAGGAAATTGAAATGGCAAAATATGAATTAGAAAAATTAGAAATGAGAAAAGCATATAGTTCAACATTAGATGAATTAATCAATGAAGACAAAAGAGTTTTTGTTCTAGAGGCCGATTTAGCAGAAGCAATTTCTACGAACTCAATAGCTAAAACAAATAAAGAGAACTATATAAATTGTGGAATTATGGAATCCAATATGGTTGGAGTAGCAAGTGGACTTTCATTAGTTGGAGATATACCTTTTATTCATACATTTAGTCCATTTGCAACTAGAAGAGATTTTGACCAAGTATTTTTATCAGGAGCTTATGCAAAAACTAATATAAAAATATTGGGATCAGACCCAGGAATCTATGCTCAACATAATGGTGGAACTCATACTTCTTTTGAAGATATAGCTCTTATGAGAACGATACCAACTGCAGTAGTAATGTCGATTTCAGATACAACGATGATGAAGAATATTTTAAGACAAATAAAAGATAGTTATGGAATACATTATTTAAGTGCAGTAAGAAAAGGTTCGTATAAACTTTATGATGAAAGTGAGAAATTTAAAATTGGAAAAGGAAAAGTATTAAGAGAAGGAAAAGATTTAACTATAGTTGCATGTGGGATAATGGTTGTAGAAGCCTTAAAAGCTGCAGATATTCTTAAAGAAGAGGGAATAGAAGTAACAGTGATAGATATGTTTACTATAAAACCAATAGATAAGGAATTGATTTTAAAATATGCAAAACAAACAAAAGGATTTGTAACTGCCGAAAATCATAATATAATTGGAGGATTAGGAAGTGCAGTAGCAGAGATTTTAGTTGAAAATTATCCTGTACCTTTAAGAAGAGTTGGAGTTGAAGATAGATTTGGGCAAGTAGGAACTTTAGATTATCTTCAAAAAGAGTATAAATTAACAGCAGAAGAAATATTAAAAAAAGCTAAAGAGTTATTATAAGATAAAGAGGTATAGATTATGAAAATATTTATAGATACAGCTAATTTAGATGAAATAAGAAAAGCTGAAAGTTATGGAGTAATAGCAGGTGTAACAACTAATCCATCACTTGTGGCAAAAGAAAATGGAGATTTTGAAAAAATAATAACAGAGATAACTAAAATAGTGGATGGGCCTATTAGTGCTGAAGTATTATCTTTGGAAGCAGAAAAGATGATAGAAGAAGGAAAAAAATTAGCAAAAATTCATAAAAATGTTGTTATAAAATTACCTACAACTTTTGAAGGGTTAAAAGCTTGCAAGAGATTTAAAGAATTAGGAATAAAAACAAATTTAACTTTAATTTTTACATTAAATCAAGCATTACTAGCAGCAAGGGCAGGAGCTACATATGTTAGTCCATTTATAGGAAGGCTAGAAGATACAGGTGTAAGTGGAATAGAATTAATAAAAAATATAAGAGATACATTTGATAAACATGGAATAACAACAGAAATAATTGGAGCAAGTATAAGAAATCCTTTCCACGTAGAAGAAATTGCTAAAGCAGGGGCACATATAGGAACTCTACCATTTAAAGTAATTGAAAGTATGATAAAACACCCACTAACAGATGCTGGAATACAGAAGTTTTTAGCAGATTGGGAAAAAATTAGTAAATAAGTAGAGGTAACAGAATGAAAAATAAAATTTTAAGTATTGTAGATCATACACTTCTAACTCAGACAGCTACTTGGAAAGAGATTAAACAAATACTTGATGATAGTATTAAATATGAAGTTGCATCTGCATGTATACCAGCTTCTTATGTTAAAAGAGCAAAAGAATATGTAGATAGTAAATTAGCTATTTGTACAGTAATAGGATTTCCAAATGGATATTCAACAACTGCTGTAAAAGTGTTTGAAACAGAGGATGCTATAAAAAATGGTGCTGATGAAATAGATATGGTTATTAATATTGGAGATGTAAAAAATGGAGATTATCAATCTATTTTGGAAGAGATAAAAAAAATAAAAAAAAGCTTGTGGTAAAAAGGTATTAAAAGTAATTATAGAGACATGCCTTTTAACTGAAGAAGAAAAAATAAAAATGTGTAAAGTAGTAACAGAGTCTGGAGCTGAATATATAAAAACATCTACTGGATTTTCTACAGGAGGAGCTACATTTGAAGATGTAGCTTTAATGAAAAAATTTGTAGGAGAAAATGTAAAAATAAAAGCTGCTGGTGGTATTTCATCATTAGAGGATGCAGAAAAATTTATGGAGCTTGGAGCTAATAGACTTGGAACAAGTAGAATAGTAAAAATAATTAAAGGAGAAAAAGTTAAAAATAGTTATTAATAACATTAAAAGGTAACCAAAAGGTTACCTTTTTTATAAAATTAGGAGGAAATAAATGAAATATAAAATGGTAGTATCTGATTTGGATGGAACACTTTTAAATTCTAATCATAAGTTATCACAATACACAATAGATATAATAAAGAAAATTTCTGAAAAGGGAATAAAATTTGTTATAGCAACAGGAAGGCATTATAAGGATGCTAGATATTTTTTTAATCAAATAGAAACAGGAAAATATCTAATATCTGGTAATGGTTCTTTTGTTCATAATGAATTAGGAGAAGTAATTAGTAGAAAAAGTATTTCAAAAGAATTAACTAAAAAGTTATTAGAGTTAAAAGTTCAAGAAGGAACATCAACAAGTATCTATATTGGTGGAGAATGGTTTACAAATTTAATGGTTCCAGATTATATTGAATTTCATAAAGAATCAAAATTTACTCCTAAGGTATGTTCATTAGAGAATTTTAAGGATAAAAAGGTGGAAAAAATATTTTTTATTCATAAGGACAGGGAGGTTATTGAAAAATTAGAGAAACAATTGTATGAGCTAGGATTAGATAAAGAACTAAATATAGCTACTTCACAGCCTACTTGTCTAGAATTAATGGACAAAAGTGTTAATAAAGGAGAAGCTTTAAAAAACTTACTTGAATATGAAAAAATAAGTGCAGAAGAAGTTATAGCGTTTGGTGATGCTTTGAATGATAAAGAGATGTTAGAATTAGTTGGAAAAGGAGTAATAATGGGGAATGGAGATAAAAAACTACAAAATTTATTACCTAATTGTGAAATAATTGGGATATCTGATGAAGAGTCGGAAGGTAAGTTTTTAGAAAAAATTTATAAATAAGATTAATTTTAAAAATATTAGGAAATTAATAATGAATGAGAGGATTTTTATAAATCCTCTCATTCATTAAATTTCTAGATAGATTATTAAAAATGTTATAATAATAATACTGAAGATAATAGATAGTGATGAAGCAAAACTAGATAAACCAGAGTTTCCATCACATTTTTCAGTAAAGTAGGAAGAAAGAGCAGAAATAGGAGCAAAGATAGCAATAACTAATACTTGACGAATAACTAATGAAAATGGTAAAAAATTATAGAAGATAAAGGCAGTTATTCCAGCAAAAATATACCTTATAATTAAAATAAAGAAAGCTTTTGAAATATAGTCCCATTTAAAACTTATTTCAAACATAAGTCCAACCATTAACATAGCCATAAATCCATTAGCTGCACCAATTAAAGAGGTTATTGAAATTATAGGAGCAGGAATTTTAATTCCTATTATAGCTAAGATTAGCATCAAAATATATGTCATAAAAGGAACTGATTTATAAAGTTTTTCAAAAATATTTTTTAAGGAATTTTTTTCATTAGAATCATTTATAGCCATTGTTGTTAGAGCATATGAGCCACCTGTACAACTAATAGAGTTTCCCACGTCAAACATACAGATAGCTATAACTCCAAAAGAACCAAGAAAATTTTGTATAAATGGAAGAGTAAATGCTCCAATATTATATCCAGAAAAATTTAGCATATATAGCGCTTTAATTTTCGAGTCTTTTTTTCTAGAGAAAATATAACCAAGAAATATTAAAGTTAAGTTACACAATAAACCTAAAAAAACTAAAATAAAAAGAGAATTATCTTTTTGAAAACTTCCAAAACTACTTATAATAGCAGAAGGAAGAATTATATTAATAACAGTTTTATTAACAAACTTAGAATCCTCTTGAGAGAAAAATTTTTTCTTTTTGAGAAAATAACCTAAAAAAATAATAAAAACAAAAGAACTAGCTTTAAGTAAAATATTATACATTTTTCCTCCAAATGTTGGTAATTACAGGAAATACTATAAAAGAGAAAAAATAGCTATTATATTAACAGCTATTTTTTCTTTATAATATTAAGATATTTTTTTGAAAAGTTCAATTAATGTTTCTTTAGAGAAGAATACAGGGTTTGCTCCTGCACAAGCATCCTTCATAGAATTTTCTGCTAATAATTCAAAATCAGGATTATCTACTCCAACTTCCTTAAGTGATTTAGGGATTCCTACTTCTTCAGATAATAATTTAATTTTATTAATTACAAAATCAACACATTCTTTATCAGTTTTATTTTCAGTATCTAATCCTATAACTTTTGCAATTGGTCTAAATTTTTCAGGAACATGTTTAGCATTTTCTTCTTCAACAATTGGAAGTAACATAGCATTACAAACACCATGAGGTAAATCATATAGTCCACCTAATTGATGAGCCATAGCATGAACATTTCCAAGTCCAGCATTACTAAATGCTATTCCATTTAGGAAACAAGAGTAGCACATTTGTTCTCTTGCATTAACATCATGTCCATTTTTAACTGCAGTAGGAAGATAATCAAAAATTTCTTTAATAGCATAAAGTGCAGTACAATTAGTGACATCCATAGCTCCTTTTGCTACAACTGCTTCAATAGCATGAGTTAAAGCATCCATTCCAGTAGCAGCAGTTAAAGCAGCTGGTTTTTCTAACATTAATTCAGGATCGTTTACAGTTATTGCTGCAAGCGAGTTAGTATCAACCATAATCATTTTTACATGTCTTTCTTCATCAGTAATAACATAGTTAATAGTAACTTCAGCAGAAGTTCCAGCAGTAGTAGTTATAGCAACAATTGGAAGAGATTTATTAGAAGTTTTATTAATTCCTTCATAATCTTTTATACTTCCACCATTAGTAGCTAATACAGCAATAGCTTTTCCACAATCTTGAGGGGATCCTCCACCTATTGTAATAACAATATCACATTTTTCTTCAACTAAAATTTTATATCCATTTTCAACATTAGTTACAGTTGGATTTGGTTTTACATCATTATAAACTGTAAATTCTAAATTAGCTTCTTTTAAAATATTTGTTACTTTCTCAACAGTTCCATTATTTGTTAGAAATTTATCACTTACTACAAATGCTTTTTTACATTTTAAATTTTTTAAGGGTTGAACTAAATCTTTTAAACATCCTTTTCCTAATAAGTTAATTGGTGGAATATAATAAATCATAATGACCTCCTAATATAAATAAAATACTCTTTAAGTGAATAATATCACACTTATATATTAAAGTCAATATTTTTTTGTATTTACATATCTGATTCGTATATAAGAATAACTAAAAAATAACACTTTAAAGTGTTATGTAAAAAAATTATCTATTTAAAATTAATTGAGAATCATTAATATCATGTTCTTTAAAAAATATTTCAATTTTATTCTTAGCGTTTAATAAATAACTAATTATTTGTTCCGATTTTTCTTGTGTTAATCTAAAAGATGGTGTACTAACACTAATAGCCGCAATAATTTTATTATTATTAGTCAAAGGCACACTAATACAGCTAGAATCTTCATTTACTTCACCATATTCAGTAGCAACTTTTGTTTGTTTTATTTCTTCAAGTTGTTTATATAAAATATCAAAATCTGTAATTGTATTTTTTGTATATGCTTTAAAACCTTCAGGATATAGGTTATTCAACTCTTCTTTTGAATAATTAAACAACATAGCTTTTCCAAGAGCAGTACAGTAAGCAGGAAGTTTTTTTCCAACTGAAGACAAAATTCTAATAGGATTAGTAGAATCAACTTTGGCTACATAAAGTACTTCTCCACCATCTAATATTCCCATTTGACATATTTCATCAGTTTTTTTGACTACATATTCCATTTCTGATTTTATAAATTGTAATGCATTCATGTTACTTGTATAAGAAGAACCTACACAAAATGAACTTATTCCAATTGTATAAGTATAAGTTTTTTCATTGAAGAAGATAAATTTTCTATTAGCCATTGTATGAATTATTGGTAATATCGTACTTTTTGGTGAATTAATTATTTCAGCAATTTGAGTTAATGTTAATCCTTCAGGATTAGATGCAAGAGTTTCTAAAATATTTAAAACTCTTAATGTTGGATTATGTTCTTTATTTTTCAATTTCCACCTCTAAAAATTATAATAACTGTTTAAAATCTATATTATATTATATCAGAAATTTATCAAAAAATGTATTAAATAATAATAATCTTGACTATTGTATAAAACTGTTTTAAAATAATACAAAAAATATTTTTTAAAAAACTATTGACAAGTAAAAAAAAATATATTATTATCAGATTATAGTGATACGAATTAAAGTACCAGGTACGTAATTACGAAAAGATTGTTTAGGAGGAAGATATGATATTAAAATTTTTAAGAAAAGTTCCAGCAGGAATGATGATTGTTCCACTTTTAATTGGGTCTTTTATGAATACTTTTTTTCCAGAAGCTTTGAAGATAGGATCTTTTACAACTGCAACATTTTCAAGTGCAGGAGCAGCAACAGCAATGGGAATTCAATTATTTTGTTTGGGAACTACTTTGCAATTAGCAGATATGCCAAAAGTTGTTAAACGTGGAGGGATATTATTAGTTTCTAAATTTATAATAGGTGCAGCTATAGGAATAGCGGTAGGAAAAATGTTTGGTTTTGCTGGAGTTTGTGGATTAACAACATTAGCAATAATAAGTGCAGTTACTAATAGTAATGGAAGTGTATATTTAGCATTGATGAAAACTTATGGAGATACTACAGATTGTGCTGCGATGGCTCTTCTAGCGTTGAATGATGGACCATTATTAACATTAATAGCACTAGGAGCATCAGGACTAGCTAATGTACCATTTATGGCATTAGTAGCTACAGTAATTCCTATAATTGTAGGAATGATAATAGGAAATCTTGATAAATCTATGAGAGATTTTATGGCTCCAGCTGGAGATATTTTAATACCATTTGTTGGATTTACATTAGGAGCAGGAATAAACCTAAGTAATGTTTTAAAAGGTGGAGTTCCAGGAATAGTATTAGGATTAATATCAGTATTTGTAGGAGGAGCTTTTATAGTATTTTGTGATAGAGTAATAGGAAGAAGACCTGGATATGCAGGTTGGGCAGTAGCAACAACAGCTGGAAATGCAGTAGCAGTACCCGCAGCAGTAGGAATAATAGATCCTGCTTGGGCTCCATATGTAGGAGGAGCTACAACTCAGGTAGCAGCAGCAGTAGTAGTAACAGCAATATTAGCTCCATTAATGACAAATTATTGGGCAAAAAAATATGGTTGTCCACAATTTGATAAAATAAAAGAAGAAATGAATTAAAGCTAGTATAAAGTAATAAAAAATGTTATTTTATAAATAAAAATATTTTAAAATAAAGGAGGAAGTTTAATGAAAATAAATGCTGTAGTAATTGATAAAAAAGATAATGTAGCTGTAGCAATAGAAACAGTAAAAAAAGGAGAAGTGGTAGCTTATAAATTAGATAATGAAACTGTTTCTTTAGAAGCTTTAACAGATGTTCAAATTTATCATAAATTAGCAAGTAAAGACATAAAAAAAGGTGAGCCAGTAGTTAAGTATGGAGAACATATTGGTATAGCTGGAAGAGATATACAAAAGGGTGAACATGTACATGTACATAATGTAGAAAGTCATAGGGAAGAACTTTAAATTTAAGGAGGAAGTTAAAATGAAATTTTTAGGATATAGAAGACCAGATGGAAAAGTAGGAATCAGAAATAAAATATTTATATTACCAGCAAGTGTTTGTGCTTCAGATACAACTAGAATAATTGCTTCACAAATTGAAGGGGCAGTAACTTTTAATAACCAAAATGGTTGTTCACAAGTAGCAGGAGATCAACAATTAACTATGGATGTAATGGCTGGAATGGCAGCAAATCCAAATGTTTATGGAATCATAGTAGTATCTTTAGGTTGTGAAAATTGTCAAATGGATTTAGTTGTAGATGCTATTAGAGAAAGAACAAATAAACCAATGGAAACATTTATAATTCAAGAAAATGGTGGAACAATCACAACAATAGAAAGAGCAGTACGTGCTGGAAGAAGAATGGCTCAAGAAGCTTCTATGCAACAAAGAGAAGAGTGTGATATTTCAGAATTAATAATAGGAACAGAATGTGGTGGTTCAGATCCAACTAGTGGTCTCGCATCTAATGTATTAATTGGAGAATTAAGTGATCGTTTAGTAGAGTTAGGATCAACTTCGATTTTATCAGAAACAACAGAATTTATAGGAGCAGAACATATATTAGCTTCAAGAGCAAAAAATGAAGAAGTAAAAGAAAGAATTTATGATATAGTACACAGATATGAAAAAGCACTTCAATTAGTCGGTGAAGAAGTAAGAGAAGGAAATCCATCTCCAGGAAATATAGCTGGTGGAATAACAACTCTTGAAGAAAAATCTTTAGGATGTATTCATAAAGGTGGACATTCAGTTGTAAATGCAGTATTTGATTATGGAAAACCAGTTACTGAAAAAGGATTAGTGATAATGGACACTCCAGGAAATGATCCTTCTTCAGTAGCAGGAATGGTTGCAGGAGGAGCTCAAATAATAGTATTCTCAACAGGAAGAGGAACACCTACAGGAAATCCAATATCACCAGTTATAAAAATAACAGGAAATAAAATAACATTTGAAAATATGAAAGATAATATTGATATTGATGCAAGTCCAGTAATTTATGGACCACAAACACTAAAGGAATTAGGAAATGAATTATTAGAAGAAGTTTTAAAAGTAGCAAATGGAAAACAAACAAAGGCTGAAACATTAGGATATACAGAAACAGCAATAGCTAGACTTTGTAACTATGTATAATAATTAATCTTAAGAGCAGGGGAATATTATTTCTCTGCTTTTAGATATAAATTTTAAAAGGAGTTTTTCCATGAAATTTATAAGATTTATAGTAAATAATATAGAAAAAATAGGAGTATTAGACAAAAGTGAAAAAAATATTATAGAACTTTTTACTACAAACAAAAATAAAAGAGATTCAATGATTGAGTTCATCGAGGAAATCGATGATAAAGTATTAAAAAATATAAAAAGTAAAATAGATAATGAAATTGGAAAATATAAAGTTGATGAAGTAGAAATTTGCTCTCCTATAAGAAAGCCAATTCATGATATTATTTGTGTTGGAGTAAATTATAGAAAACATTTAATAGAAACTCAAGAGAAATTTGATAATTCATTTAAAACTCCTGAAAAAACTGTTTATTTTTCAAAAAGAGCTAGTGAAATAATAGGAACGAACCAATCTATTAAAAGTAGGTTAGATCTAGATGAGAAGCTAGATTATGAAGTAGAATTAGCAGTAATTATAGGAAAAGCAGGAAAAAATATAGCTGAAAAAGAGGCAGAAAAATATATTTTTGGATATTCAATATTTAATGATATTTCGTCAAGAGGTTTACAAAAAGAACATATTCAATGGTATAGAGGAAAAAGTATAGATACTTATTCTACTATGGGACCAGTAATTTTACATAAATCATTAGTTCCACATCCACTAGAATTAAAGATTTGTAGTGAAGTTAATGATGAAATTAGACAAAATTCTAATACTAAGTATATGCTGTCTAATGTTTCAAAAATAATTTCAGAGATATCTAATGGAATAACTTTAGAGCCAGGAGATATTATTATAACAGGAACTCCAGATGGAGTGGGATTAGGATATAATCCACCTAAATTTTTAAAAAAAGAAGATATTGTAAAATGTAAAATAGAAAAAATAGGAGAATTAATAAATAAAGTAGAATAAAGGAGAAGTTTATGAAAAAAGCAATGTTTTTAACACCAGTAGTAACAGCTTTTAATAAGGAAGGAAAACTAGATGCTCAGGCAAATAGAAATGTTTGGGAACACTTAATAAAAGGTGGAATAGATGGAATCGTTATAATGGGAAGTACAGGAGAATTTTTCTCAATGTCAATGGAAGCTAAAAAGGAATTAATTGATTTAGCAACTGATTATATCAATAAAAGAGTAAAATTATATATAGGAACTAGCTGTATGACAATAGAAGAAACAGTAGAGTTATCAAATTATGCATTAGAAAAAGGTGCTGATGCTGTTATGATAATAGGACCTTACTATTTTTCATTATCACCAGAAAGTATAGAATATTATTTTGATGAAGTTGCAAAACAAGTAAAAGGAGACATTTATTTGTATAACTTCCCAGACAGAAATGGATATGATTTAACTGCTGAAATTACACTAAATTTATTACGTAAAAATAAAAATATAGTAGGATTTAAAGATACTGTAAGCGAAATGGGACACACAAGAAGATTATTAGCAACTGTAAGAGATGAGTTCCCTGAGTTTGTAGTTTTATCAGGATATGATGAAAACTTAGCTCATGTTATGTTATCAGATGGAAATGGATGTATTGGAGGATTATCAAATCTTTATCCAGAAGTTTTTGCAAAATGGGTAAAAGCTATTAATGAAAAAGATATGGATGAAGTAACTAGAATACAAAAAATAGTAGATAGAATGATGAAAATTTATGAAGTGGGAACACCATTTATTCCAGTAATGAAAAGAGCTATGACATTACGTGGAATAAATTTAGTTGATTATAGTATAAAACCATTTTTAGAAGTTAATGATAAGCAAGAAAAAGAGATTAAAGCAATTATAGAATATGTTGAGAAAAATTTCTAATTAGAATAAAAAATATATTGTAAATAAAAAATATATATAGTAAAATTCAAGAATAATTAAAGAAAAATATTTTATAAATCAAAATTATTTTTCTTAGTATAAAAAATTATTCTTGAATTTTTTTAGTTAAGGAGAAATTATGAAAATAGTAGTATTAGATGGTTATACAGAAAATCCAGGAGATTTATCTTGGGAATGGTTAAAAAAGTATGGAGAGGTTGAAATATATGATAGAACTCCTGAAGAGTTAGTATATGAGAGGTCAAAAGATGCAGAGGTAATAATAACAAACAAAGTTCCTTTTAATAGAGAAAGAGTTGAAAGATTACCTAAATTAAAATATATAGGAATTACAGCTGCTGGATATAATATTATAGATATAGAAGCTGTCAAAGAAAAAAATATTATAGTTACTAATACTCCAAATTATGGGTCAAAGGTCGTTGCACAAATGGTGTTTGCACATCTTTTAGAAATAACTAACAATGTAGGATTGCATAGTAAATCAGTAAAAGATGGAGAATGGAGTGAAAAATTAGATTTCTGTTATTGGAAAAAGCCAATAATAAGTTTAGAAGGAAAAACAATAGGGATATTAGGATATGGAAATATAGGAAAAGAGGTTGAAAAGATAGCACTTGTTTTTGGTATGAAAATCTTAATATATGATAGAAAAAATTTAAATATTGATAATCAAGTTACATTGGAAGAGATTTTAAAAAGAAGTGATGTTATAAGTTTACATCTTCCTTTGACAGAGGAAACTTATAGATTGGTAAATAAAGAGACAATAAAGAAGATGAAAAAAGATGTAATTCTAATAAATACTTCAAGAGGACCTTTAGTAGATGAAACTGATTTATTAGAAGCAATAAAATCTGGAAAAATATATGGAGTAGGGTTCGATGTATTAAAAAATGAACCACCTCAAAAAGATTCTGAACTATTAAAAAATGATAGAATAAATATTACTCCTCACATTGCTTGGGCTGCTATTGAAGCTCGTCAAAATATAATGAAGATAGCAGAAGAAAATTTAAAAAATTATTTAAATGGAAAAGTTATAAATAGTATATATTAATAAAAAGGAGCTATTGTAGTTTTTAGTAGAATAGCTCCTATCTTTTTTATTAAATATTTTTTGAAATAAAGTCAAAAATTCTTTTATTTGAAGAAAGTTTTAGAATTTTATCTATATTTTCTTTAGATTCAAAAATTTTACTAAATTCAATTAAGCTTTGTAAATGCTCATGTCCATCTTTACTAGCAAGAATTAAAATAAGATGAGTTTTTTTATCTTTGATTTGAATTTGTTTTTTGGATACTAATAACATTAAAGAAGTTTGAAAAATATTATCATTATTTTTAGCATGAAAAATACCAAAGCGTTCATCAACTACCATATAAGCACCATTATCTTCTACTATTTTAATTATATCTTTAATATAAGAAGAAGATACCAATTTTTTTTCAATGAATAAATCTCCTAGTTTCCAAATAGCATTTTTCCAGTTGAAGCCTTCATCTGTAATTACTATATTTTCTGCAGGAAGTAAAGTTTTAAGGTTTAAAATAGGAATAGGCGAATGAATATAATCATCAATAAAAAAATCATCTAAATTTTCTTTTAAAGCTTTAATAACAGTAGAAATTTCATTTTCTTTAATATTGTTTTTTATTAAATTTATAAGCACTTTAAGAGAGATCTTATTTTTATTTCTTTTAAAATTCAATGAATCTAAAAGAGCAAAATCATTTTTATCCAAAATAGGATTAACTTGTATTATAGGAATATTAATACTATTTTGATTAAAAGTTGTAGTTGTAAGAATATAGTCGATATTTTCTAGATTTTTATAATTTTTTAATTCATAAACAGGAAGAGTTGCAACTATCTCCACTTCATAATTTTCATGTAAATTTTGACTTAATAGCCTAGATGTTCCATATCCAAAATTACATACTATAAGGATTTTTTTCTTAACTTTTTTATTCTGTTCAATTCTTTCGATACTAGCTTTAAAGTAAACGACAAGGTAAGCAATTTCATCATTAGAGATTTCTTTTAATTCAGGTATATTTTCAATACTTTTTTTGACTATATCGAATAATTTTTTTTCTTTAAGAATAAGTTCTTCATAGATTGAATTTTCAAGATTTATTTTATTTTTTATTCTATATACAGCAGGTTTTAAATGGTTTAAAAGCCCATTAAAGAGAATTGTATCTTTAGTTAAATTATATTTTAGTTGAGAGCTTACATCTCTAATAAACTTTTCAATAAAAATTTCACTTCTAATCCAATTTTCATAAAAATCTATTTTTTTTGTATAAGTTTGACTTCCAAGAAAAAAATTTGTTAGTCTAATTAATTCGGTTTCATCTATTTTTATTTTAAATTCTTCTTCTAAAATATATTTTTTAGAGGTTAGAATTTTAAATTCTTCTTTTGATTTAAAAAACTCCTCATTATTAGTATTAGTTTGTAATTTATAGTTATTTGCTACTGTTTCTACGACAATAATTATATAAGCAATAAGCATTTGATAAGATTCATCAGATAAAATTTTATTACTTCTCTCTAGAACCTCTCTTATATATTGTGTAATAATATTGATTTTATCATAAGATATATGCTTGAAAGCATTATTAAAAATAAATTTGTTAGGATAATAATAAACTTCCTCTTGGAATATAAATCTTTTAATCAATCTACTGAGAGGGATTAAAATATATGTTCTACTAGAACCTCTTTTTAAAGAAAAAGTCCCATCATTATTAAGAGTAATTCCCATTTTATAGAAATTTTGCTTAACTTTCTCAAAATCACTTTTAAAAGTATTTCTAGTGATGTCTAATATTTCAATAATTCTTTGAATATTAAAAGGTTGATTATTGAGTAATATAAAAATTTCTAAAAATTCAACTCTCTCTTCAGAGGTTAAAATATATTGTAAATTATCTTGAGAAAAATCGAAAATATTTTTTTCAAAATTATTAAAATATATATTCCCCTTACTTAAAAATTCTATATTTGCATTCTTTTTCTCAATCAAAACTTCTATATTTTTTAGATCATATCTAGCAGAACTTTCAGAAATATTAAATTTTTCTGCAATTTCTTTAATAGAACTTTGTTTATGTTTTATTAGAAAATCTAAAATAAGTAGATTTCGAGTTGATAGTGTCATAATTCCTCCAGTAACAAAAAAGAGGCCATAATATTAATGACCTCTTTCTACTTTTTATTTTATATCAAAACTTAGAATTGAGATAAAAATGCTTCATAAATAGAGTGGCTATCATTTAATTTATTAAGATTAGCTCTAAAGTCATCATCCATTAATAATTTTGATATTTCAGTTAAAAAATCAATATGAGTAGTTCCAGCTTGTGATTTTGGCACAAGAAGGCAAATAGCTGTATTAATAGGTTCTCCATCTAAAGATTCCCATCCGACTTTATTAGTACTCTTTACAATTACAACTGCCGCTTTTTTTATAGATGGAGTTTGAGCATGAGGTATAGCAAAACCATCTAATAATCCAGTACTACCCTTACTTTCTCTTTCGTTAAGACCAAGTATTACTTCTTCTTTATCTGAAAGAATATTATTTTCAAAAGCTAAATCAGCTATAGTTTTAAAAAAGTCTTGTTTAGTAGTTAAATCTGTAACGATAATTTGTTTTTCAATTAAAAATTCTTTTAAGTTCATTTTAATTTCTCCTAAATTTTTTATTTTATTATATAATATTTAGTTTTTAATTTCTACATTTTTACGAGAAATACCATATAAAACTCCACCAATTGTAGAACCAACAAGTATAGAGAAAACCCATTTAAATCCACCAGTAACAACTGGTAATACTAAGAAACCACCATGAGGAGCAGGAACTTGTACACCAAAAATATATGTTAATGAAGCAGAAATAGCACAGGCTAACATTAGTATAGGAAGTACTACAATTGGTTTTTCAGCAGCAAAAGGAATAGCTCCTTCTGTGATGTGTGTAGCTCCTAAAACAATATTAGCTAATCCAGCACTTCTTTGGTCTGCTGTAAATCTGTTTTTAAATAATAAAGTTGCAATAGAGATAACTAATGGTGGTGTAATACAAGCAGCAGAAACTCCAGCCATAAAGTAATAATTTCCTTGAGCAAGTAAAGCTGTACCAGTAACATATGCAGCTTTATTTACAGGTCCTCCCATATCAAAAGCACACATTATTCCTACTATTATTCCAAGTACTATAGGATTAGAGTTTTGGAAAGAAGCAAGGAAAGATTTCATTCCTTCATTAACAGTTTCCATTGGAGAAACAATTACACTCATTATAATAGCTATAAATAACATTCCAAAAACAGGATATAAGAAAATAGCCTTTAGTCCTTCTAAAGATTTTGGTAATTTAGAAAAGACTCTCTTTAGAACACAAATAATTCCACCAGCTATGAATCCAGAAGCAATACCACCTAAAAATCCTGCTCCACCTACATTGGCCATCATACCTCCAACAAATCCAGGGACATAAGCAGGTCTTTCTCCAATAGAAGATGCAATATATGCTGAAAGAATAGGCACCATAAGTTGGAATCCAAAACCTCCAGCTTTATTTAAAAGAGCCGCAAACTCATTATAACTAGGGTCATTTGGATTAGAAGAATAAATACCAAATAGGAAAGAGACTGCTATTAAAATTCCTCCACCTACAACAAAAGGTAACATATGAGAAACTCCATTCATAAGATGCTTATATATTTGCTTTCCAATAGTAGGTTTAGCAATCTCTAATTCTTTTTCTTCATTTTCGATTTTATTTCCTTTTCTTATAGGAGCTTTACCATCTATTACAGCTTGTATTAATTTTTCAGCATCTTTAATTCCTTGACTTACACTAACTTCTATAACATGACAACCATTAAATCTCTCAGGATTCACATTTTTATCTGCAGCAATTATTATACCACTAGCTTCTTTTATATCTTCAGGAGTGATATTATTTTTTATTCCAGCTTGCCCATGTGTTTCTACTTTAATTTCTACTCCTAATTTTTTAGCAGCTCTTTTAAGAGCTTCTTCAGCCATAAATGTATGTGCGATACCAGTAGGGCATCCAGTAATTCCTAATATTTTCATAATTCCACCTCTTTTTATATTTTATATATTTTTTATTATTTTAACTTGTTTTAAAAGTTCAGGTACATTTTCAAAATTTGTTATTCCTTCTGTAAATGCTGTAGATGAAGCACTAGCAGAAGCATAAGCAAGAGCCATTTCTATTGTTTCTCCAAGATAACTTTTTCCAATAAATGTTCCAAGTAAAGTATCTCCAGAACAAGCTGTATTAATAACAACTCCTTTTGGTGCAGTAACAGCAACTGTATGATTTTTATCAAAATAGATAGCTCCATATTCTCCACGAGAAACAAGTATTTTTTCACATCCCATTTCAATAAGCTTTTTAGCATAAATTTCTATTTCTTCTTCGCTTAATGAATGTTTTATATTAAAAAAATCTGCTAATTCTTCATCATTAGGTTTTATTAAATATACTCCATGATGTAAATATTCTAAAACTTCTTTAGAACTTGTATCTAAAATTAATTTAACATTATTATTTTTACAGATTTTTATAATTTCTTCATAAATAGAAACATCAATTCCTCTAGGTAAACTTCCACATACAAAGAGATAATCTCCACTTTGTAAAAGATTTAACTGATTTAGAAGCTCAATTTTTTTTTCTTCTGGGATAAGAGGACCTTTATTTACAATTTTATATTCTGTTTCTGCATTTAGAAAAACATTTACTCGAGTAATTCCATCAACTTCTATAAAATTTGTCTTTATACCACTTTCTTCAAGTTTATCTTTAATAAAATTGCCAGTAAATCCAGCTATAAATCCCAAAGCAGTATTTTCAATTCCAAGTCTATGTAAAATTCTTGAAACATTTACTCCTTTTCCATTTTCTTGATAATCATCATAGTTACTTCTATTAACTTTTTTAGGTAATAGCTCATTTAAATCAATAAAAAGGTCAATGGCAGGATTTAAAGTTAAAGTATATAACATTGAAATCTCCCTCCTTCAATTAATATCTGTTTTGGCTCATACACATAAGAATTTTTTCTTTAACTATTTCAGCCATAGCTTTTTTTGCATCCTTCATATATTTTCTAGGATCATTTTCTTCTGGATGAGTAACTAGGTATTCTCTTAATTTAGAAGAGAAAGGAATTTTTAATTCAGTAGCTATATTTACTTTGGTAATTCCTAATGATATAGCTTTTTTTACTGCTTCTTCTGGTACACCAGAAGCTCCATGTAAAACAAGAGGAATAGTAACTAAATTTCTTATTTCCTTTAATCTTTCAAAATCTAACTTTGGTTCTTCTTTATATAATCCATGAGCAGTTCCAATAGCAACTGCTAGAGAATCAATACCTGTTTTCTTTACAAAATCTACTGCTTGTTGAGGATTAGTATATTTACTATCTTTTTCATTAACTACTAAATCATCTTCTTGACCGCCTAGAATTCCAAGTTCTGCTTCAACAGTAGCATCAAATTTATGAGCTATTTCAACTACTTTTTTAACAATAGCAATATTTTCATCATAAGAATGATGAGAAGCATCTATCATAACAGACTTAGTTCCTAATTTAAGAGAAGCTTCTATATCTTCTATTTTAGTATGATGATCTAGGTGTAGAATAATGGGAATATTATATTTTTTAGCAGCAGTTTCAACAATTGATTGAATATAATCTCTTCCAGCATAATCAAAAGTTCCTGGAGTTCCAGCTATAATAACGGGAGACCTTAATTCATTAGCCGTTTCAACAATAACTTGAATTGTTTCTAAGTTATGACAATTAAAAGCAGGGACTGCATATCCATTTTTTTGAGCATGTAATAATAATTCTTTAGAGTTTATCATCGTATCTTTCTCCTTTTATTTTGTATATTAAAAGTATATAAAAAACTATAAAAAAACACAACTATCAAAAAAAATAAAAAAATATATAAAAATTAATAGGTGTATTTTTATAAAAAATTGATTAAAATAAAAAAAAGGTATATATCCACAAAGAGAGATAGGGTGAAAGAGTGGATATATACCTTTTTTACTATTTAGTTGTATTCATTAATCTTCATATCCATTTGGATGAGATTTATGCCAATTCCAAGCAGTTTCTATAATTTTTTCAAGTGAGTTATATTTAGGTTTCCAATTTAATTCTCTCATAGCTTTTTCAGAAGTAGCTACAAGTTTTGCAGGGTCTCCAGCTCTTCTAGGAGATACAACAGCAGGGATAGGGTGTCCAGTTACTTTTCTAGTAACTTCAATAACCTCTTTAACAGAGAACCCCTCTCCATTTCCTAGGTTAAATATTGCACTTTCTCCTCCATTGTAAAGTCTTTTTAGAGCAAGGATGTGAGCATCAGCTAAGTCCATTACATGGATATAGTCTCTGATACAAGTTCCATCTGGAGTAGGATAGTCATCTCCATAGATTCCTATGCTCTCTCTTTTTCCAAGAGCAACTTGTAAAATTATAGGGATAAGATGGCTTTCTGGATTGTGGTCTTCTCCAATTTCTCCAGTAGGATGTGCTCCAGCAACGTTGAAATATCTAAGTGCTGTGAATTTTATTCCATAAGCTACATCACACCATTTCATCATTTTCTCAACTGCTAATTTACTTTCGCCATATGGATTAGTTGGGAAAGTTCTGTCAGTTTCTAATATAGGGATATTTTCTGGCTCTCCATAAGTTGCTGCTGTTGAAGAGAAAACTATATTTTTTACATTATGTTTTCTCATAGCTTTTAATAAGCAAAGAGTTCCATAGAAGTTGTTTTCAAAATATTTTAATGGTTCAGTCATACTCTCTCCAACAAGTGAGAAAGCAGCGAAGTCTATGACTCCTTCTATTTTGTTATCTGTAAAAACTTTATCTAAAAATTCTTCATCTCTTAAATCTCCAAGAACAAGTTTTGCCTTTTCATGAACAGCGTCCACATGTCCTGTTATAAGGTTATCTAATACTACAACCTCTTCTCCACTATCTATTAAAGCTCTAGTTACGTGGCTTCCTATGTAACCAGCTCCTCCACATACTAATACTGCCATTTTTATAGCCTCCTTAAATTTTAAATACTATTTACATGGTCAACAAATTTTATTAAACCAGCTTGTCCTTTCTCATCTCTTTTATATACTCCAGCATCTTCAAGAATTCTTGAGAAAGTAATTCCTACTTCAGATTTTAATATATCATGAGCATTTTGAGAAGATATATTTTCATGTTTTTTCATAATATTTTTTATCCACTCTAAATGTTTTTCTACTTTATTATCATTTTTAATCTTATCTTCATAGTCAGGTTCAACTATATATTTACTTAAAATTTCTAATTCCTCTTTTAATCTTCCAGGTAATACAGCAAGTCCCATTACCTCAATAAGTCCTATATTTTCTTTTTTAATATTATGAACATCAGCATGAGGATGGAAGATTCCAAGTGGGTGTTCTTCACTTGTTCTATTATTTCTAAGAACTAAATCTAGTTCAAAGTTTTCTCCTCTTCTTCTAGCTATTGGAGTAACTGTATTATGCGGAGCATCATTAGTATAAGCAAATATTCCAAGTGACTCATCACTATACTCTCTCCAAGCTTTTAAAATTTTATCAGCCAACTCTACAAGTTTTAATCTATCTTTTCCATTAATTCTAATTACAGACATAGGCCATTTTACAATTCCAGCTGTGATATCTTCATAACCTTTGAAAGTAATATTTTTTTCTACCATAGCTTTAGCCATAGGGAATTCGTGGTGTCCACCTTGATAGTGGTCATGACTTAATATAGATCCTCCAACTATTGGTAAATCTGCATTTGAACCTAGGAAGTAGTGAGGAAGCTGTTCAGTAAAACTTGTAAGTCTATCAAGGGCTTCCTTAGTAATTTTCATAGGTCTATGCTCTCCAGAAAATACAATGGCATGCTCATTGTAATATACATATGGAGAATATTGAATAAACCAAGGCTCACTTGCTAGAGTTAGTGGAATAACTCTGTGATTTTGACGTGCAGGATGATTTACCCTACCAGAGTATCCCACATTCTCATAACAAAGTAGGCATTTTGGGTATGAAGACTGTGGCATTAATCTCTCTTTTGCTATATCTCTAGGATCTTTTTCAGGTTTAGAAAGATTTACTGTTATTTCCATATCACCATATTCAGTAGCTGAATACCAATGCATATTTTTTGCTATTCTATCAGTTCTGATATAGTTAGATTTTTGAGCAAAGTCATAATAGAAATTAGTAGCTTCTTCTATTCCTTTTTCTTGAGAGATCTTTTCAAATTTTTCTATTATTTGAGTAGCAGTAGGAGTTAATTTTCCCATAATCTCTGTATCAAAAAGGTCTCTCATAGTAATTGTATCCTCTATGATACCTTTTTCTACTGCATAATCACATATTCTGTTTAAAATTTCTGTTGGATATTCAGGAATCTCTTCCTCTTTATATTCCACATTTTCCCAATCATCTAATCTTAAAAGGTGTAGTATTTCGTTTCTAGCAATTATTTTATCATACTTTCCTATTAGTCCATTTTTTAATCCAAAGGCAAGTAAAAGTTTTATATCTTTAAATATACTCATTAAAATTCACCTAACTTTCTGCTTCCATCTCCAATTTTAGCAACATAGAAATCAGCTACAAGTCCTGTTTTAGCTGTATATTTTTCTCCTACAGATTTAATGAAAGCATCTATATTTTCATCTTTAACTATACTTACTGTACAACCACCAAATCCAGCTCCAGTCATACGAGCTCCGATTACTCCTTCAGCTTCCCAAGCAGCTTCTACTAAAGAGTCAAGTTCAAATCCAGTAACTTCATAGTCATCTCTTAAAGAGATATGAGATTGATTCATAAGTTCTCCAAAAGCTTTGATATCTCCCTCTTTTAATTTTTGTACTGCCTCAACTGTTCTTGCATTTTCAGTTACAGCATGAGTAGCTCTCTTTAATTGCTCTTCATCAGTTATGAAATGTTTTACTTCGTTAAATTTTTCTACTGAAAGTTCTCCTAAATATTTTATGTTTATTCCATTTTCATTTAAAACTTTTACAGCAGCCTCACAAGAAGCTCTTCTTTCATTATATTTAGAATCAGCAAGTCCTCTTTTTTTGTTAGTATTAGCTATAACTACTGAAGCTCCATTTAAAGATATAGGGGCATATTGATAATTTAAAGAGTTACAATCAAGTAGAATAGCATTATCTTTTTTACCCATACCAATAGCAAATTGGTCCATAATTCCACAATTTACTCCGATAAATTGATTTTCAGCTTTTTGAGATAATTTTACCATCTCTACCATATCTACATCTAATTTAAAGAAATCTTTTAAAACAACAGCTGTTAAAAGTTCTAGTGAAGCAGATGAAGAAAGTCCAGCTCCATTAGGAATAGTTCCATTGATTAGGATGTCAAATCCAGAATCAATTTTGTATCCAGCATCTATGAAAGTTTTGATAACTCC
Organism: Fusobacterium mortiferum ATCC 9817; assembly: GCF_000158195.2. Taxonomy (NCBI): domain Bacteria; kingdom Fusobacteriati; phylum Fusobacteriota; class Fusobacteriia; order Fusobacteriales; family Fusobacteriaceae; genus Fusobacterium; species Fusobacterium mortiferum. The sequence continues at coordinate 489,913 of NZ_GL987988.1, forward strand.
TTTTGGATAGTTAGCCCAGTTATCCTCTTTTTTATTTACTAATTCATCTAAAGTAAACTCTTTTACTCCCTCTTTTACAAAGTTTAATGAATACATTCTAAATTTATTGTCATCTCTTTTTACTGCAATTCCATAAGTACCAAAATCAAGAGCACATGGGAAAACAAAACCACCATTGTAGTCAGTATGTTCTCCAATAAGATTTACCCTACCAGGAGAGAAGAATGTTTCTACCTTTCCTTCATAGTTAAAAACTTTTTTAAATTCTTTTATTAAATCTTGTATCATGTTTGACCTCCGACTAATTTATTCTATTTATCTACCATTAGTATATAATATTTTTATATATAATCAAGAGAAAAAAATAAAAAAACTTAAAACTTTTTTTACTTTTTAAAATAAGTTTGGCAATTTAATAAAAAATGGAGTAAAATATATAAAAGAGGTAAAGGGGGAAATATTTTGAAGAAGGAGAATATAAAATTAAAAATATTGGAATTGATAAAAGAAAGGGCTGGGATATCAAGAATTGATATCTCAAGAGAGTTTGACATCACACCAGCAGCAGTGGGAAAAATAATCAATGAATTTTTAGAGAAAAAAATTATTATTGAGGAAAGAGAGGGAGAGTCAACTGGAGGAAGAAGGCCATCTCTTTTGAATATAAATAAGGAGAAGATAGGGCAGGTATTAGGAGTATATTTTGCTCCAACTTTTGTACAGATAACTTGTGGAGATATTGATGGGAGTATATTTTCAACTAGAAGATATAGGCTTGGAGATTTAGGTGTAGAAATAATAGAGGAAACAGAGAAAATTATAGAGAAGGAACTTAAGAAAAATAAAAAAATAAAAGTGATATCTGTTGTTATGAATGGACTTGTAGATGGAGAAAAGGGAATATCTATTTTCTCACCTCACTATAATACTAAAAATATTCCGATAGTAGATAGATTTCAGAAAAAATTCAAAAAGAAAGTATATATAGAAAATGATGTAAGAGCAATGGCTTTAGTTGAAAAAGTTTTTGGAGAATGCAAGAAAAACTATAACTTTGTTGTTCTCAATGTAGAAGAGGGTGTAGGAGGAAGTATCTATCTAAATGATATGCTCTATCATGGATATGGTTCCATGTCTGGAGAATTAGGACATATGGTAGTGAAGAGAAATAGTTTGGAAAAGTGTTCTTGTGGAAAAAGAGGTTGTTTAGAAACAGAGGTATCCAATAGAGCAATTATAAAAAAAATTATGACCCAAATTAGAATAAATAATCAGTATAGTTCTTTGAAAAAAATATTAGATGAAGGGAAAAAATTGGAAATAAAAGATGTGTTAAATGGGGTAGATGAAAGAGATATGTTATCTCTATCAGTTACTGGAGAAGCTATACAATATATAGCTTATGCTATTGATATGATAATCTCTGTAATCAATCCAGAAAAGATAATTTTATATGGAGAATTTTTTCAAAATGAATATATATTTAATTCTTTGCTCAGTGAGATAGGAAAAATAACTTTAGATGAGCAAAATTATCAGATAAAAAGATCTAAATTTTATGAAAATATCTATGAGATAGCACCACTTGCATTAGGAAACTATCTGATATTTAAAAGATAAAAGGAGAGGGAAACCTCTCCTTTGAAATAATTATTTATCTTTCATAGAATCTAAGATAGCATCAACTAATGAATCCATTTCAATATGGTTATCTTCTGTCATAGAAGAAGTAAGAGTAACTTTTTCATTTAAGATATTCATATCTTTCATCTCTTCAAGAGCTTGAACCATTAAGCTTCCAACTTTACAAGCCCAAGAACCATTTTCAACTACTGCTACAGTTCTCTTTTGAACATTTAGAGCTTTCATATCCATTAAGTAATTGTGCATAGGAGGATAGATTCCAAGATTATAAGTAACAGAAGCAAATACTATATGACTGTATCTAAAAGTTTCAGCTATAAGTTCAGAAACATGTACCTTTGATACATCATACATATGAACATTTGTCATTCCTTTTTCTACAAGTTTTCTAGCAAGTACAGAGGCAGCATTTTCAGTATTTCCATACATAGAAGCATATACTATCATAACTCCTTTTTCCTCTGGAATATATTTACTCCATCTATTATATTTATCTAAAAGATATTCAAAGTCATTTCTCCATACAGGACCATGAAGAGGACAAATCATTTTTATATCTATTCCACCAGCTTTTTTAAGTAGAGCTTGTACATGAGGTCCATACTTACCAACTATATTAGTATAATATCTTCTAGCATCATTTATCCAATCTCTATCAAAGTTTACTTCATCATTGAATAGTTTTCCGTCTAATGCTCCAAAGCTTCCAAAGGCATCAGCACTGAATAAAACACCATTTGTTAAATCAAAACTTACCATAGCTTCTGGCCAGTGTACCATAGGAGCAGCTACAAATAGTATCTTATGCTTTCCAAAAGATTTTGTATCTCCTTCTACTACTGTTTCACATTTTTCTGGATCAATATGGAAACCAAATTGATTCATAAAATAGAAAGCTTTTTCAGAGCTAATGATTCTAACTTCTGGATAGTGCATAACTACCTCTTGAATCATAGCAGCATGGTCTGGTTCCATATGGTTGATTACCATATAGTCAAGTTTTCTATCTTTTAATACATGCTTAATATTCTCTATAAATTGACGCCCTATTGCCCAATCTACAGTATCAAATAGAACAGTTTTTTTATCTAATAAAAGATATGAGTTGTAAGAAACACCTCTAGCTATAGGGTGTACATTTTCAAATAGGTGTAGACGATGTTCATCTCCTCCTACCCAATATAAATCTTCAGTTATCTTTCTAACGTTATGCATACTATCTTCCTCCTATTAATCCTCTATCTCAATAAAAGCAGTTTTCTCTTCTCCACAATCTGGACAAATCCATTCTTCTGGTAATTTTTCAAATAGTGTTCCTTCAGGGATTTCATTTTCCTCATCTCCTATTGCAGGGTCATATTCATATCCACAACCTCCACAAACATATCTCTTCCAAGATGATGGTCTAGTAGGTTTAGGAACTACTCTCTTCATTTTTTTCATAGGAGGAGCAGGTTTTTTCTCTTCTCCATTATCTAAAGCTTGAGTAAGTAGAGGTAAAATCTCTTTTACGTCTCCAACTATTCCATAGTCAGCATTTTTAAATATAGGAGCATTAGGATTATTGTTGATAGCTACGATAGTAGTAGCATCTTTTATTCCTTTTAAATGTTGTCCAGCTCCAGATATTCCACAAGCTATATAAAGATTTCCATTAAATTTTTGTCCAGACATTCCAACATAACGATTAAGAGGAACATATCTTAGAGTTTCAGCAACTGGTCTTGATGAACCGATAGCAGCTCCAGCTTGATAAGCTAAATTTTCAATAAGTTTCATATTTTCCTTTGCTCCAATTCCTTTACCAGCACTTACTACACGTTCAGCTAATGGGATAGGAGTATCAGCAGGGATTCCAACAGTAAAGTCATATCCATCATTTTTTAGATTTTCAACTAAAGCATTAACTTTTTCTTCCATAGTTCCATCTTTGAAAATCATATTTTTACGTGGTCCAGTAACTCCACCTTTAGCCTTATCTTTTTTCTTTTTACTTTCACTCTTAGGCATCTTACCAATAATATGAGAAGCTATAACTACTCTTTGAATTTCATTTGTTCCCTCATATATAGTACAGATTTTTGCATCTCTATAAGCACGCTCTACCTCCATTCCCTTTAAGTATCCAGAACCTCCAAAGATTTGTAGAGCATCATTTACAACTTCAAGACAGATATCAGAAGCATATTGTTTTGCCATAGCTGACTCCATTCCAAAAGGTTCGTGATTCTCTTTTAGTTCAGCAGCACTATATACTAAGAATCTTGCTGCTCTTAATTTTGTAGCCATATCAGCTAATTTAAAAGATATAATTTGCTGTTGAGCTATTGGTTTACCAAATTGTACTCTCTCTTTTGCATATTCAAGAGCATGCTCATAAGCTCCTTGAGCAATTCCAAGAGCTTGAGAAGCTATTCCAATTCTACCACCATCAAGTGTAGACATTGCTATTTTAAATCCTTCTCCCTCTTTTCCTAGAAGGTTTTCTTTAGGTACTTTTACATTGTTAAAAATTAATTCAGCAGTTGATGATGAACGGATTCCCATCTTATCATAGTGGTCCCCAAACGTAAATCCTTCCCAACCTTTCTCAACAATAAAAGCACTAATTCCTCTAGTTCCTATATCAGGAGTAGTAACAGCAAATACTACATATGTATCAGCTTTATCAGCATTAGTTATAAATATTTTTCCGCCATTTAATATATAATAATCTCCAACTAATTCAGCAGTTGTTTCAGTTCCACCAGCATCACTACCAGCATTTGGCTCTGTAAGTCCAAAGGCTCCAAGTTTTTCTCCCTTAGCTAGAGGAACAAGATATTTTTGTTTTTGCTCTTCAGTACCAAAGGCATATATAGGATAAGCTCCAAGAGATACATGTGCTGATAGAATAACCCCAGTTCCACCATCAACTCTTGATAACTCTTCTACAGCAATAGCATAGCTAAGAGTATCCATACCTGCTCCACCATACTCTTTAGGATAAGGTATACCCATAAGACCCATCTCTCCAAATTTTTTAATAGCATCAGTAGGAAATTCATTATTTTGATCTAACATAAAAGCTATTGGTTTAACTTCAGATTCAGCAAATTCTCTAACTTTTTTACGTAACTCCTCATGAATATCAGTTGTTTTAAAAAGCATTGTACTACCCCCTCTTATCTTGCATTTTAATTTATTTTAAACTAGATTAAACTACTTATCTTTATATTCTGATTATATTACTCTATACCAAAAAAGTCAAGTATATTTTTATAAAAAAATAGTACATTTTTTTTGTTAAAACTACATTTTTAACTGAAATTTATAGAGATGAAAGAAAAAATAACTGTTAAAAATATTTTGTAAGTGTATATTTTGTTAAAGATATTGTAAAGTTAGTAATTTTATATTATAATCAAGATTAATAGCTGAAAAAATAGAAAGAATATAAAAAATAATGGAGAAAGTAATATGAAAAATTTTTATTCAATAGGTGAAGTTGCAAAAATTTTAAATATTTCAACTTCAAAATTAAGATATTATGATAAAAATGATATAATTTCCCTTGAAATAAGGAAAGAAAATGGCTATAGATATTATTCAGAAAAACAAATAGTTTTATTAAAAAAAATAAGTTTAGCTAAAAGAAGAGAAAAAATTTTTTTATACTCCAAGAATAGAGTATTTTGATAATATTTATAGAACTAAAATAATAGATGAAATTAAAGTCTCGGAAGAATGTTTTATGCCAGAAGAATTTCTAAGAAAAATAGATGAATATGAGGAAAATATAAGATTAAATATTGTAAAAAAAGATTTTAAAGATTTAGGAAATAAAGAGATAACAGGGAAAATTTATGTGGTTTTAGATCAAAAAAATAATGAAGAGGAGATTGTTATTAATAGTGGAGATTATGCTACAATATCTTCAATTGGGCATTTTGATGGCGAAGAAGGAAGAAAAGTTCTTTTAGAACTTTTAAGTAGGATAAAAGAAAATAAAATATCAATTTTAGATGAAAAAGTATATATTTTATTTGAAACAGAGATAATAAATATAAAAGAAAATATTTATAAACTCGCAATTAGGGTGAAGAAATAAAACTTTTTAAAGATATAAATATTATTTAATAAAAGATTGACTTTTAAAAGGTAGAAGTCAATCTTTTTTATATATAAGGAAATTATAATTTGACTTTTTAAGAGAAAAATAAGGAATTAGTTAATATTTCTATTAGAAGTTTAATAAAATAAGAAAAAATAAATATTTTTGTAACACAAAAAAGCTGATTTTAATCAGCGCTACCAACAATATTCTTTCCAACAAATGGAGCCTTTTGATATATTAAAATATGAAATTCTTCTACTTCCATAGTAACTTCAACTTTTTCTTTATTATTAGAAAGATCTTCATAATAGAAGGTAACTTTATTGTCAGAAAAATCTAGTATTTTATATTCAGCGATAGGAGCGCGAGATAAATATCTCCCAATATATTTGATAGCAGAAACATTATTATTTAAATCATTTTTAGCAACGTCAAAGAAAAATCTTGTATCTTTTTTATAAAGACTTGTATCT